>NZ_JBQSWX010000019.1:0-64327 GCF_052377615.1 Arthrobacter sp. AOP36-A1-22
GGCCGGCGCCCCGGCGGGGGGCCGCCCGCTTCCGTGGAACCGACTAGCGGCGCAGGCCGAGGCGCTCGATGAGCGTACGGTAGCGGACGATGTCGGTGTTCTTGAGGTAACCGAGCATGCGGCGACGACGTCCGACCATGCCCATGAGGCCACGGCGGGTGTGGTGGTCGTGCTGATGCGTCTTCAGGTGTTCCGTCAGGTCCAGAATGCGACGTGAGAGAACAGCAACCTGCACCTCCGGGGAACCCGTGTCGCCTTCGTGGGTGGCGTAGGCCTTCATGATTTCGGTCTTGACAGTAGCGTCGAGGGCCACATTAACTCCTGGAGTTGTACCGCGAACAGTTGATTTGCCGTCTCCGGCGTGATGACACGCAACCGCGGACTGCAGCGCACACCGCCAACCAGTCTATCATCACCGGTCACTACCGACGATGGGCCCTCCAGGCGTGGGTGAAGTAGGGCAGCCCCAGCTCTTCGCCCGGCTCGTGCCCCAGATGCTCATGGAGGTACCAGTCCAGGTTCCCCTCGACCCGGGCCCGGATGGGTGCCTTCGCCCGCAGGTAGTAGCTGCGTGATTTGGCCAGTTCAATCAACAGTTCCGGGGTCACCGTCTGCTCCCAGTGCAGGCCCATCGACTCCCACCCGGTGAATTCCGGCCCGATCTCCGGAACGAACCCGGGACGGTGCACGTCACCGGCATGCATGATGCGACTGAGCCGGTGCACCCAGGGCACGGTGACGTCCAGCTGGTTCCAAACCAGCGCCAACCGGCCTCCAGGGCGCAGGATCCGGGCGGTCTCGGCGGAGGCGGCCGGAACGTCCACCCAATGCCAGGACTGCGCCGCGGTGGCCACGTCGAAGGATCCCGCCGGAAGGCAGGTCTGCTCGGCGGTGGCCAGCACGGTGGTGATCGATGAGGATTTCAGCCGCAATTGGGCGAGCATGTCCTCCGAGGGGTCCACCGCGGTCGTACGCAGTCCCCGGGCGGCCAGTTCCCTGCTGAGGATGCCGGTCCCCGCCCCCAGGTCCACTGCGTCGCGGGCCCCGGCGGGGAGCAGGAAGTCAACGACCTCCGCGGGGTAACCCGGGCGAACGGCATCATAGAGCCCTCCCCCGTGGGCGAAGGCGGCGCCGAAGGACCGGCGGCGGGAGGCTTCGATGGCCGGCCCGCCGGCAGGAAGATTGGGAAGCGGGGCGTCCGGTGCGGGCCGGGTCACCGGTTCGACGGGCTCGCGCTCAGGCGCCGGCCCGGTCATGTTCCAGGACCCCGCGGGCCAACTCGACGTCCTCGTTCATCTGCTCAATCAACGCCTCGATGCCGTGGTAGGCGACCATCGGTCGCAACCGGGCCACGAATTCGACGACGGATTGCTGGCCGTAGAGATCGAAGTCCCCGACCTCTTCATCGGGACGGTCGATGACATGGGCCTCGACCTGCCGGCTCACCCCTTCGAAGGTCGGGTTCGACCCGACGGAAATGGCGGCAGGCCACCGCATGCCCGCCTCGTCGACGAGCCAGCCGGCATAGACCCCGTCGGCGGGGATGATCCCCGAGGCGTCGGTGGACAGGTTCGCCGTCGGAAACCCGAGTTCACGCCCCCGGGCGGCCCCGTGGACGATTTCCCCGCGCATCCGGTGGGCGCGACCGAGGATCTCGTTGGCGGTGGCCACGTCCCCGTCGGTGAGGGCCTCGCGGATCCAGGTGGAGGACCAGCGGCGGGTCTCACCGACATCGTCGATGCCGATGACGTCGAATCCGTGGATCCTTCCCATCTCGACCATGGTGTCGAAGTCCCCCGCGTTCCCGCGCCCGAACCGCACGTCATGACCGACGACGACGGCGCAGGCGTGCAGCCGGTCGACGATGACATCCTGGACGAATTCCTCGGCGGTGGCCTGGGAGAAGGCCAGCGTGTAGTTCACCATCAGGACCGCGTCCAGACCGGTCTCGGCCAGTGAGTCCACCCGGTCGGCCAACCCCATGATCAGGGGCAGGTAGCTATCGGGACGGTGCACCTTCGCCGGATGCGGATCGAAACTGATGGCCACGGCGGCAGCACTGCGTTCGCCGGCCAGACGGGTCAGCGTGGACAGGACCTCGCGGTGGCCGCGGTGGACACCATCGAAGTTGCCGATGGTCACGACGGATGGCCCGAAGTCCGGGGGGACGGATTCGAGGCCTTTCCAGTAGTGCACTGTGCTCCTTGGGAATGCGGCGGTTGTTCGGTGGCCGGGCTGACGCCTTTCCATTATTCACGATCGGCCCCCTGAAGCTGAATTCGGCTAGCTGTCGGCTTCCGCTTCACGATGCCGGTTCAGCCACCACAGGCCGATCAGTGGCAGCACCAACGGGATGTATCCGTACCCCTGCCCGAAGTGCGACCAGACCGCCGGGTGGGCGAAGTCCTGCGGCAGCGCGAAGGACAGGATGCCCACCACGATGACCCCGATCAGCTCGATGAGCACCGCCAGGAAGGACACCTTCCAGCTGCCGGGCTTCTTCGAGGCCAGGGCGATGGTCGCGATGATGTAGATGATGGCGGCCACGGCACTGAGGGCATAGGCCAGGGGCGCTTCACCGAACTTCGTCAGGACCTGGTAGCCGGCGCGGGCCGTGGAGGAGATCGCGAAGATCCCGTAGACGGCGATGATGATCCGCCCCAGCCCGGCTTGGCGGCTGTTCGGGCGCTGGGTGGCTGGTGCATTCATACGAGGGTGGCTCCATCCCAAATCTGTTCCATGCGATACAACATGACGAATACGGTGAGGCCGACGGCGGCCAGGACGGCGTTGGACCAGCGGGTCTTGTCGGTGATGGCCCAGGCGAAGGCCACGACCGGGACGAACAACGCGGTGGCCACGTACCCCCAGAACTCCCAGGCTTCACCGGAGATCGTCTCCCCGCCCGCCTGGCGGACCGCCGCGGCGATGCCATAGACGATGAGGAAGACCTCCACGGCGGCCACGGAGATGATGGCGTAGTCGTCCGGGTGGTCCCGCAGGATCGTGGCGACGACGCTGAGCACGACGGAGAGCGCACAGATGATCACCCCGGCAATGAAGAATCCATCGACGATCACGGTGGGTTGCTACCTTTCGGCTGGCGGGCGGGGTCGGGTGTGCGGGCTCAGGCGGTGACGAAGACGATCTCGGGCTTCGCGGCGCCGCCCTTGTTCTTCAGCAGGGCCACGCAGGTCCCGTCCGGGGAGAAGGCGGCAGTGACGGCATCGTCCTGGGCATTGGGCCCGATCCGGCGTCCGAAGGACAGTTCGGTGGCTTCCTCGGCACTGAGTTCGCGGTTTTCGAACAGGGCCCGGGCCGCTGCATCCAGGGAAAGCATCCCGAATTCCTCGGCCAGCTGCTCCATGGTCCGGGCGCCGTCGATGCCGTAGGGGCCCACTCGGGTCCTCCGCAGTGCGGTCAGGTGTCCCCCGACGCCCAGGTCCTCGCCGAGGTCACGGGCCAGGGCCCGGATGTAGGTGCCCGAGGAGCATTCGACGGTGACGTCGACGTCCTGGATCTTGCCCCCGCGCAGGCGGCGCACCTCGTGGACCTCGAAGCGGCTGACCGTGACCGGCCGCGAGGGAAGATCCACTTCCTGACCGCTGCGCACCCTGGCATAGGAGCGTTCCCCGTTGACCTTGATGGCGCTGACGGAGGAGGGGACCTGCTCGATGTCACCGGTCAGTCCGGCCACCTCGCGGTGGATCTGTTCCTCGGTGACCGCCGCGGCGATGCGCGCCTGGAGCAGCTCGCCTTCGGCATCGTCGGTGACGGTGTTCTCGCCGAGGCGGATGGTGGCTTCGTACGTCTTGGTGGCCCCGACGATGTAGGTCAGCAGACGGGTGGCCTTATTCACCCCGACCACCAATACCCCGGTCGCCATGGGATCCAGGGTCCCGGCGTGGCCGACCTTGCGGGTCCCTGCGAGACGGCGGGTCCGGCCGACGACGTCGTGGCTCGTCCAGCCCTGGGGCTTGTCGACGATCACCAGTCCCGATCCGACGTCGTCCTGAGCTGTGCTGGCACCTTTTTTCACGCACCCTAGTATAGGCGGCCCGAAGTCCCCGTGTTCACCGCCGCCTCCGAGGGCGGTACAAGAGGCGGCTCCCCTCCCCGGGCTTTGCCGGTCAGATCCCGTCGGAGGAGACCTCTCCCCCGCGGGCGGCTGCTTCTTCGACGATCTGCTGGACTTCGCCGGTGTTGAAACCGGATCTGACGGCCCAGACATAGGTGACGATGCCCACCAGGAGTTCCACGCCCATGCCCCAGGGGAAATGCAGCACCGGTGATTCCAAGGGGCCGTAGACGCCGAGGTAGCCCACCAGCAGCGAAGCCAACAACAGCCAGATCAGCCACCAGGTCGCGTTCACGTGGCACCGCCCGGTTTTGTTGCTGAAGAACCACAGGGCCGCGCAGAAGGCGATCACCAGGACACAGAACACCGCGTAGTACACCGGGAACGGCCAGCCTCCGGGGCGCTGGGCCTGGGCCCCGCTGAGGACCCATCCGCCGGCGGTGGCCACCCAGATCCACAAGACGAAGAAGATGATGCTGATCGCAAATGCCGGGACCGCCGAGATCCACTTGCTCTTCCACGCATAGTAGGCGGTGAAGAAGGGCAGCCCGATGAATGTGGCCGTGAAGACGTTGGCCAGGGTGGAGAAGCCGCTCCAGTACAGGATCAGCACCGCGGCCAGGAAGGAGATCGGGGACCAGAACCGGTAGGCCCTCAGCCGGAAGGGCCGCTTCAGTGACCCGGCGGTCCTGCGCAGGACCGGTAGCCCCACCCCGCCCATGATGTAGGTCAGCACCGCCGCCGAACTGATGAACCCCACCAGTTGGTACCAACTCGGTGCCGGGACGAAGAACACGCATCCGACCACGGCCGAGACGACCAGGGCCACCCAGGGGATCCCGAAGCGGTTGCTCTCGGTGAACTTCTTGGGGATGTTCCGGTACACCCCGAGCCCGTATCCGGTGCGGGCGCCGGTCCCCAGATACACCCACCCGGTGGCCAACGGGGACACGGCCGCATCGATGAGCAGGAAGGTACCCAGGGCCGCCAGCGCCGCGATGTTGGCCGAGCCGAGTGCATGGAACAGCGGCCCGTCCGCCCAGCCTCCGGCCACCAACTGGTCCCATTGACCGCCCTTGAGGCCCATGTCCTTCCAGTTGATGGCCCCGATGAACGCCACTTGCAGCAGGGTGTAGATCACTGCCGGGATCGCGATGGAACCAATGGTCGCCAAAGGGACGTTGCGCTGCGGATTCCTGACCTCCCCGCCGAAGTCCAGTGCCTGCCTGAAACCCAAGAGGGAGAAGATGATGCCCGTGGTGGCGATGGCGTGGAAGATCGGGGGAACTCCCAACGGGGCGAAACCGCCATAGGTGGTGAAGTTGCTGCCGTCGAGGATGAAGAAGAGGAAGATGAAGGTCAACGTCGGCAAGGCGATCTTCCAGATGGTCACCCACCGGTTGGATTCGGCCAGGAACCGGGCCCCGAAGAAGTTCAACACGAAGAAGAGGAACATCAGGACGAATCCGCTGAGGATCCCGGTGGGCCAGCTGAGCAGTTGCACCCCGTCCACGGTGGTCAGGAAATGGGTGTCGGGGAACCGTCCACCGATGTACGTCAGTGTCGCTTCGGCCTCGATCGGCGGGATGGAGACCACGGACAGCCAATAGGCCCAGCCGATGATCCAGCCGGAGAAGGCACCGTGGCTCAGGAACGTGTATCTGACGATGGCCCCGGAGCGGGGAAGCATGGCCCCGAGTTCGAGATAGGTCAGGGCGATCAGGAACACCAGGACCGAGGCGATGATCCAGGACAGGATGGCTGCCGGCCCGGCGACTCCGGCGGCCGCCAACACCCCGAAGAGCCACCCGGACCCGATTTGGGCGCTGACGCCCAGGAACAACAGTTGCGTAAAGGACAGATTTCGTTTCAGGGCCTTATCGGTCGATTCGAATGATCCGCGCTCAGTCTCGTGTGCGAGGCCCATGGTCAACACTTCCTTGTGTTTGACTTGAATCCTTGTTTATTCAGAATAAACCCCTCATAATGCGCACGAAAAGACAAGTTCACCGAAATTTTTGGAAGTCTTTTTTGTGCTCGAGGTCTCCTCGCGATCAGGCTTACATGCCGGGGAAATCCGGCCCCTCCGGGACGACTCGGTCGTGGCATGCCGCCATCGCTTCGGGTGGGACGGGCCTGCCGCTGGCGTTTTGTGCGTTGCTGATGCCCAGCGCCGAGACGACACCGGCCGCGATCATCAGCAGCGCCGCCACCAGAAGTACCCGGTGGAAGGCCGCGAAGTCCAGGACCGGACCGGCGAACCAGCCCACGGCAGCAACGGCGAGGAGACCGGCCACCCGTGACACCGCGTTGTTGATAGCCGATCCGATACCGCTCTGGGCCGGGTCGATGGCCCCAAGGACTGCCGCGGTCAGCGGGGCGACTGTCACCGCCAGGCCCAGCCCGAAGAGCACGACACCCGGCAGAATGTGCTGCCAGTAGTCCAGCGGTTCCGTTGCCGAGAGCATCAGCAGGAAGCCGGCAGCTCCGATCACGGGTCCCACGGACATGAATAGCCTGGGCCCGTATCGACCAGCAAAGGTCCCGAAGAGTGCGGAGAGTGCCAAGGACATCAAGGTCAACGGGATGGTGGCCATACCCGCTGAAAATGCGGTGAACCCTGCCGTCTCCTGCAAGAAGATCGGGATGATGAACGTCCCCAGCGTGATCCCCGCGTAGAACGCCGCGGTGGCCAGGTTTCCGATGCCGAAGTTCCGCTCCCGAAACAAGTGAAGGGGCATCATCGGGTGCCGTGCCGTTTTCTGCCTCCACATGTAGGCGCCCAGACAGGCCAATCCCCCAGCAAGCGGCAGGGAAACCAACGGAGCTGCCCACCCCCGCCCGTCCTGGAAGATCAAGGCAAAGACCGTCCCCCCCAGCCCCAGAGCCGCCAGCAACGCGCCGAGAACATCGATCGGCGTCCGCGCCGAGGGTTTCGCCGGCTCGTGGAGCTTGAGTAGTAGGACCAGGGTGACGGCGATCGGGAGCACGTTGATGGCGAAAACCAGCCGCCATGAAACAGCATCCACCAACAGTCCGCCCAACAGGGGCCCTGCGACGAAAGCGGTCCCCGTCCAGGCCGTCCATTGTCCGATGGCCCGCGCCCTGGGTTCTTCAGCGAAAGTGGAAGTGATCAGCGCCAACGAGCTGGGTACCAGCAGTGCGGCCGCAGCTCCCTGAAGTAGACGTGCGGTCAACAGGACGCCGGTGCTGGGGGCCACGGCACAGAGGAGTGACGCAGCGCCGAAGAAGATGAGTGCGAAGCGGAGCATCCGCACCCGCCCGAAGATATCGGATAAACTGCCCGCCACCATGATCAACGAACCCAGGGTGAGCAGATAGCCGTCGAGCACCCACTGCTGGGTGGTGATTCCCCCGCCCAGTTCACTGGCGATCGCCGGGAGGGCGACATTGACGATGGAGCCGTCGAGAAAGGCCACGAACGAGGCAAGAATTGCCACCCACAACACGGAACGTTCTGACCCGCTCATGGTTTCAGTCCCCTCCGCTGGATACTGCTGAACCGAAGATAGGACCGTGCCCCGGGGAAGTCAATGCCCGCTTCAAGGTGCCTGGAGGTGCTAATTGACCTGCCGGTATCGGCCCCGAAAAGCGACGGCGGCCGTCGTGCAGGTGATCTCCTGCACGGCAGCCGCCGTCGATGGTGAAAGACGCGGGACCTAGACTTCTGTCTCGTCGTCCTCGTCGTCACGCTTATAGGGATCGGCGTCCCCGGCGTGCGTCGCCTCGGAAGCCAGCGCGGCCACCTCGGCGTCACGCTCCTTGGCCTCACGCAGCAATTCCTCCAGGTTGGAGGCGTTCACTGGGATTTCGTCGGCGACGAATTCCAGGGTCGGGGTCAACCGGACGGTCAGGTTGCGCCCGACCTCCTTGCGCAGGATCCCCTTGGCCTTGGCCAGCCCTGCGGCGGCTGCGGCCTTTTCTGCGTCCTCGCCGAGGACTGTGTAGTAGACGGTCGCGTTCTGCAGGTCGTTGGTGACACGGGTGTCGGTGATCGTCACGTTTTCAACGCGGGGATCCTTCACCACCTTGCCGAGCGACTGCGCGACCAGGACCTTGATGCGTTGCGCGAGCCGTGCCGCGCGAGCCGGATCGGCCATGATGCCCTCCTGGGGATACCTTGTGCTGGTTCTTGCTGCTGTGTGGAAAAGAAGACGCCGGGCGCCCGCCCGTCAGGCGAGCGTCCGGCGTCGTACTGCCTTGGCGTCTAGACGCGCGGCTTCTCGCGCATCTCGAAGGTCTCGATGATGTCGCCTTCCTTGATGTCGTTGAAGGAGCCCAATCCGATACCACATTCGAAGTCCGTGCGGACCTCGGTGGCGTCGTCCTTGAAGCGCTTCAGCGAATCCACCGTCAGCTTGTCCCCGATGACCTTGCCATCGCGGGTGACACGCGCCTTGCTGTTGCGTCGGATCGTCCCGCTGCGGACGATCGAGCCGGCGATGTTGCCGAACTTGGAGGAACGGAAGACCTCGCGGACCTCCGCCGTACCCAGCTGGGCTTCCTCGTACTCCGGCTTCAGCATGCCCTTCAAGGCCAGCTCGATGTCATCGATGGCCGCGTAGATGACCGAGTAGAAGCGCATGTCAACGCCTTCCTTATCGGCCAGATCGGAAACGCGCTCGGCAGGCTTGACGTTGAAGCCGATGATGATCGCGTTGTCCACGGTTGCCAGGTTGACGTCGTTCTGCGTGATGGCACCGACGCCGCGGTGGATGACGCGCAACTGCACGCCTTCGCCCACGTCGATCTTGAGCAGTGAATCCTCGAGGGCTTCCACGGCACCGGACACGTCACCCTTGAGGATGAGGTTGAGGGTGTCGATCTTGCCATCGGCAACGGCCTGGTCGAAGTCCTCCAGGGTGATGCGCTTGCGACGCTTCGCCAGCTGGGCGTTGCGGTCGGCCGCCTCACGCTTCTCGGCGATCTGACGGGCGGTCCGCTCATCCGAGGTGACCAGGAACGTGTCGCCGGCCCGGGGGACGGTCGACAGACCCAGCACCTGGACCGGACGCGACGGGGTCGCCGTTTCCAGGTTCTCGCCATTCTCGTTGAACATGGCACGGACGCGTCCGTGGGCCTGACCGGCGACGATCGTGTCGCCGACCTTCAGCGTGCCGGACTGCACCAGCACGGTGGCCACTGCACCACGACCCTTATCGAGGTTGGCCTCGATGGCGATGCCGCGAGCATCCTTATTCGGGTTGGCGCGCATGTCCAGTGCGGCGTCCGCGGTCAGCAGCACCGCCTCGAGCAGTTCCTCGATGCCCAGGTTCTTCAGCGCCGAGACCTCGACGAACATGGTGTCGCCACCGTATTCCTCGGGTACGACGCCGTATTCGGCGAGCTGGCCCTTGACCTTGTCGGGGTTCGCCGCGTCCTTATCGATCTTGTTCACTGCCACGACGATCGGCACGTCGGCCGACTGGGCGTGGTTGAGCGCCTCAACGGTCTGCGGCATGACGCCGTCGTCCGCGGCGACCACGAGCACGGCGATGTCGGTGACCTTCGCACCACGGGCACGCATGGCCGTGAAGGCCTCGTGACCGGGGGTATCGATGAACGTGACGGCACGTTCGTTGCCCTCGTGTTCGTGGCTGATCTGGTAGGCACCGATGTGCTGGGTGATGCCGCCGGCTTCGCCCTCGATAACGTTGGACTTGCGCAGCGCATCGAGCAGTCGGGTCTTGCCGTGGTCGACGTGACCCATGACGGTGACCACCGGGGGCCGTGCCATGAGGTCCTCGTCGCCTTCGTCCTCGAGCTCCTGATCCAGGTCGATGGAGAAGGATTCGAGCAGCTCGCGCTCCTCGTCCTCCGGGGAAACGATCTGGACTTTATAGCCCAGCTCGTCGCCCAGGACGTCGAAGGTCCCCTCATCCAGCGACTGGGTGGCCGTGGCCATCTCGCCGAGGTGGAACAGCACCGTGACCAGTGCCGCCGGGTTGGCTTCGATCTTGTCGGCGAAGTCGGTGATGGAGGCACCACGACGCAGGCGCACGATGGTCTCGCCGTTGCCACGGGGAATGCTCACGCCGCCCAGCGACGGTGCACTCATCTGCTCCAGTTCCTGGCGCTTCGCCCGCTTCGACTTGCGCTGCTTGCCGCGACCGGCGCCTCCCTTGCCGAAGGCACCCTGGGTGCCACCGCGACCGCGGCCACCACCCTTGCCGCCGAAGCCGCCACCGGGACGGCCGGGGCCGCCTGCGCGTCCTGGAGCGCCGGGACGGCCTCCACCGGCCGGGGCCGGACGCTCGGTGCGGTTGGGCATCATGCCCGGGGTCGGGCGGGGCCCACCCGGACGAGTGCTCGGGGCACCGGCACCGGGGCGCGGGGCTCCCGGACGAGGCGCACCCGGACGAGGACCACCGGCACCGGCCGGCGGACGCGGTCCACCCTGGCCTGCCGGGGATCCGGTCCGCATGCCCTGCTGGGACGCGAACGGGTTGTTCCCCGGACGCGGCCCACCGGGACGCGGGGCGCCCGATCGTGCACCGGGACGCGGCCCGCCGGGACCGGAGTCCTTGCCGCGCATCCCCTGCTGGGATGAGAACGGGTTGTTGCCGGGGCGCGGGGCACCGGGCTTGGCGGTCGTCGGACGCGGTGCGGCCGGCTTCGCCGCCGAGGAATCCTCGGCAGCCGGCGCTTCGGCAGCCGCCGGCTTCTCTGCCACGGGCTCCGGAGTCGCCGGGGCAGCGGGTGCTGCCGGGGTCACGCCGGGCTTCGGGGCCGGACGGGCGCCGGGACGCGGGGCGTTGGACGCAGGGCTTGCCGGAGCAGCAGGGGCCGCAGGGGCCGCAGGGGCCTCCTTGGCCGGAGCCGCCGGGGTGGCCGGCTTGGCTGCTTCCGGTGCCTTGGCAGCCGGCTTCGCCGGTGCCTCGGACTGGGGGAATGCGCTCCGTAGTTTCTTGACTACGGGCGCTTCAATGGTCGACGAAGCGGAACGGACGAATTCGCCCAGTTCCTGCAGTTTTGCCACTGCATCCTTCGAAGTGATGCCGAGCTCTTTGGCGAGCTCGTGTACGCGGACCTTGGCCACATTTCTCCTGTCTCGGTCCGCCCCTGCACTCACTTCTTACCGGGTGCGAACCGTCTGTTTCGGGCTTGGTCGGTAGCCGCCCAGAGGCAGCATGCCGATCGTTGCGCATAACTGATTGGTCATCGTTAGGCGCTCATCGCTTGACACTCATCGGGTTTCCATCAGATTTCTGACCCGCTTTCACGTTTGACGGTTGATTCGGTGCTACCACCCGGCGGGGGCGCACCCAGTGCGGCCAATGCAATTTCCACTTGCGAGTCGTCCACGGGGGCCCTGAAGGCCCTGCGGAACGCCCGCCGCTTCACGGCACGGGCTGCACATACCGGTGCGGGGTGCAACCAGGCACCCCTACCGGACTTGCATCGACTGGGGTCGGGAACGACCAATGAGCCTGTTCCTTCGACCACCCAACGCAACAACTGATCCTGATCCGTCGATTCCCGACACCCGACACACGTACGCTGCGGCTGATGCTGCGAGCTCACGCGAGGGAGTCAACTCCTGGGTTGGGGTCGGCGGACCTGAACGGACCACTGACTAGTCTACCGCTTTTCCCACCGCCCATGGGGCATCGGTGCCGACGGTCACTCGGGACGAACCGCCTCGACACGCCCGTTCGGGTTGGCATCGGAGGAAATATCGATCCGCCAGCCGGTGAGCTTGGCCGCCAGACGGGCGTTCTGCCCTTCCTTGCCGATGGCCAGCGACAACTGGTAGTCCGGAACGACCACATGGGCCTGGCGGATGGCCTCATCGACGATGGTGACCGACTTGACCTTCGACGGGGAGAGGGCATTGGCGATGAACCGGGCCGGATCCTCGTTGTAGTCCACAAGGTCGATCTTCTCGTCGTAGAGCTCGTTCATGACCGCACGCACACGCGAGCCCATCTCGCCGATGCAAGCACCCTTGGCGTTGATTCCGGGCTTCGTGGGGCGCACGGCGATCTTGGTCCGGTGCCCCGCTTCGCGGGCCAGGGAGACGATCTCGACGGTTCCGTCCGCGATTTCCGGGACCTCGAGCTCGAAGAGCCGGCGCACCAGGTTGGGGTGCGAACGCGACAGGGTGATGGCGGGGCCCTTCAGGCCCTTGCGCACGTCGGTGACGTAGGCCCTGATGCGCGCACCATGGATATATTTTTCGCCCGGCACCTGTTCCGGTGGTGGCAGGAGGGCCTCGATGGTTCCCAGGTTGACCTGGATCATGATCGGGTTGTTGCCCTGCTGGATCTGGCCGGAGATCAGTTCGCCTTCCTTGCCCTTGAACTGTCCCAGGATGTTGTCGTCCTCCACGTCGCGCAGACGCTGGAGGATGATTTGCCGGGCCGTGCTGGCGGCGATGCGGCCGAAGCCTTCAGGGGTGTCGTCGAATTCGGCGAGTTCGTTGCCGTCCTCGTCGGTGTCGGTGGCCCAGATCGTGACTCGGCCGCTCTTCTGGTCCAGTTCGGCCCGGGCGCGATCAATGGCTCCCGGGGACTTGTGATAGGCCATGACCAACGCCTGCTCGATGGTCGGGATGATCAGGTGCAGTGGAATCTCGCGTTCCGATTCCAGGAGTCGCAGTGCGCTCATATCAATATCCATGTCAGGCCTCCTGCGCCTCGTCGATTTCCGGTACTTCGTCGTCCAGGGGCCCTGGAGTGGTGAACTCGACGTCCACGGTGCCTCGACGGATGTCGCCATAGGCGATCACACGGGGCTCGCCCTGCTTGGGTTTCATGCCCTTCTTCACCGGGACGTCGGGGACGACGGTCACGGTCTCGTCGTCGGCTTCCATCAACCGTCCGGTGATGTTGTCTTCGCCGATCAGGTTGATCTTGACCAGACGACCGATGTTCCGGCGCCAGTGGCGCGGCAACGTCAGCGGACGGCCGATTCCGGGCGAGGAGACCTCGAGTTCATAGGCCGGCCCCGGCTCGGCGGGCGCCTGGTCCATGGCCGTTGATACGGCTTGGGAGACCTCGGCCAGTGTGTCGAGATCGACGCTTCCGGTTCCTTCGAACAGATCCACGATGACGTTCACCGTGCGGTGGTCGGCACTGGAGCGGACCTCGACCTCTTCAAGGAGGAGGTTGTGGGCGGAAACGGTGGGTTCCAGATACTCCTTGAGCCGCTGCCCTTCGGACGGGGTTCCTGCCGGCTGTTCGGACATGACTTCCTCCCACATATTCGATGTTGTGCGTACAAGAGTATCGACAATTTCGCGGCTCCGCCGACGTCGCACCCCGTGGCAGGGCCCGCCGGGCGGTTCACTGGTCCGTCCCCTCGGAAGATCGAGCCCGCCACGGGTGGCATCGAGCCCCTGGTTCAGCGGGGCCCATGGGATGATCGTGTCGATGGTTACACGCTCCCCCTCCCCCCGTGGTCCCCGCCGTTCACCACGGCGCGGGTTCTCCGCAGTGGCCAGGTTCCTGCTGCGCACCTTGGGCCTGCTGCTGGTGGCTGCCATCGTGATCGGTATCGGCACGACGGTCGAAAGCCGTTGGGGCCCGGATTCCCGGGGCGGTGGGCAACAGATGAGCCCACAGGAAAAGGCTTCCCGGACCATGCTCGCCCTGGCAGGAACCGCTGAGGAACTGGCCACCGGAACCTCCGGGCAGGACGCGGGAAGTGCCTCCCCATCCGCCTCGGCTCCTGCCTCGCCCCCGTCGGAGAAGGCCCCGACGGTCGACAAGGCGTCGGCCACCGAGCTGGAACGGATCTCCACCATGCTGCGTCGGCATGTGGAACTTCTCACACCGGGGCTGACTGCCCACGTACAGCAGGAGGCCGACCAGAGCGCGTCGGCACCTGCCTCACCAAGCGCCAAGACCACGGATCCGGCGACTCCTTCCGCTACTGCGGCATCCACCACCACCTCCGTCACCGAAGTGGCCGTGGAACTGGCCGATACGGCCAACTGGCTGCTGGAGGCCGCCACCGACGCCGCTTCCAGTGAGGTCCCGGCAGTTCTGGGCTCGGGCATCGAACAACGCCTGGCCGCCCAGCGGCTGGCAGGAAAGATCCCCGGGGACGGTGCCTCGAAGAAATTGCCGAAGTTCGTGATCCCCGAGGCAACTCATGCCTGGCAAGATGCCGAGAGCCACCAGTTGCCCGAGGGCTCCTGCGCGGCCGAGCCAACGGATGGCGCCACCGGTAGTCCGGCGGCACCGGGGACGAATGCCGGTTCCTCGGTTTCTGCCACCCCTCTTCCGGCGAGCAGTACCGAGGGTATCTCCGCGCAGGACCAGGCTTCGGCCGGCGCCCTGGAGCAGGCCTCCGATGCTGCTTTCCGGCTTGCGTATGGATACCAGATGGCCGCCGTCAAACAGCCCGGGGATTCGACCCGGAAGGGCTGGGAGCTCTCGGAGGCCTCCGCCGAGCTGGGTCACCGGCTGGAGGATCTGCTGCCTGCCGGATGCACCCCCGTCCGGGAACCGGCCTACCAGCTCCCCCGGGATTTCTCGTCGAAGCCCATCGCGTCGGTCGCCGAGGCGGAGGGCCAGTTGGCGGGCCTGCTTCGTGATGCCGCTGCGGCCTCCGAACAGCCGGTCCGTCCGGCGCTGATCGCGGAAACCTGGCTGTCGGCCGAGCGTTCATTCACCTTGGCGAACACCATTCCCGACCTCACCTGAGGAAGTCATGGACACCGATCGTGCCCGCGATGCCTTTCGCGCTCAGTTCCAGGATCTTCCGGCACCGCTCCGCCACCAGGCGTTGCGGTCGTCGGCGGGAAGGCCCTGGCTGGACACCCTGTGTGAACGTGTCCTGGCCCGATGCGGGAGCTGGCATCTGGTCCCGGATCCTTCAGCGCCGCATCCATTCCTTGCCGGTCACGCGGGGCTCGTGGTTCCCGTCATCGACGCAGCGGGAGCCCGCCTGGCGCTCAAATGCCAGATCCCCGATCCCGTCCTGGCCACCGAGGCCACGGCACTGAATTGGTGGTCCGGGCAAGGCGCGGTCACGTTGTTCGCGGAAGAGGACGGGTTCCTGCTGTTGGAACGTCTGGACCCGGATCACGATCTGGGCTCCATGGCCCTGCCGGAGGCCGTCGAGATCTGGGGGCAGTTGATGTCCCGGCTGAGCCTGCCGGCCCGGGAGCTTACGCCGACGACGGCGGGCGCTGGGATGGTGGAGAGAACCGATGCCCTCGCCGAACGCTGGAACGATGAGCTTCCCGCCCGGTGGGCCGAGCTTCCGCCGGTGCTCCCCCGGCGTCTGCTTGAGGCCGCACTGGAACTCTGCCAGGTTCGCGGTGCCGTCGGCCGACGTGACGACCGGGACTTCCTGGTGCACTCCGAGCTGCACTACTTCAGCGCGCTCCGGCGGCCGCCCACCGGGGAATTCGTGGCCATCAACCCCCACCCAGTGATCGGCGACCGGGAATTCGGCGTCCTGCCGATGCTCGAGAATCGTTTGGCCGACCTGCCCTCCCGAAACTCCGGCCCCGCCTTGCGACTTCGTCTCCGCCATCTCAGTGAAGCGGCCGGACTCGACGAGGAATCGGCGGTGGGATGGGCGGTGGCCCGGGCGGTGGAGGACGTCCTGACCCATGCCGAGGAAGGCCTCTTCGACGAGGCCGAAAGATCCCTCTGGGTGGCGACGGCGCTCAGCGGCGGGGATGTCTCCTCCTTACCGGACGTCCACCGGCTCAACCCCCTGAACTGATTCCCTTTGCTGGCCGGTGGGTCTCAGCTGGTGTCTCCGGGCAGGGGTGGTGCCTGGGACCGGTAGTGGTGGCCGGTCGGAGTGGTGACCACCGTGGTATGCCGGGCCCCGGTCACGGTTTCGGTCCTCCACCCGGGCGCTTCCTTGCTGTAATTGCACTCAGCACACAGGCCCGCGGAATTCCTTGCGGTGGTCCTGCCCCCGGCAGCCCACCCCAGCACGTGGTCGTGGTGACGGACCGGGGCATCACACCACGGGCTACGGCAACACTGGTCGCGGGTCTCGATGAAACGAGCCAACCCCGCAGGAAAGATCCGCGCACGCGAGTCCATCGCGACCAGCTCCCCGGTCTCCGGGGCCGTATACAGCCGCCGGAGCCACGCCAACTGCTGTGGGGCGGGAAGATCATCAGCCCCGCCGGTACTGGGCCCGGGGGTACGAAGGCCACCGGCCCGGCGGATCAGTTCCCTAGCCACTTGGGCCGGGATGACCCCGTACCCGGGAAGGAACGCCGGTTCGCCATCACCCTGGAATAACGTCCGGTCGGTCATGACCAACTGGATCGCCACCGGCACCGCAGCCGCGCTGGCCCGACCGGTCAGACGCTCGACCAGGGTGTCGGCCATGATCTGCCCGCGGGAGCGGCCATCACCGATACCCACCAACCGGTCAGCTTCCATCGTGAGGGCCTTGAGCACCGAAACGCCCTGGGCCACCGGCAACAACCCGGACAAGATCGACATGGTGTCAGGGGCAGGTCGCAGGGAGACCCTGCGGTCCTTCACCGCCCGGCGGGCTCGGTCCACCACCGCCGACGGTGAGGCCGCGTAGGCTAATTTCCTGGCCCGGGCCACCAAGGCCCGGGTCCCGACGCCTTCGAGTGCTGAAGGGTCGGCCAACAGTTGTTCATCGACCTGGCGGCGTTGCTCCGCGTCCAGGCAGGCGGTTTCCTGCACCAGCAGGGTGGCCCGCCATTCACTGAGTCGGCCGGTGGCCAGGGCGTGGTGGGCATGGGGCATCTCGTTCACCACGGCCTGGGCCATCCCCACCAGCCGGTGCCCGGCATGCGGGGATTCGGACCGGGCCAACGCGACCTGGGTGTGGACCCCGGCCCCGGCCTTCTCCGCCGGGAGGCCTTCGGCCAGGTGGCGGGTGCGCACGGCCGCGTCCAGGGCCACCGCTGCCCGGGCCTGGAGGCCGGACAGGGCGTTCTTCGCTGCTTCGGCGGTGGCCAGGACGTCGATGAGGCCGGCCTCGTCCAGGCCGGCGGTGTCCATGGTGGGCAACAGGTCCAATAACGAGGTCAGCACCCCGGGGGCAGGTCCTGCCGTCGGGGTTTCCGGGGTCCTCGGTGATTCGAACATGTCTTCGATTCTATCGAGGGCACCCCACGGAAAGCCCGGGAAACCAGCCCTGTGAGGGGCCCGTGGATCACCCAAGAAACCCCCTGCCGAACTACTGCCGGTGCAGGATGTTCTCCTGGACGACGTCGTACCCCAACCTCAGGATCAGCACCGTCACGACCACGAGGAAGACGATGCGGATGAACCTGCTGCCCTTGCTCACGGCCATCCGCGCCCCCAGATAGCCGCCCACCATGTTGGCCAGCCCCAACACGAGCCCCAGCCCCCAGAGCAGGTGCCCGGTGGGCAGGAAGAAGGCCAGCGCCCCCAGGTTGGTGGCCATGTTCACGATCTTGGCCTTGGTGCTGGAGGCCAGGAAGTTGTATCCGAGGAAGACGACCATCGCGATGATCAGGAATGATCCGGTCCCGGGGCCGATGAGCCCGTCGTAGAACCCGATGACCAGGCCGATGACCGCCGCCACCGCATAGTGCCGGCGACCGGTATGGCGCAGGGTCGTCAGCTCCCCGACCGTGGGTCTGACGGCGGTGAAGATCGCCACGGCGACCAACGCGGCGACGATGATCGGCTTGAAGACCGCCGCGGGCAACAGGGTGGCCACGATCGCGCCGCCGAAGCTGCCGATCAGGGCGATGCCGGCCATCGGCAATGCGGTCTTCAGGTCGGGGTTGGCCCGGCGGTAGTAGGTGATGGCACTGGTCGTCGTGCCGAACACCGAGCCGAGCTTATTGGTGGCCAGCGCTTGGACGGGCGTGATGCCGGGGACCAGCAACAAGGCCGGCAACTGGAGCAGTCCCCCGCCACCGACGACGGCATCGATCCAGCCGGCAGCCAGACCCGCGACGAGCACCAGCAACACGGTGCCCAGCTGGAGGTCCACCAGCCCGGAGCCCTCCAGCAGGGACGCCCAGTCCACCGGGTGACCGCCTAGCCGCGAACGGCGTCGACGAGGTGGCCCACCACATCGGCCACCGGGATGTTCTCGGCGGTCCCGGAGGCCCGGTCCTTGACTTCCACCAGACCTTCAGCCAGGCCACGGCCCACGACGGCGATGGTGGGGACCCCGACCAGTTCGGCATCACCGAACTTCACCCCGGCGGAGACCTTCGGGCGGTCGTCGAAGATGACCTCGATGCCCTGGGCGTCGAGCGCTGCGGCGATGCGTTCGGCTTCGGCGAAGAGCTCGGCGCCCTTGCCGGTCACCATGAGGTGTACGTCGGCGGGGGCGACGTTGCGCGGCCACATCAGCCCACGGTCGTCGTGGTTGGTTTCGGCCAACGCGGCCACGGCTCGCGTGACCCCGACCCCGTAGGAGCCCATCGTGACCGTGACGAGCTTGCCGTTCTGGTCCAGGACCTTCAGTTCCAGTGATTCGGCGTATTTGCGGCCCAGCTGGAAGATATGACCCATTTCGATGCCTCGTGCGGTGCGCAGCGGCCCGGAGCCATCGGGGGCGGGGTCGCCCTCGCGGACCTCCACGCATTCGATGGTGCCGTCCCAACCGAAGTCGCGACCGGCGACCAGGCCGAAGACGTGGCGTCCGGGTTCGTTGGCACCGGTGATCCAGGAGGTACCGGAAACGACGCGCGGGTCCACCAGGTAGAGGACCCCGCTGGCCGCCTCGGTGCCCAGCACCGCATGATCGAGTCCGTTGCCGGGACCCATGTAGCCCTTGACCAGCGACGGGTTCTTCTTCAGGTCGTCCTCGGTGGCTGCCTCGATCTCCACTTCGCCGCCGATCTCCAGGTGGCCGGCGATATTGGCCTCGACGCGCTTGAGGTCCACCGCCCGGTCCCCCGGCAGGCCGATGACGACCAGCCGGCGCTCCCCGGTGGGCATTTTCGCGGCGATGACGACGTTCTTGAGCGTATCCGCTGCGGTCCACTCGCCGGCGTCCCGGGGGGCCACCTCGTTGGCGACGGCCACCAGCGTGTCGATGGTCGGGGTGTCGGGGGTGTCCTTGACCTGGCACGCCGGCAGCGTGGAGTAGTCGATGTCTTCGGGCACGACGGTGGTCACGGCCTCCACGTTGGCCGCATAGCCGCCGGCCGAACGCACGAACGTGTCTTCCCCGACCGGGGTCGGGTGCAGGAACTCCTCGGATTTGGAACCACCCATGGCCCCGGCAGTGGCTTTCACCGGCAGGATCTCCAGGCCCAGGCGGGAGAAGATCTTCAGGTAGGCCTCGCGGTGCTTGGCGTAGGCGGTGTCCAGACCGGCGTCGTCGATGTCGAAGGAGTAGGAGTCCTTCATGATGAATTCGCGGCCGCGGAGCAGGCCGGCGCGGGGGCGGGCCTCGTCCCGGTACTTGTTCTGGATCTGGTAGAGGTAGACCGGCAGGTCCTTATAGGAGTTGTAGAGGTCCTTCACCAGGAGCGTGAACATCTCCTCGTGGGTCGGTGCCAGCAGGTAGTCGGCGCCCTTGCGGTCCTGGAGCCGGAAGAGGGCGTCGCCGTATTCGGTCCAGCGGCCGGTGGCCTCGTAGGGTTCGCGCGGCAGCAGGGCCGGGAAGTGGACTTCCTGGCCGCCGATGGCGTTCATTTCCTCACGGACGATCGCCTCGACCTTCGCCAGGACGCGCAGGCCCAACGGGAGCCAGCTGTAGATGCCGGGGGCGGCGCGGCGGATGTAGCCGGCCCGCACCAGCAGCTTATGGCTGGCGACCTCGGCGTCAACCGGGTCTTCGCGCAGGGTGCGCAGGAACATGGTGGAAAGTCGCAGGACCACGCTTGCTGTCCGTTTCCGCGGGCTGGGCCGCTGGTCGTGTGGGTTGATGTCCAGGTCGGGACGCTTCCAATTTACCCGCTGCCCGACGAAGGGCCGAACAGCCTAGGGCCCGCGGGCCGCGTCATTGCGTTCGCAATGCTTCCAGCGCCTCATCGAGCTGCTCGGCCACATCCTCGGGAACGATGTCTTCCTCCTGCTCGTCGCGCGTGGTGGCCGAGACCACCACGGCTCCATCGCTGCCGGAAACGGTGTAGCTGGCCACCCCCTGTTCCCCGGCGGCGACATCCATCCGGTAGCCCACGGTGGCTTCGGCATCCGTCGTCGTCTTCTCCCGGTCCACCGTGGCGGTCCCGTCGGTGTCGCCCAGATGCAGGTCGAAGGTCCCGCAGCGGCTGACCAGATCCGTGGTGCGGGAGACGGCGGCGGCGGCGGCTTCGGGATCGGGGTAGGAGGCCAGCGATACGTAGCTTTCCCGGTTGACCGTATCCCCGGGGATGGTCACCGAGGTGATGACCGCCCCGGCGGGCAACGTGGCTTCCTGGTTGTCCATGAACGGCGCACATTGGGCGGGGGTGATGTCCATGTCATCGAGCAGGGCCTGCCCGGTTTCGGTCTGTCCGGCGATCTCCTTGGCCGTCCGGACCCGGGCCCCGGGATGGTTTTCGGCCAGTTCATGGGCCGCGTCGGCCAATTCATCGGCGGTGAAGGACGGCAGCGGGCCCGTCAGCGGGGGCAGGGCACTGCTGCTCGCGGGAGCTTCGCTGCTGCTCGGGGACGCGGCAGCGGAGGACGACGACGGCGCCGGGTCCGCTGACCCGCTGCCGCCGGCCTCGGACGGTCCCCCCGGATCGCCGCCGGTGCAGGCGCTCAGGACCAATGGCAGGGCCAGAAGCACTGCGGCGGTCCTGCCACCTCTGGCTGCAGACGATGCCCCGTCCATGGGTCCCCCGTTTCGCAGGCCGGAACCGGCCCCGTGGGTGCCGGATGTTCTCCCCCACCCTAGCGAACGTGGAGCCCGCGAGGCAGGACCGCAGCACTGCGGATTCAGAACAGGACCGTGGCGAATTCCCCGACCTGTTCGAATCCGGCGCGGCGGTAGGTGGCCAGGGCCGGGAGGTTGTAGTCGTTCACGTACAGGCTCGTGACCGGAGACAGGGCCAGTGCCGATCCCGCCACCGCGGCCATGGCCGGCCCGGAGATGCCTTCTCCGCGGTGTTCCGGGGCGACCCAGACCCCCTGGATCTGGGTGGCGTGCGGGGAAACGGTCCCGAGTTCGGCCTTGAAGCGGATGCCGCCATCCGCCGGGCGGTCCACGAAGGAATGTCCCTGGCGGATCAGCGAACGAACCCTGGAACGGTAGAAGGGGGCGCCGGCACCCAAGGGCGAGTACCCCAGTTCCTCTTCGAACATGGCGGCACAGGCCGGCAGGACGGCGTCGAAATCGGCCATCGTCGATCTCCGGACGGCGGTGGATGGAAGGATCCGCGGCTGCCGGTCCAAGACCATCAAGGGTTGGGAGGGCCGGACATCGAAGGCGCGTTGCGGGGATTCGGGCCGCAGCGAGTCCCAGAGCGGCAGCACGGCAGAGGCCGGACCGAACATGGAGGAGACCTGGCGTTCCATGCCCAGGACCGCGGTGGCGAAGGCCAGTGCGTCGTCGGGCCCGGCCTGGATGGGGACCAGGTTCGCGCCGACCCAGAGTGCAGCGCTCAGTTCACCGGCGTCGTAGCGTCCCAGCACCAGGGACCCCGTCGGGGTCGGTGCCGCGGAACCGGTGGCCGCCAGTTGGGCGTCCATGAAGATGTTGGACACCGGGTCCCGGGCGACGAGGCCCCGCAGGGCGGCGGTATCCTCGTCGGCCAGGACGCGGACGGTGTCCCCGAAGGGTTCGCCACCGCTGTAGCGCAGCTTCGCCGGAGGGAACCATGGGAGTGCACGGGAGAGGATCCTGGACATTCCTTCCCCTTCCCGGCGCCTGCGGTGGCGGCTTATGCCAAAGTCTTGCAGACTCCGGCCCGTGGCGGAACCAGATGACACCGCATGGTGTTGCTTTGGATCAGGAGACCGAAACACTCGGGACGCCACCGGTGGCATCCCCCGCGGCTTCCATTTCCTCTACGATGCGTCCGGCTTCTTCGATGAGGGTCTCCACGATCTGGTCCTCGGGGACGGTCTTGATGACTTCCCCCTTGACGAAGATCTGTCCCTTGCCGTTGCCGGAGGCGACGCCGAGATCGGCTTCGCGGGCTTCGCCGGGTCCGTTGACGACGCACCCCATGACGGCCACGCGCAGCGGGAACTCCATGCCCTCGAGCCCGGCCGTGACCTCGTCGGCCAGCTTGTACACATCGACCTGGGCCCGGCCGCAGGAGGGGCAGGAAACGATTTCGAGCTTGCGGGGACGCAGGTTCAGCGACTGCAGGATCTGGTCCCCGACCTTGATCTCCTCGACCGGCGGGGCGGAGAGGGAGACCCGGATGGTGTCGCCGATGCCCTGGGAGAGCAGTGCGCCGAAGGCCGTCGCGGACTTGATGGTGCCCTGGAAGGCCGGACCGGCTTCGGTCACGCCCAGGTGCAGGGGCCAGTCGCCCTGTTCGGCCAGCAGCTCGTAGGCGCGGACCATGACGACCGGGTCGTTGTGCTTGACGGAGATCTTGAAGTCGTGGAAGTCGTGTTCCTCGAACAGGGACGCCTCCCAGACCGCTGATTCGACGAGCGCCTCGGGGGTGGCCTTGCCGTACTTCTTCATCAGGCTCGGGTGCAGGGAGCCGGCGTTGACGCCGATGCGGATCGAGGTGCCGTGGTCCTTGGCCGCCTGGGCGATCTCCTTGACCTGGTCGTCGAATTTGCGGATGTTCCCCGGGTTCACGCGCACTGCCGCGCAGCCGGCTTCGATCGCCGCGTAGACGTACTTCGGCTGGAAGTGGATGTCCGCGATGACGGGAATCTGTGACTTCCTGGCGATGATCGGCAGGGCCTCGGCATCATCGGGCGACGGGCAGGCCACCCGGACGATATCGCAGCCCGAGGCCGTGAGTTCGGCGATCTGCTGCAACGTGGCGTTGATGTCGGTGGTCGGCGTGGTGGTCATCGACTGCACGCTGATCGGGGATTCCGAACCAACACCGACGGCCCCGACCTTGATCTGTCGGGTTTTCCGTCGCGGGGCCAGAACCGGTGGTGGGGCGGCTGGCATTCCAAGGCTGACCGAGGTCAAATTATCCTCCGGGTTTTCAGGGGTGTTCATCCAGGCCCCATTATCCCCCTTCCGAGGGGAAAATGGGGCCCGATAGTGGATCAGACGTGGTGAGAGAGCTCACCGGTCACGGGGCTCCATTCGGTCAGGCGCAGTGCCGCGACCAGGGAGTTGGCGTTGAACGGGTCTTCGCCGAGCTTCGCGGCGAGGGCCTCCTCGGAGGGTGCCTTGATCAGCAACAGGGCCCCCGAGCCATCCACGTAGGGGCCGGAAGCCACGAGGGAGAACCCGTCGGTCAGGGTCCCCAGGAAGGCACGGTGCGCGGGGCGGTGTTCGTCCCGGGCGGCTTCGGAATCAGCTGCGTATACGTATTCCACGGCAAAAATCGTCATGGGCACCAGTGTACGTTCCCCGCGACAGGCCGGTGGACCGGCTACTGGTAGGAGACGAACCACGGTTTCGGCTCGAGGTCGAAGGTCTGCTCGGGGGTGAAGGTCGGGGAGTCCTCGTCGATGAAGTTCTTCCACGCCATCCTGATGCCGTCGGGCAGGTCCCGACGCAGGTTCTTCCAGGTCGCCAGTTTCATCCCCGGGGTGCCGTGGCCGTCGGCATGCAGGACCATCGCCAACTCGGGGTGGGTGGTGTCCAGCGTGGAACGGTCCGTGATCATGCTCCGCCGGAACTGATGGAGAATGACGACCTTCTGCGGCAGTTCCTTCTTCCGGGTCAGTGCGGCCAGCCAGTCGTTGGTCCGGTTCAGTTCCGCGGCGTCGACGGAACCGATTTGTTCCATATGCCGTTGCCCGGGCTTCAGCCTCCATTCCGGGTCGTAGGCGATGCCCACGTTCGGGTAGGCCAGCAGCTTCTCGTAGTGCTTGGCCTGGGTCAGGAAGTCGTTGCGTCCGGGTTGCAGGTCCAGCACCACATAGATCCCGGCCTCTTGTGCCGCCTTGACCCAGGGTTCCAGGGTGTCCACTGGGGTGTAGCGGGAGTACTTCCCGTCCGCACCGGGGGCTGCGGAGGCGACCGTGGCGATGATCTCGAAGGCGGGCTGGACCTTTTCCTTGCTATGGGGCTGGTATTCGGCGGCCAGTTTCCGGGCCCGTTTGATCGTTCCGTCGAGGTCCTGCTCCCCCAGGGCGCCCAGGGAGGAGGTGCCGGGTGAGCCGTAGAGCCCGATCAGGCGCCGGTCCGGGAACACGAGCTGCCCGCCGCCGGGAAGTTCCTGTCCACTGGCTGCAGTGGCTGCCAGGGCAGAGAACTCTGCCGGTTTGGCGAACCCCTTTCCGAACGTGAGAAGCTGCGCGCCCGCATGGTCACCGAAGAATTCCCGGTTCGTGTCGGCCCGCGGATCGGGTGATTTCATCCTCGCCCGGTCCGCCCCCGCGGCTTCGGCGGTGGCCAAGGCCGGTCCCGCCGCCGGGTCTGCCTTCTTCCCCGCCCGGACAACGACCGCGAACCCGGGGTCGGTCGCCTTTTCTGCTGCATCGATGGAGGGCGGTTCCGCGTCCGGGTCCTCCCCGTCCACGACGTCCCGGTCCCCCGCCACCGCCTCGGACAGGGGCCCGTAGGCGATGAGGGTGCCCGCCCCCAAACGCTTCAATTCCTCGTCGAAGTCCTTCTGCTCCGAAGCCCCCTCGGGGGCCATGAGCACCGGGATGCCGAGTTCGCCGGCCCGCCCCGCGGCCCGCGTGGAGGAGTCGGCGTCGTCGTTTCCGAGGACGACGACGGCGGGTGCCTTCGCGAAGAACGCCTCGCTGGCTTCCAGTGCCATATCCCCGGTGTCCCCACCCAGGTGGCTGATGCCGGGCTCCGGCTCGGCCAACACGACGCGGTCGGGGTTCGCCCCTGACGACGCCGCCGTGTTTCCGGCGTAGTTCCCCGGGGCGTTCGCGGTGCATCCGGCCACGACGAGCCCCAGGGCCAGGGTGGCCGCGACGAGGGCGCTCCCGCGCAGCGTGGTGCCGGTGGTGCGTCGATCACCCAAAAATATTCACCGGTTTGACGATATCCGCATAGATCAGCAGCGCACCCATACCCAGCAACAGGACGCCCACCACGTAGGTCAGGGGCATGAGTTTGGCGATGTCCACCGGCCCCGGGTCCCGACGTTTGAAGACGCGGGCGACGAAACGGCGCAGGCCTTCCCAGAGGGCGCCGACGACATGGCCGCCGTCCAGGGGAAGCAATGGAATGAGGTTGAAGACGAAGAGGGCGACGTTCAGGCTGGCGACCAGACCGAAGAGCGTGGCGATGCGGTCCTTGATCGGGATTTCGTCCATGGCGCTGACCTCGCCGGCGATCCGGCCGACCCCGACGACCGACATCGGCCCGTTCGGGTCCCGTGGCGCCGAAGAGAAGGCCGCCTGCCCCACTGCCACCAGTCGTGCCGGCAGATCCACCACGATGCCGGCCACGGCCCGGACGTTCTGACCCACGGCCGACGGCACCTCGGTGAGCGGCAGGGTCATCTGCACGTTCTCCGAGCCCATGCCCACGAAGCCGACGTTGACCAGTTCGGTGTTGCCGTGGGCGTCGGTTTTGACCCGGCCGTTGATATCCAGGGCAGGTTGCTGGGATAGCTTCGGGGTGATGCTTGTGTGGTGTTCGGAGCCGTCCCGCAGATAGGTGATCGGAACGGTATTCCCGGCGTCGGCCCGGATGAGCTCGGAGAGGTCGTCCCACTGCCATTCCTTGAGCTGGTGTCCGTCGAAGGAGGTGATCCGGTCTCCCGGACGCAGCCCTGCTTCATAGGCCGGTGCCGCCGGGTCGCCGGCCTGGCAGTTCGTTGCCGCGTCGTCGCCGCCGCGGGCCTTCTGGTCGGCCTGGCTGACCACGCACTGGTAGACCTCGGAGATGTTGGTCGTGGACTGGATGGACCCGAAACCACTGATCAGCACGGCGAACAGCACGAAGGCGATGACCAGGTTCATGAACGGGCCGCCGAGCATGATGATGACGCGTTTATATACCGGGAGCTTATAGAACATCCGGTGCTCGTCCCCGGGGCGCAGCTGCTCCGCGGCCGCTTGACGGGTCTCATTGGCCAGCTGGGTAAACATTCCCGTGCTGGCGGCCTTGACCTTGCCCTCCACCGCTGTCGCCTCGGCGGGAGGGAACATCCCGATCATCGAGATGTAGCCGCCCAGAGGGATCGCTTTGACCCCGTATTCGGTTTCTCCGCGCCGGCGAGAGAAGATCGTCTTGCCGAAGCCGATCATGTATTGCGGGACGCGCACGCCGAAGAGCTTGGCCGGGACCAAGTGGCCGATTTCGTGCAAGGCAATGGACACGGCGACACCGATCGCAACGATCAGGACGCCGGCAATGAAGAGGATGACTGTCACAATTGTCCCCAACGATCCTGGGCGCTCTTTCGTGCCCACGCTTCGGCCACCAGTACCGACTGGACACTGAGTTCATCGCCGACGATGGCCCCGGCGTCGTATTTGCCCACCACATCGGCGACGGCGTCCACGATCTCGGGGAACCGGATGCGTCCTGCGTGGAAGGCCGCGACGGCTTCCTCGTTCGCCGCGTTGTAGACGGCCATATGGGTGGCCGAGGCATTGGCTGCCTGCTTGGCCAGGCGGATCGCCGGGAAGGCTTCCTCGTCCAGCGGTTCGAAGGTCCAGGTCGACGCGGTGGTGAAGTCACAGGCCGCCGCCGCGCCGGGGACCCGGGCCGGCCAGCCCATGCCCAGGGCGATCGGCAGGCGCATATCCGGCGGAGAGGCCTGGGCGAGGGTGGAGCCGTCGATGAACTCGACCATGGAGTGCACGATCGACTGCGGGTGGACCACGGCGTCGATCCTCTGTAGCGGGACGTCGAAGAGCAGATGGGCTTCGATGACCTCCAACGCCTTGTTGACCATGGTCGCCGAGTTGGTGGACACGACTTTGCCCATGTCCCAGGTGGGGTGGGCGAGCGCCTGGGCGGGGGTGACGTCCATCAGCGCTTCCCGGCTCATGCCGCGGAACGGGCCGCCCGAGGCGGTGACGATCAGCCGGGAAACCTCCTCGGCGGTGCCGGCACGCAGGGCCTGGGCCAGCGCCGAATGTTCCGAGTCCACGGGAACCAGCTGGCCCGGCGCGGCGGCCTGCTTCACCAGGGCGCCACCGGTGATCAGCGATTCCTTATTCGCCAACGCCAGTAGGTGTCCCGCCTTCAGGGCCGCCAGCGTCGGGGCCAACCCGATCGAGCCGGTGACGCCGTTGAGGACGACGTCGGCATCCGGGTAGCCGGCGATGCGTGCCGTCGCCGTGGGGCCGGTGAGCAGTTCGGGGCGGTAGGAGCTGTGCCCGGCAAGCTCGGCATGGGCGTGGATGCGCGCCTTGAGCTCATCGATGTCCCCCTCGGCGAGCGCGACGACCTCGGCCCGGGTGTGCACCGCCTGCCGGGCCAGGAGTTCGAGGTTGGAGCCGCCGGCGAGCGCGACGATGCGGAACCGGTCGGGGGCTGCATCGGCGACGTCGATGGCCTGGGTGCCGATCGACCCGGTCGAACCGAGCAGGACGATGCGCCGGGGGGCATCCGGGGCGGGGTTGATATGTGGCGGTTCGCGAAACTCCATGCCTCCAGTATCGCGCACTCGGCGGCAGGGGTGGACATCCCGGCGGCCGGGTCAGGAGGACTCGCCGTCGTCCTCTTCCCCTTCGTCGTCCAGGTCGCTCCAGTCGGCGTCGAGCCCTGAGGCGTCGGCCGCATCACCGGGGAATTCGAAGGGGTGCCGGAGCATCCAGATGAGCCGCCGGGTGACCCCCGGGCGCACCGGGAAGGTGTCCACATGGAAGATCTCGGGGTCCGCCAGCGAGGGTCGGTAGGTCCCCAGGCTGTCGGAGCCCCCGGCCTCCTCGGGCGAGGCCGGGGCATAGTGTACGGCCAACGGCGAGCCGAGTTCGGCGGCCAGTTGTGTGGCCAGCAGGATCCCCTCGGCCCGGTGGCGTCGGGACAGGACCCCGGTGGACGCGGTGTCGATGTCGTGGTCGGTGAACTCGGTTTCCCAGGCACGCATCCTGGCTTCGAGTTCGGCCGGCAGCGCCAGTTCGTCATAGGCCACGGGCTCCCACGTCCAGACCGGGCTCTCCCCATTTTCGACGAAGAGGCGCACATAGGGCACCCCTTCGATCGTGGTGTAGCTGGTATCCGGCTCCATCTCCTCCATGGGGACAGTGTGCCAGTGTTCAGTCGTCGGAGACGCGGAGGTCGACCTCGATGTTGCCTCGGGTGGCATTGGAATAGGGGCACACCTGGTGGGCCGCCTCGGCCAGCTCGCTGGCCACGGTCGCGTCCACAGCGGGCAGGGTGACTTCCAGGGTCACTGCCAGGCCGAACCCTCCGGACTCGAGCCCACCGAGGTGGACCTGGGCGCCGACGCTGGACCCATCGACGTCGATCTGGCGTTCGCGGGCCACCATCTGCAGTGCACTGTGGAAGCACGCGGCGTAGCCGGCGGCGAAGAGTTGTTCGGGGTTGGCACCGGCACCTGAACCGCCCATGGATTGCGGGATGGCCAGATCGAGGTCGACCCGGTTGTCGGTGGAGGTGACATGCCCGTCGCGGCCGCCACCGGTGGCGAGTGCTTCAGCGGTGTAGAGAGTCTTCATGATGGATCCTTGGGGTTGTCGGTGCGGGCAGGCGTTGCCTGCCCGGTGGAACAGATCTTGGCCAGTAGCCGGCGCAGCTCGACTGCTTCCGCTGCCTCTAGGCCCAGCTGGGCGAACAGACGTGCTGGAATCCCAACGGCGTCCTCGCGCAGGGCCGCGCCCTCGGAAGTCAACTGGACCGTGACCACGCGCTCATCGGCAGTGCCGCGATGCCGTTGGATGCGGCCGGAGGCTTCCAGCCGCTTCAGCAGCGGTGACAGGGTCCCTGAGTCGAGACCGAGCCGCCGTCCAAGCGTGGAAACCGGTTGACCGTCCTGCTCCCACAGGGCGAGCATGACCAGATATTGCGGATAGGTCAGGCCCAACGGCGCCAACAACGGGCGGTAGGCAGCCACGACGGTCTTCTCACTGGAATAGAGCGGGAAGCATAATTGCTCGTCGAGAGCCAGCGGGTTGATCTGCATAAATTAAGAATAGTGCACAATTTAGTTGTGGGCAACTCATCTAACCTGCCATCCATTAGCGTTCCACTGAGCCCGGCTGTCGTTTTCCGAAGACGATCGCTCGGAATGCCGGCCAAGCTGATGAATCGTTAGCTCCTGTTGACTCGGCCTAGTACTTCTCGTGGGATGAAGCGTCGGGAGACAAAGCCAGCACGCCATGCCAGACTGACGTGATGCCCCGCCAGTACGAGCCTCCGGCGCGAGAGGTCTTGGAGTGGGTTCGGCGCCATGTGCATGCGCATGCCCGGGTAACCGCCGTCGCGCGCCTGCAGGGCGGAGTCACCGCAGACATGGACCGAATCACTGTCGAGGCTCCGAGTGGAGCCCGGGATGTGGTGCTGCGCCGCTGGCAGTTCGATGACGAGGCTGAGGCCCAGGTAACACGCGAAGCGTCCGCGCTGACGGCGATACGTGGTCACGGGGTGCCTGCACCTCAACTCCTCGCAATGGACGCGGACGGCGTCGAGACCGGGGTGCCCTGCACACTCACGTCCGCCTTGACCGGGCAGCCGGACCTGGCTCCGGCAGACATGCGTTCCTGGCTGGGCCAACTCGCGACCACTCAGGCGGCGATCCACGCCGTACCCGACCGGCCACGAACCTCCGCGGACGCCGGGAACGGTGACGGCGAGCCTGTGCCCGTGCCGGACCGCTACGGCGGGCGCCACCGCCCCACTGGACTGGTTGTCTGACCGTGGTCTGCGCGATGCGGCCCGCGAGGCTGCGTCGGGACCGCTGGGCGGCGAAACGGTCTTTGCGCACGGCGACTACCAGCACTTCAATGTGTTGTGGGATGACAGGCGACTCACCGGCGTTGTGGACTGGCCCGACGCGGCGACCGGCAACCGGGGCAGCGACGTCGGCCACTGCAGGCTCAATCTGGCCGTATTGTTTGACGCCGAGACGGCTGGTGCCTATTTGACGATGTACGAGCGTGCTGCGGGCGTACGGGTGGATCGGCGGGCCGACTTGCGGGCGTTGCTCTGTTTTGACCTCGGGTGGCAGCACTTCGTCCCGCACCAAGTGGCAGGTCGGGCTCCGCTCGACCTGGCCGGGATGCCTGAGCGGGTTGCTGCCGCAATCCGCGATGCCCTGAACGGGGTCCATTAGCCTGTCTGTTTACGGTCAACGGCGTATCCGGATTTTCCGCAAGTGGAACCCAAACGGGCGTCCCGGAGTGGGATGACCGCGGCTCTCAGCTAGCGGCTGTTGTCCGCCAACTTCTCCAGCCCGACCACTCGGCCGCCTCAATGACGCAGAACCGGTTTCCCTCGGGGTCTTGCATGATGACGTAATCTGCATCGTCGGGGCATCGACCCCAATCCACCTTGGTGGCACCGAGAGTCGTCAGTCGGTGAACTTCAGCCGCTTGGTCCTCTGCGTACAAGTCCAGATGCATGCGCGGTGGCAATATCCGCTCAGAGCGGTGCGCGTCGAGGGAGACATTCGGACCAGTTCCATCGGTGGCGAATAACAGTGCGAAGTCATCATCAATCGGCTCACGCACAGCGTAATTGAGAGCATCAGACCAAAATTGAATCTGTTTTTGCAGGTCGCTCACACGAATGACTATGGACCCAACAACAAGCATTCCATAACCGTAGGTTGAGTGGAGTGACGCCACAAGCGGAACCCCATGGGAGGCAACTGTTCCCGTGTTGAATAAGGCCTATCGTTGTTGAATGGCGATGAAAGACAAGTTCGGGTATCCGCTCAAAATCGAGGCTATTGACCGCTACATGCCCCCGGTTGAGCTCCCTCCTTCGACCACACCTGAGGAACACGCTCGCCATGCAGAGGCCTATTCTGCCTACCAAGAACGCTTCCTTCAGGCGTCCAAGGAACGCCGCAACAACAAGGAGTGAATTCGACTCTTCGAATCCTCGCCTCCTGCGCCTCAATAGCCGAACCTCCACCGGACATCGGCCGAGGTGTCCCGTGCATATGTGTGGAGCTTGGCGCTCTTTGGTCGTGTTCTGTGACCGATACTTCTCCTCACGGTGGCATTGAGGTCAAGGATCAGCGAAGCGGTCTCTGTTGCGGAGAATGAGGGTCGTGGTAACGGTCACACCTCCGCCCGCAGCCTTCGTGGGGTGGTTAAGGCCGTTCTGCGCTCATCGAATCGATGCTGTTCACCGCATCGTGGGAGCTCGGGCTACCTGAGCAGGGGGGCGAGATAGCCGCCCTCGTCTTCAAGCAGGGCGGTGAGCAGGCGGTCCGGTCGCCAGTTCTGGAGTCGTTCCTCGTCGCTGCCAAGGGCCAGCCAGATCTCAAGGTCACGGAGCTGGTCGAGAATCGCTGCGCCACGGATAAGCGTACGACCATGAATCAGATCCATATGACGAGCGGCAATCTCAACCGCCGCGTTGCCTGCCGCCGAATCAACGCAATGGCCCTCCTCGGATATGCGGGCCTCGTAGACCAGCCGGCACAGGTCGATCTCGATCGGAGCGAGCACGGCGAACTCAAAGTCCAGCAGGGCGACGACTTCACCGTCCCATAAGGCATTCATCAGCGCGAGGTCGCCATGGTTGACGGTTTGCTCTACTAAGGGTGCAGCCCGGAAGTAGTCCTCGATGACTTCGTGGAGCTGCGCCTGCTGGGCGCTGGACAGTCCCAGCGCGACTTCGGCGTGTTTAGCCGACGCGGTGGCAGCGTCAATCGTTGCTGGCACGAAACCACCGTGCGACGCGACAAGCGTCCTGAGGTACGGGCTCGAGTCGTGCACGCTGTGGGCGCGGGCCCACAGCTGACGCACTGCTGATTCCTGCTCAGCAGGCGTCAGTGTAGGCCATGCCTCTTGGAGATTCTGACCGGGGATCTCTGCACTCACGATCCAGCCGTGGCCTGCGATAGTGCCCTCGCCGAGGATCTCTGGGTGTCCGACCTCTCGCGGCAGAGCCCGCACGAGCGCAACCTCTCGAGCCATGTCGACGGGTGTATGCGCGATTCGTACGGCGATGCCGTCACCGACCCATGTCGCGTTTGAGGATCCGTTTGCTCGCTGCATCCGCGTGAGTGTGCCGCCGTAGCGGGTTGCGACTTCAGCGGCCAAATCCTGGACGAAGGCTGCGCTGATCTGGTCGCGATCTTGGTCCAGTGGGTGGATATTTGCAGAGGGCTCTTTCATAGGGCTCTCATTTTGGCATATCCGTTTAAGCGCCGATTCAGTGGCGCTACCTCGATCCTTCTCTACACCCTCGACGGGGAAGAGAGTTGCCTTACCCATCGGGTCTGAGGATGATCCGTGCGGAAATCCACCCGAGGGGGTGTGTCTAGGGCAGATCGACTTTGGTTTGAACATATCAATGCCCGCAAGTGGAACCCACTGCGGGATGGTGCTCGCGGGCGCCACACGTCCAACAATTTCGATTCAGCTGCTTGTCGTCCAATACACGAATTCCCAGCGGGCGAGCAGCAAGGATCAGTTTGTTCCGACCGGATGACGGTCTCTTCTGGGCATACTCTTCAGCGCGCTCAGGGGAACCGTCGCAAGGATCAATCCAGCAAAGACAGAAACGGCAGCCAGAACTATACCGTTGGCCAAGAGCTGGTACGAAGACCACGCGATCTGGAGCACACAAGCCGTGGCTGAAACCCAAGCAGTGCCCAGGATAGTCGGGCCAGCGTGGACCGCACCAGAGTCCCGTGACACGGTTCTTGCAACAACCGCAATCTGAACCGATAAAGCGACAGCGACAAGGGCAATGACGATCCCGACAATGATTGCTGGTATCCAAGTGCTGAACAGAGCAAGGGCAGCGGATCCCACCAAGGTACCGACTAGAACCCTTAGCCTTGGGTTAGTGGTTTTTCGTTCCATGGTTACTCCCAGCCCTTCTTCCCACTTGATACCGCCTGTGGGGCTAGTCTACAAATGCTTCATGACCTTGAGCTACGGCCTAGAGAGCTGCATTCCTGTCTGCGGCTCGGCGCAAGCATAAGGGGCTCATCGTTTTCCAAAGTCGATTGCGCGGAGTGTCCTAAGACCTCGGGACGGCGGCCCCGTGCCCTCAAGCGGGTCCGGCGACGGCCGGCCGGATCGCGCAAAGCAATGTCAGCTCCGACGTTGATGGGGTGTCCAGAGGGGAACGCTAAACGGGACAGCAGATACCTCCGCATTGGGTATTCCCCACGACAGTTTTCCTCACAGGCCGGCCGGAAGTGTGCTCGGAAGCTCCTCCGCATACTCCCTCAGAGCTCTCTTATACCCATCGAGTGGGGAGCGTGACACCAGTCACGCTCCGTCTGGATTGCTCACAAATGACTTCCGTGGTGGAATAGAGTTGCTTGCCTACCTATCGGTAGGTAGGCAAGTAAGTGAGTTCATTCGACTTTTGAGGAGATCCCTACAGTGACTACTATTCAGCGCCAACGGAAGGTGGGTGCGTGGTTCGCGGTGTCGCTAGCACTGGTAACCATCCTGGGCCCTGCCGGCACCGACATGTACCTGGCCTCCCTGCCCGACATCGTCCAGCAACTCAACGGAACCGCAGCGTCAGGCCAGTTGACCCTCACGGTTTACCTGCTGGCGATGGGTGCGGGGCAACTAATTTTTGGCCCACTCACCGATGCATTCGGACGACGTCGGCCCCTCTTGGGCGCCCTAGTGGTATTTCTTCTGGCGTCTCTCTGGGCGGCAGCCAGCCCAACCATGGGAACCCTTCTAGCGGCTCGCACCTTGCAAGGGCTCGCGGCGGCGCTGACTCTCGTCGTGGCCTTGAGCATGGTTCGAGATGCCGCTCAGGGAGTGCGCGCCGCTCAGCTCTTCGCATTGTTGATGACAATCGAGGGCCTTGCGCCGGTGCTTGCACCGACCCTTGGCGGGTTCGTTGACCAGCACTTTGGCTGGCGTGCAGTGCTGCTGGTTCTTGCAGGTCTGGCTGCCATCGCACTGGCCAACTCGACAGCCAACCTGCGTGAGACCCTCCCGGTGGAGACCCGATCCTCCCTCCGGCTGGGAATGGTGCTTAGCACTTACAAGCGAATCGCAAAGGATTCCGGATTCTTGCTTCCCGCCTTAGGGCTGTCCGCGGTGTTCTTTTTCCTCTTTGGCTACATCGGAGGTGCACCATTTATCTACCAAGGTCATTTTGACCTTGACGCCAACACCTTCGGGCTCGTGTTCGGAGGAACAGGACTTGCCGTTATGTTCGGTGCCATTGTCGCTGGGCGCACCGTGACACGATTCGGTGCTGGTGCACTAGGAATGGCTGGGACGATCATCGTCGCGCTCGGTGCCGCGGTCGGTTTCGTGCTGACGCTGTTGGGAATGGGTCTACCGGGTATCGTCATTGGCATGTTCATTTCCCTTTTCGGCATTGGTATCGCGGAAGCGACACTTATGGCACTGGCCATGGCTTCCCAGCACACGTCCCTGGGTTCTACCGCAGCCCTGCTAGGAGCATTCCAGCTCATCATCTCCTCGGCCGCTACCCCCATCGCAGGAGTAATGGTCGAAGCAGGGCCACTGGCCTGGCTGGCATTCCTGATGGTGGTCGGTGCGGTTGCCATTGCTATCGTGGCAGTGAGCGTCAAACGAGCACCTGCCGTGACCGATCTCGGCAGCCACTAATCGTTTCGAACCAAAGAATACGGAGCATCAGCACCCAATGTCATTGTCCCCATCGGCAAAGAAGATTTGCACCGTTGCTGTTGACCACTTCGCAGAATTCGGTTATGACGCGTCCTCGCTCACGGTGATCGCGGAACAGGCCGGGATGCGAAAGGCTTCCCTCTATGCCCACTTTGCCAACAAGGATGCGCTCTTCAACGAGGTCATGGACATCGCCCTGCGGGAGGAACGTCTCGCTGCAAGCAATGCCTTCGCCGCAGAATCAGGTGTACCTTTGCCCGGCGGTGAGTATCTAAACGCCCTGCACCCCAGATACGCATCGTCGGCGGACTTCCGTTTTTTGCTGCGCACCGTCTATGCTCCGCCGCTCGCGCTCCGCGAGGAAGTGATCACCAAGTACCGACTCTTTGAGGCTGACCTAAGATCACTGTTCATAGCAGCTCTGCCCAGAAGTCTCGACCCGCGCAATGCCACAACGCTAGTAGATGCATACCTTGGCATCGTCGACAGCCTGCAGGTAGAACTTATCTACAATTCACCAGAGAATTACGAGGCCCGACACCGGGCCCTCTGGGAGATACTTCAGCGATATCCAATCTCATAGCAGGTGGTGAGCCCTAGGGTGGGCGTGGTTCTCACGGACCACGCCCACCCTGGGGCTTACTGACAGCTCGGATCGTTGCATTGGATGTCAAAACTTCAAGACGTTGAGGACTCCGGCCTCGACTACGCTGAAAAGGCCCGGCTCAAAACCGATCTTTACAGGCCGCGGAGCTACGGCGGTAACCGCCATTTTTGGGTTAAAGAAGGACTTCCATTACCCACTAACAGTCGTAGTTCACTGTCGAATTTTGGTGCTCCGGTATCGCGGTAGCGAACGGGAAAGAGTGCTTTTCGTCGTCGACGGAGCTGCATCGTCCCGTTTGGGGATCTGTCCGAATTGACAATTTGAACCGTCCCGATAGGGGGTCCTCCACCGGAAACGACCGCTCGAAATAGGAGTTACCGAGAGCGCCAAGCCTGTGAATCGCAACGATAAGTGGCGGCGAATTCTTAGCGGTAAATGGCGCTCTCGGCGCCTGCTAGGGGAACCTTCAGCGGATATCGTCTTGGATGGACTCGCACGCACAAGGGGGCGACGTCGTCTCAGGTACGGCGTCTCCTATCACCGACCTCTGGTGAGCATTCTCGGCCAGCCATCCCTAACACGTGGTGTGAGGCTACTCTGCTCTTCTGGATCAAGGCCGCAATCATCCGCTGTCAAATTACGAGCCGGTGGAAGGCTCCGAGACGTTCTGCCGCGTTGTCCCAGGCCAAGTGACTTTAGGCGATGAGGTCTAGTTAACAACCGACTTCTTGGACTCGAAACACGATATCCAAGATGTCCATACGCCGGAGTACCAATCGGTAGCGAAGATTATCCTCCGGCGGGCCAGCAGGTCGCTTAGCGCCGGGTGGGGGATCTTTTTCCGGTCCTTTAATTCGAGCAAGGTTTCGGTCAAGGTAGCGACCACCATTAAAGTCGCAATCGTCGAGACCAGGAGTGCCGTAATCAGGGGCGGGTAGCCTGATACGGCTGCAGCGAGAACAATGAAAAGGCTGTTGCGCACAAAGACCCACGCGCCAGCCGCCGAATCAGCTGCAACCGTCGCCGTTCGGCCTAACCTGGCTAGAAACCATGGTTTTGATAGTGAACCGAAGCAGGCGCACTGCAGGTTACGAAGTCTAGTTGCCCGGAGGATGTACGAGGCCGTAAATGCGATCACAAGTGACGCCGAAAAGGGGCCGCCCGCTTTCGAGAAGCCGAAAAACAACATGGCACTGGCTGCGATCTCCATGCCGATCACAAAGACCCCGATGGAGCGACCGGAATGTCCACCAAGCAGGGCCTCCACGTCCGCGCGAAACTGGGCAAAGGACAGGGTTTTTAGGCTGCTACTTACGAGCCAGAGAAAACCGAGAATCACCGAGGCCAATTGGACTACTGTCGGCGAGTCCACGGTTCACTCTCCAGATACTCGTCGAAATTCGGCGCGGATGCCTTGTAAAACGGCCTTGACTAGAGCCTCTCGCGTTGCCGGGGAAAACTCGCCGTTGTATGACCAACGCAGCTCGATATCTGCGGGGTTTTCCCCATAGGCCACTGCCTGAAGTGTTAGCTTCTCAACTCGCTTTTCCTGCTTAGGCGGGGAAAAGTCTTTGTGGTTGGCTGTCCCTACGCCTTGCGCGGGAGAACCTGCATGCCATGTCATCTCTACCTCCTAGGTCATTCGATATCACTAGCAGTAAACGCCGCAGCACCATCCAGTCTGGAGGACGGGATCGCACTTGCCGAGGGGTTTCGCCCCAATATCGGGATTCGGGCTTGTGTTGTAGACCGTGCACGAGTCCACTGATCTCGGCCCGAACTGACACTCACTTATTGTGTCCGTGCAATAGCCGATGCATGTGCAGGGGTACTGGTAGTTTCCTGGACAGTCGCAGCCATAGAGGCGTTGTGTGCCGAAGTCGCAGGCGCTGGGCGGTGCTGCCGCGGCCGATGGGGCAAACCCAACCAGAGAGCCGATGCTTCCTGCCGCGAGGACGGTCAGTCGCGTGAATGACCGCCGATCAAGAGCGATTCCCCCGCTCCGCGGGGATGGGCGTTCCCCCGTGCCTTTCATACCAACTCTCCTTTTTGGGCTAGCTGCTGGACAACCCAATTCACATCGGGGGCAGGCTCGTAGTCCTTTGCTTCTAGACGGTCCATGACGATTGCAGTGGGCGTTCCGTGGACGCCAGCGGCGAAAAGAATGTCGCTTCCCGCATCGGCGTGAAGAGTCCAGCCAGCACGTTCGATGGATTGCATCATGGCGGGATTGCCGGAAGCCGAGGGCGCCGTCGGCGTTGTGACGAAGAGCAGATTCTTATTGCCGCTGAGATCGGCTTTCCGGAGCAGATCATCGACTAGCTTTCGGCAGCCCGGGCAGCCGCTAGAAACGAACATGACGACGAGCATGTCGTGTGCGGAGCGGGAATAGAATTCGTGGAGGTCTGCAAGTTCGCGTGGCATGCGCCCCTTCCTGAACCACTCGGGCTCCGGTGGGATCGTCACCAATTCGCGAAAAGAAGTCAATTCACTGCGAAGGATGGCCACTTCCCGCATGGTTCCCAGAATTGCTAATAAAAGGACCGCTACAATGAAAGCCAGCACCCATACCATTTTATTTCCCCCAACTGAAATCGTATGTCGTCGCCAATGTAACAAGTTTCCTGTTTGCCGACAAGGTTTAGCTTTGGCCCATAAAGTTACAGTTTTCCAAGACACTCCAGGCCCATCTCGAACTGTGGAGAAGAGTGGCTACATTCCGGAGCGTGGCCTGTCTCGGAAACATGCCTTGCGGCAAACCGTCTTGATCCCTCCGCATCGAGGGGTTTTTGGGGCAGAATGACCTGGTGAGACATCTCGGATATACACGGGTCAGCACCAAGGGCCAGGACGCGCAGCTGCAGGTCGACGCCCTCGTCAAGTCGGGCGTGCAGGAGCGGGACATTTTCGCCGATGTCACATCAGGCAGCCGGACCGCGATCTCGCGCCCCGGAATGAAGAAGCTCCTCGAATACGCCCAGCCCGGTGACACCGTCGTGGTGTGGCGGGTCGACCGGCTCGGGCGGTCCCTGATCGACGTACTCAACACGGTCAAGCTCCTCCGGGAGCAGGACGTGCAGGTGAAAAGCATCTCGGACGGCATCGATCCATCGACGACCTCGGGCCGGTTGATGCTGAACATGCTCGCCACGTTGGCCGAATACGAACGCGAACTGATCACCGAACGCGTGAACGCCGGCATCACCGCCGCGCGGAAAAGCGGAACCAGATTCGGCAGACCCCTGTCGGATCCCGTCGTGGTCGCCGACAAGCTCAAGCTCGTCGCCGAGGCGAGGGCGAAGGGCCGCACCGCGGAGGACGCGGCGAAACTCGTCGGGTGGAGCCGGGCCACCCTGTATCGTCACCAGCAGGCCTTCGCGGCTCGCGAGGGCACCACCGTGTAGGTGTCTCGTGGACGCGGCGGAGCGGTGGCGTGTTCTTCGGCTTCATGTCGAGGACCAGATCCCGCTCGCTGTCCTTGCCCGGGAGACCGGAATCTCCGTCCGGGCGCTGCAACGTTGGAACCGGCTCTACCGGCAAGGCGGCATCTCGGCCCTCGAACCCAACCCACGCAGCGACAAAGGCGTCCGCCGAACGTCGAGCGAGACGGTCGCGTTCATTGAACGTTTGGCACTCACCCGGCCACGCCCAGGCATCTCCACGTTGCATCGCCTTGCCGCCACCGATGCGCAACAGCGCGAGCTGCCGGCGCCGAGCTATGCAACTGTCCGGCAGATCGTGCAGGCCCTCGATCCGGCCATGGTCACGCTGGCGCTTGAGGGGCCCGCGTCGTATCGGGACAAGCACGAGCTGGTCTTCCGCCGCCGCGCGGAACATCCGAACCAGACATGGCAGTCAGACCACACCGAGCTCGACATCCTCATCGTCGGGGCTGATGGGAAACCCGACCGGCCTTGGCTGACCACCGTGATGGATGACTACTCCCGCGCCATCTGCGGATACATGGTCTTCACCGACACCCCGTCAGCGATTAACACCGCCCTTGCCCTCCGGCAGGCAATCTGGCGGAAAACGGACCCCACCTGGGCGATGTGCGGGATCCCCGACATCCTGCACGTGGACCACGGCTCCGACTTCACCAGCCACCATCTTGAGAGAACTGCTATCGCCCTGCATATCAGGATCATCCACTCAACCGTCGGCCGGCCCCAGGGGCGGGGGAAGATCGAGCGGTTCTTCGGCACCATCAACACCGAGCTTCTGGCTGCGCTACCTGGCCATCTCGGCTCCGGCAGCCGGGCACCAACACCCGTCCTCGATCTTGCAGGGCTCGACGGAGCGGTCGGCGACTTCATTGGCACCTATAACGACAGGGTCCACAGCGAGCTGGGGATCTCGCCGCGCGACGCGTGGGTTGGCGATGGCTGGCTTCCCCGCATGCCGCAGAGCCTGGAAGAACTCGACGGGCTGCTCCTCACCGTTCCGAAGAGCCGGGTCGTGCAACGCGACGGCATCCATTTCCAAGGCCAGCGCTACCTCGCCCCGACCCTGGCCCCCTTCGTCGGACACACCATCACAATCCGGTACGACCCGCGCGACATCTCCGAGATCCGCGTATACGACCGGGACACGTTCATCTGCACCGCCATCGACGAAGCCCACCCCAACCTTCGCCTCAGCCTCCGCGATATCGAAACCGCCCGCCGGGCCCGCCGCAAACAACTACGCCGCGCCATCAACGACCGCATCCCCACCGTTTACACCCGCGAAGAACCCCGCAACCCCGAAACCACGAAACGGCGGCCACGGCTGCGCACCTACGAAGAGGACGAGTGATGAACCAGGCATTCATCGTCACCAAAGAGCACCGGCGCTTCACCGAGTTCGCCAACGCCGTGCGGAAAGAGAAGACCATCGGGATCTGCCACGGCGCGGCCGGCGTCGGGAAAACCAACTCCGCCCGCCGCTACGCGAACTGGGACGCGCTCGAGGCCTACATCAACGAGTGGGGACCCCGCGGAGACCACGACGCAAAGCACTATGCCCTCGCGAACCGATCCCGCACCGTCTTCTACACACCCGAAGTCCTCTGCCGGCCCAGGGATCTCATGGCCGAGCTCGCGCACTGGCAGATCAAAGTCGGGATCTGCGTCGAAGAGCACCTCCAGTCCCTCAAACCCGAAGTGGTGACGGTAAAACAAGGAGACCTCACTCGTCTCGTCGAGCTGCTCATCGTCGACGAAGCCGAACGGCTGACCCCCACTGCCCTGGAACTTCTCCGCGACCAACACGACCGGACCCATCTCGCGATGATCCTGATCGGCATGCCCGGCATCGACGAACGATTCCGTCACTACCCGCAGCTTTACAGCCGGCTCGGATTCTCACACCAATACCGCACCCTCGGACGCGAGGAGCTCCTGTTCGTCCTGGACCGTCACTGGAAACGGCTCGGAAAAACCCTCGACCCCGATGACTTCACCGACGCGCAAGCCATAGCGGCGATTGAACGGATCACCCGCGGCAACTTCCGGCTCCTCGAACGGCTCTTCCCCCAAATAAGCCGGGTGCTCAGGATCAACCAGCTCGACACCATCACCGACGACGTCGTCGAAGCCGCCGCCAGCATCCTCGTCATCGGCAGCTAATGACTCAGAGCGATCACAAAACGCCGCCAAAGAGCGCCAAACTCCACAGCCAAGCCATCACCGTCCCGTAAGACCCGTCCGGCGAGTCGTCCGGTGACGGGTCCTTATGTGACACACTGATCTGCATGTCTGAGATCATCATCGGCTATGCACGCGTGTCCACGGAAGAGCAAGACCTCACCGCGCAGCGTGATGCCCTAGCAGCCCTGGGCGTCACCTCGGAACGCATCTATGTTGATCATGGGTTTACCGGCACCAACAAGAATCGTGCCGGCCTACGCGAAGCCTTGGCCGCATGCCGAGCTGGGGATACCTTCGTCGTTACCAAGCTGGATCGCCTAGCCCGCTCCGTCCGGGACGCCCACGAAATTGCCGATGACCTCGCCAGACGCGAAATCAAACTCAGCATCGGCGGTTCCGTCCATGACCCTACCGACCCAATGGGCAAACTCCTGTTCAACGTGTTGGCGATGATCTCCGAGTTCGAAGCTGACCTTATTCGGATGCGCACCCGCGAAGGAATGAAGGTTGCCAAGGCCAAGGGCAGGCTGCGGGGCAAGCAGCCCAAACTCTCAGCGAAGCAGGAAGAGCACCTCCTCGAACTGCACGCCGCTGGGGAACACAGCAAGGCGGAGCTAGCTGAGCTGTTTAGCGTCGGTCGCTCCACTGTCTATCGAGCCATTGAACGCGGGCGGCTGCGGAACTTAAAGGAAGACAACCGCTGACACTGCTGTCCTGCCCGTGCAGTCGTATTCGAAAAACGACACCGGCCCGCTAGCCGTCGATACGGGCCACCAGACGGCGGGCATGGCGCAGCAAGGGCTCGTCGACCATCTGTCCCTCGAAGGAGAAGACCCCCGAGGCGGTGCGTGCCGCCTCCAGAATGGCCCGGGCCCGCTGCACCGCTTCCGGGTCGGGGGCGTAGGCGGCCCGGATCACCGTCATCTGGGCCGGGTGGATGCTGGCCTTGGCGGCGAATCCGCTGGCGACCGCGTCACGGGTCTCGGCGGCGAGACCCTCGGTGTCGGGGATGTTGATGTAGACGGAGTCGATGCCGGCCTTCCCATAAGCCCCTGCGGCCAGCAGGACGGCTGCCCTGGCATGGACGGCGACGTCACGGTAGGAACCGTCGTCGTGCCGGCTGGAGGTCCCCCCAAGGGAGGCGACCAGGTCCTCGGCTCCCCACATGAGCGCCACGACGTTGGGCTCGGCGGCGATGGCCGGCGCGTTGAGTACACCCAGCGCCGTCTCGCACAGGGCGATGACCCGATAGTCGGCCAACTGCCTGAGCTGTTCGACGGTTTCGGTCTTGGCCAGCATCACGGTGCTGTAGGCGGTCTCCCCCACAGCCGCCAGGTCTTCGGCGAAGTCCTCGGTGTCCACGGGGTTCACCCGGACGATCGTACGTCCCGGATCCAAGGGCGTGTCCACCACCGATCGTCGGGCCGCCGGCTTATCGGTGGGTGCCACGGCGTCCTCGAGGTCGATGATCACCGCGTCGGCCCGGGCGGAGGCCTTGGCATAGCGTTCGGGCCGGTCTGCGGGGCAGAAGAGGATGGCCGGCCCCATAGTGAAGGCCGGTGCAGAGGTATCGCTCATGACTGCTTCTTCCCGGCATCCAGGTGTCCGGCCTCGGTCCACATCAGCACGGTGCGCGAAGCCTCGGCCACCACCTCACCGTCCTGGTTGTGCCCGGTGTGCTTCATGGTGGCGATCCCCTGCCCGGGCCTGGACTTCGAGGGACGCAGCCCGGTGATCTCGGTTTCGGTATACAGCGTGTCCCCGTGGAAGAGCGGGTGGGGGAAGTTCACGTCGTTCAGACCCAGCTGTCCGATGATCGTGCCCTGGGTCAGCTGTCCCACCGACTGGCCGACCAGGGTGGCGAGGGTGAACATCGAGTTCACCAGGCGCTGCCCGAAAGGCTGGGTGGCGCTGAAGGCCGCGTCCAGGTGCAGGGCCTGGGTGTTCATGGTCATCGTGGTGAACAGGACGTTGTCCGTCTCGGTCATCGTCCGCCCCGGGCTGTGTGCGTAGACGGTCCCGACCTCGAGTTCATCGAAGTAGAGCCCGCGTTCGACCACGCGCCGCCCCGGAGCCGGGGTGCCGCCGTCGTTCGCTGCATCAGCGTTCATATCCTTCTCCTAGAGTCCGAGTTCGCGGGCAATGAGCATCAGCTGCACCTCGGTGGTGCCTTCGCCGATCTCGAGGATCTTCGAATCCCGGTAGTGACGGGCGACGACGAACTCGTTCATGAAGCCGTAGCCGCCGAAGACCTGGGTCGCGTCCCGGGCGTTGTCCATCGCCGCTTCGCCGGCGATCAGTTTGGCCATGGCGGCCTCGGTGGTGAACGGCTTGCCGGCGAGCATCTTCGAGGCGGCACCATAGTAGGCCAGCCGGGCGCTGTGGGCGCGGGCCTGCATGCGGGCGATCTTGAATGAGACGGCCTGGAACTTTCCGATGTTCTGGCCGAATGCGGTGCGCTCCTTGGCGTAGCGGACCGATTCGTCCACGCACCCCTGGGCGGCGCCGGTGGCCAGGGCGGCAATGGCAATGCGCCCCTCATCGAGGATGGACAGGAAGTTAGCGAAGCCTCGGCCGCGCTGACCCAGCAGGTTCTCCTGCGGGACGGTGACGTCCTTGAACGTCAGCGGGTGCGTATCCGAGGCGTTCCAGCCGACCTTGTTATAGGCCCTCTCCGCGGTGAAGCCCTCGGTGTCGGTGGGCACCAGGATGGTGGAGATCTCCTTCTTCTCCGAACCGTCGGCCCGCGTCGAGGTCCCGGTGACGGCGGTGGCGGTGACCAGGCGGGTGATGTCGGTGCCGGAGTTGGTGATGAACTCCTTATTGCCGTTGATCACCCAGTTCCCGTTCTCTTCACGAGCCGTGGTGCGGGTTCCACCGGCATCGGAGCCTGCCTCGGGTTCTGTCAGGCCGAAACCTGCCAGCGCCTGCCCGCTGGCCAACTGCGGTAGCCACTGTTCCTTCTGCGCGTCGGTGCCGAAACGGTAGATCGGCATGGCGCCGAGCGAGACCCCTGCCTCCAGGGTGATCGCGACCGACTGGTCGACCCGGCCCAGCTGTTCCAGGGCCAACGACAGGGCGAAGTAGTCCCCGCCCATGCCGCCGTGTTCTTCGGGGAAGGGCAGGCCGAACAGGCCCATCTCCCCCATCTGGGAGACGACGTCGTAGGGGAAGCTGTGCTCCTCGTCGTGTTTGGCGGAGACGGGGGCGACGACGTTGTCGGCGAAGTCGCGGACTGTATCGGAAAGGTCCTGGTAGTCGTCGTCGAGTTCGAGGTTCGGCATGGAGGGGTCCTTAGCTGGTGGTGGTTTCGGTAGCGGGCGCGTCGGCGCCCGTGGTCTCGGGGGTCACGGTGGCCACCGAGGCCCCGGCGGAGACGTGGTCCCCGACGGCGACATGGATGGTGGCGGTGCCGGTCAGGCCGGCGACGAGGGGATGTTCCATCTTCATCGCCTCCACGGCCAGCAACGGTTGGCCAACCTCGACGTGGTCGCCGGTGGAGACCAGCACCGAGACGACGGTGCCGGGCATCGGTGACCGGGATTCGGGGTCGCCGCCGGCTTCCTCGCGTTCGAGGCTGGCCAGTCGGCGGTGCACAACGGCGCGGCGGTCAAGCCAGCGCACATGGGCGCCATAGCCGCCCGAGGCGATCCAGGCTTCGCGTCCCGCACTGGCCGGGACTTCGGCGAAGGCGGGGACGACGTCGGAGGCCGTTGCCCCGTCGGCGCCGTCGCCCTCCGGAGGCAGGGTCACCATATGCAGTTCGCCGTCGATCTCCAGGGCCAGGGTCCGTTCCCGGTGGCTGCCCAGGCGCCAGCCATCCGATGCCCAGGCTCCGAAGCGTGGGATGGTGGCCGGTTCCACGGCCAGGAAGCAGCGGGCGATCGACCGCAACTCGTCTTCGCTCGGGCTGCGTTTGTCCTGGATCCCCCACCGGTCGATGAAGGTGGTGTCCAGACGTCCGGCCTGCACATCGGGTTCGGCGATCAGCGCCCTGAGGTATTCGAGGTTGGTTTCGACGCCGAGGATGACGGTTTCGGCCAGCGCCGTGTCAATCCGGGCCAGGGCCTGGACCCGATCGTCGCCGTGGGCGATGACCTTGGCCAGCATCGGATCGTAGTCGGGGGTGATGTCGGAGCCGGTGGCGATGCCCGAGTCGACGCGGATGCCTTCACCGACGGGGTCTTCGGCGCGCAGGATCGTCCCGATGGAGGGCAGGAACCCCTGGGCCGGGTCCTCGGCGTAGACGCGGGCCTCGATGGCGTGGCCTTCCAGGGACAGGGCCTGCTGATCGAGCTCGAGCACCCGGCCGGCGGCGACCCGGATCTGCCATTCGACCAGGTCCACCCGTGCGCCGTTGAAGCGCACGACTTCCTCGGTCACCGGGTGCTCGACCTGCAGACGGGTGTTCATCTCCATGAAGAAGAATTCGTCGGGGTTCTCGTCCGAGACCAGGAACTCCACGGTTCCGGCCCCGACGTAATCCACCGAGCGGGCCGCATTCACTGCCGCCTGGCCGATCCGCTCGCGGATCCCGGCGCCACCGTCCTGCATCTGCAGCAGCGGTGCGGGCGCCTCTTCGATGACCTTCTGGTGCCGGCGCTGCAGCGAGCATTCACGTTCGCCCAGGTGGATGGTGTGCCCGTGGGTATCGGCCAGGATCTGGACCTCGATATGCCGGGGGCTGCGCACCAGGCGTTCGAGCAGCAGCGTGTCGTCGCCGAAGGAGCTCTTCGCCACCCGGCGGGCGGTCTGCAAGGTGGCGGGCAGCTCGGCCGCGGACTCCACCGCATGCATTCCCTTGCCGCCGCCGCCGGCGGAGGGCTTGATCAGCAGCGGGAATCCGACGTCGGCCGCCGCCGCGATCAGGGCGGCATCGTCCATCCCGGGATCGGCGACCCCGGGGACGACGGGGACACCGTGGCTGGCCACATGGTTCTTGGCCCGGATCTTATCGCCCATGAGGTTGATGGAATGGGCGCTGGGGCCGATGAAGGTGATCCCGGAACCCTCCAGTGCGCGCGCGAACTCGAGGTTCTCGGACAGGAACCCGTAGCCGGGGTGGACCGCCTGGGCGCCGGAAGTGCGGCAGGCATTCAGCACGGCGTCGATGTTCAGGTAGCTTGCGGCGGCGGCCGCCGGGCCCAGGCAGACGGCGTCGTCGGCTTCCCGGACATGGCGGGCCCCGGCGTCGGCTTCGGAGTAGACGGCGACGGAGCGGATCCCCAGCCGGCGCAGCGTCCGGATGACCCGGACGGCGATCTCGCCACGGTTGGCGACGAGCACGGTATCGAAGAGCGGTGACTCTACGTGGTTTTCGGTCATCGGGGGATCACATCCTGAAGACGCCGAACGAGGTGTCCGGCAGGGGTTCGGTGGCGCAGACGTCCAGGGCGAGGCCGAGCACCCGGCGGGTGTCGGCGGGGTCGATGATTCCGTCGTCCCAGAGGCGCGCGGTGGAGTAGTAGGGGTTGCCCTGGTCTTCGTATTGTTCGCGGATCGGCTCCTTGAAGGCCTCTTCCGCGTCCTCGCTCCAGGATTCGCCGGAGCGTTCGATCCCGTCGCGTTTGACCGTGGAGAGCACCGAGGCGGCCTGGGCGCCGCCCATGACCGAGATGCGGGCCGCAGGCCACATCCACAAGAAGCGCGGCGAGTAGGCCCGCCCGCACATCGAGTAGTTCCCGGCACCGAAGGAACCGCCGATGACGACGGTGAGTTTCGGGACCCGGCAGGTCGCCACGGCGGTGACCATCTTCGCGCCGTTCTTGGCGATGCCGCCGGCTTCGTAGTCGCGTCCGACCATGAAGCCGGAGATGTTCTGCAGGAACACCAGCGGGATGCCGCGCTGGTCGCAGAGTTCGATGAAGTGGGCGCCCTTGAGCGCGGATTCGGAGAAGAGCACGCCGTTGTTCGCCACGATCCCGACCGGGTGGCCGTGGATGCGGGCGAAGCCGGTGATCAGCGTGGTCCCGTAGCCGGATTTGAATTCGTGGAAGCCGCTGCCGTCGGTGATCCGGGCAATGACCTCGTGGACGTCGTAGCGGCCGTTGACGTCGACCGGGACCGCCCCGTAGAGCTGCTCGGGATCGGCGACGGGGTCCTTGGATTCGATGACGTCCCAGGCCGGTTCGGCCGGCGGCGGGAGCGTTTCGACGATGTCCCGGACGATCTGCAGGGCATGGCCATCGTCCTCGGCGATGTGGTCGCTGACCCCCGAGGTCTTCGAATGCAGTTCCGCCCCGCCGAGCTCCTCGGCCGTGACGACCTCGCCGGTGGCCGCCTTCACCAGCGGTGGTCCGCCCAGGAAGATCGTCCCCTGGTTGCGGACCATCACCGTCTCGTCGCTCATGGCCGGCACGTAGGCGCCCCCGGCGGTGCAGGAGCCCATGACCGCGGCGATCTGCGGGATCTTGCGGGCCGAGAGGTTGGCCTGGTTGTAGAAGATGCGCCCGAAGTGGTCGCGGTCGGGGAAGACCTCGTCCTGGCGGGGCAGGAAGGCGCCTCCGGAGTCGACCAGGTAGACGCAGGGAAGATGGTTCTCCAAGGCGATCTCCTGGGCCCTGAGGTGCTTCTTGACCGTCATCGGATAGTAGGTGCCGCCCTTGACGGTGGCGTCGTTGGAGATGACCAGGATCTGGCGGCCATGGACCAGACCGATCCCGGCGATGACTCCGGCGCCGGGGCAATCGCCGTCGTACATCCCCTCCGCGGCCAGCGGGGCGATCTCCAGGAACGGTGATCCCTCGTCGAGCAGCGCGTCCACGCGTTCGCGGGGAAGCATCTTTCCGCGGTCGATATGCCGGCGGCGGGATTTTTCGCTGCCGCCGCGGGCGACGGTATCCAGACGGTCACGCAATTCGGTCACGAGGGCGCGCTGGGCGGCGTCGTTCTCGGCGAAGACGTCGGCCGCCGGGTCCAGGTGGGAGGCCAGGGTTTCCATCGGTAGCTCTTCCTCGGCGTCGGGGGTGGTTGCCGTTCCACACGGAGACAACCAATAGTTTGAGTTAATAGGTACTAACTGAAATAGACGTTAGTATTCATTAACTGAAATGTCCAGCACCTCTTGTGGGCCAACTCACGCTAGCGGATGGAGTAGCGCCGTGCAGCAACAACCCGAGCCCCTGGCGGCGCCCGACGCGGTGAACGCCACCGGTGAAACCACGGGCCGCAGCCAGGCCAAGGCCTCACGCCGCTCCACCCTGCTGGCCGAAGCGGCCCGACTCTTCGCCACCCACGGCTACCACGGGGTCTCCATCGAGGACCTCGGCTCGGCGTCGGGCATCAGCGGCCCGGCCGTCTACCGCCACTTCCCCGGAAAGGCGGCGGTGCTCGGTGCCCTGCTCACCGAGGTCAGCCACGACCTGCACGACGGCGGAAGCGCCGTGGCCCGGGCCGGTGGCAGCCCCGAGGAGGTGCTCGGTGAGCTGGTCCGCTTCCATGCCGACTTCGCCCTGGGCCACCGCAATGTGATCCGGGTCCAGGATCGGGACATGGCCAGCCTGTCCGAGGCCGACCAGTCCACGGTGCGGCGTCTACAGCGCTCCTACATCGAGATCTGGGCCAGACAATTGCGGCTGCTCCACCCCGGGGAGGGCGAATCGGCGGCTCGTTTCCGGGCCCAATCGGTCCTGGGGCTGATCAACTCGACCCCGCACTCGGCCCACCGCTCCGATGCCGATCCGCTGACCCGGCGACGCCGTCTGGTCTCCATGGCGTTGGCGGCGCTGAAAGCCCCGGTAGGCTAGGCCCGCATCACAACGGTAGGCTGGGAGGAATCGCGTCCACCGGCCGGCCGGACCGAGAAAGAACACCGTTGTCGTAGAGAGGTACTGACCGTGAAGCTTCGCCCAGTTGAGCCAGCGGACCTGGATTGGTTCTTTGAACACCAGCAGGATCCCCAGGCCAATGTCATGGCCGCATTCACCGCCAAGAACCCCGCGGACCGAGGGGTGTTCGACCATCACTGGTCGCTGATCCTCAACGACCAGAAGGCCACCGTCCGGGCGATCGAGCAGGACGGCCGGGCCGTCGGCTACGTCATGGCGGACTCCCACGACGAAGTCATCGAGCTGGACTTCTGGACCGACAGGAAATACTGGGGGCAGGGGGTGACCACCGCCGCCGTGGACGCCTTCCTCAGCGAGATCACCGAACGCCCGATCCGGGCCCGCGTGGTCACGGACAACATCGGCAGCCAGAAGGTCCTGGAACGTCGTGGTTTCACGATCATCGGCGAGGTCGATGGTTTCGCCAACGCCCGGGCCGCGGTGGTGAAGGAATACATCATGGAACTGGCCTGAGGCCGCTTCCCTCCTGAGACGAAAAAGGGGCTGCCCCGCCGCGGATCCGCGGCGAGGCAGCCCCTTTTTCGGGCCCGGTCCGGCTAGAGCATCGTGATGAGCATGCCCGGATCGGACATGATCGTGCCCACGTCGGCCAGGAACCGCGATCCCTGTTCCCCGTCGACGACGCGGTGGTCGAAGGACAGGCTCAGCGTGGTCAGCTGACGCAGCACCACCTCCCCGTGGTAGCCCCACGGCTGTTCACGGACCTGCCCCAGGGCCAGGATGGCCGCCTCCCCCGGGTTCAGGATCGGGGTGCCGGCATCGATGCCGAAGACCCCGATGTTCGTGATCGAGAACGTTCCCCCGCGCAGATCCTCCGGTGCGGACTTGCCGGCCTTGGCCGTGAGCGCCAGATCACGCAGGGCATCGGCCATGGCCCTGAAGTCCAGACCCTGGGCGTCCTTGAGGTTGGGCACCATGAGACCACGGGGGGTGGCCGCGGCGATGCCGAGGTTGACGTAGTTCTGCTGGACGATCTCCCCGGCCGCGGCATCCCACCGGGAGTTCAGCGTCGGCTGGCGTTCGAGGGCGATGCAGACGGCCTTGGCCGCGATCGTCAGCGGGGTGAGCTTCATGTCCTGGTAGGCGCGGTCGGCACGCAGCCGGGCCAGCAGCTCCATCATGGGGGTCACGTCGAGGGTCAGGAACTCGGTGACATGCGGCGCGGTGAAGGCACTGTCCACCATGGCCTGCGCCGTATGCTTGCGCATCCCCTTGATCGGGCTGCGCACCTCGCGCGGTTGCCCTCCCAGGGTGCGTACTGCCCCGGCAGCCATTGCGCCGGACGGCAGGCCGGTCTCCCCGGTCGCGGAGGGGGAACCCGTCCCGGCCGGGGCCCCGGCAGCATGGGCTGCGTTGACGTCGTCCCGGGTGATCAGTCCGCGCGGGCCGCTGCCGTCGAGCCGCTCCAGGTCGAGGCCCAGATCACGGGCAAGCTTGCGGACCGGAGGCGTGGAGCGTGGTCGTTCCGCGGCAGCTTCACCCATCGCGGGGGCCGGCTCCGCCGGGGCCGCCTCGGGGGCGGGCGCTGCGGCACGAGGCGGGGCACCGACCGTCCCCTGGCGACGGGCCTTGCGGGCCGGACGCTTCCCGGTCTCGACCTCGGCGCCATAGCCCACCAAGGTGGGTTCGCGCTGGGCGGGAGCCTCGTCGGCGTCCTCCGGGGCCGCCGGGCCCACGGGCGAATCCCCGGACCCGGCCTCGCCGGGAACGTCGAAGGACACGATCGGGTTGCCGACCTCCACCACGGTACCGGGCTGTTCGTGCAACTCGGTGACGACCCCCGAATAGGGGCTGGGCAATTCGACGACGGCCTTGGCGGTTTCCACCTCGGCAATGATCTGGTTCAACTGGACGGAATCGCCCACGGCGATCTTCCAGTTGACGATTTCGGATTCGGTCAGTCCTTCGCCGAGATCGGGAAGCTTGAAAACCTTCAGCACTGTACTCATCTAGCCTTCCAGACTGCTCAGGGAGTTGGGACGGTCCATCACCCGGTCCACACCATCGAGGATGCGGTCCAGGTCGGGCAGGTGGTGCATTTCCAGCTTCGAATACGGGTAGGGGATGTCGAAGCCCGTCACCCGCACGGGGGCATGCTCGAGCTGGTAGAAGCAGCGTTCGGTGATCCCCGCGGTGATTTCGGCCCCGAGGCCCAGGTTCTGGCTGGCCTCATGGGTCACCACCAGGCGGCCGGTCTTCCTCACCGAGGCCGCGATGGTGTCGAAGTCGATCGGCGAGATCGACCGCAGATCGATGACCTCGACGGAGATATCGTCGTCCTCCGCTGCGGTGGCTGCCGCAAGTGCCGTCTTGACCTGGGCTCCATAGGCCACCAGCGTGACATCGGTGCCCGGACGGCGCACGGCGGCGCTGCCCATTTCGGGTCCCGTCAGGGCCGCCTCGAGATCGACGTCACCGCGCTCGTGATAGCGGCGCTTGGGCTCGAAGAAGACCACCGGATCATCACAGGCGATCGCCTGCTGCATCATGACGTAGGCGTCCTGCGGGGTCGAGGGGCTGACCACGCGCAATCCTGCCGTATGGGCGAAATAGGCTTCCGGGGACTCCGAGTGGTGCTCGGGGGACCCGATGCCCCCGCCGAAGGGGATCCGAATGGTCAGCGGCATGGAGACCATCCCGTGCGTGCGGTAGTGCAGTTTGGCGACCTGGCTGACGATCTGGTCGAAGGCCGGGTAGACGAAACCATCGAACTGGATCTCCACCACGGGCCTGAACCCGCGGTAGGCCATACCGACGGCGGTGCCGACGATCCCTGATTCGGCCAGCGGGGTGTCGATGACCCGGTGTTCGCCGAAGTCCTTCTGCAGCCCGTCGGTGATGCGGAAGACCCCACCGAGCTTGCCGATGTCCTCCCCCATGAGAACGACCTTCGGGTCCGCTTCCATGGACTGGCGCATGCCCGCATTCAGGGCTTTGCCGAATGTCAGCTTGCTCATCGCGCACCCTCTTCCGTGGCCGACGAAGCGTCGGCGAATTGTTCCCGGTACAGCGCATAGTGTTCGCGCTGGCGGTCCAGGGCCGCATGCGGCTGCGAATAGACGTTCTCGAAGACCTCCATCGGCTCCGGGTCCTGAAGGCCGATGATGCCCTGGCGCAGGCTGGCGGCCACCGAATCGGCCACCTCCCCGGCGGCTGCCTTCAGTTCGGCCTCGTCGACGCCGAGGTCCACCAGATGCCGTTCGAGGCGTTCGATCGGGTCCTTGGCGGCCCAGAGGTCCAGTTCGTTGGCATCGCGGTAGCGCGTGGGGTCATCCGCCGTGGTGTGCGGGCCCATCCGGTAGGTCACCGCCTCGATGAACGTGGGGCCGTTGCCGCTGCGGGCCCGATCCAGGGCGATCCGGGTGGCCGCCAGGCAGGCCAGCACGTCGTTGCCGTCCACGCGCAGCGAGGGGATGCCGAACCCGGGTGACCGGTCGGCGATGTTGGTCAGGCTCTGGACCCCGACCGGTTCGGAGATGGCCCAATGGTTGTTCTGGCAGAAGAAGACCACCGGCGCCTGGTAGCTGGCGGCGAAGACCATGGCCTCGTTGACGTCGCCCTGGCTGGTGGCCCCGTCACCGAAGAAAGTGATGGCCGCCTGCGACCCGCCGTCGTATTTGATGCCCATGGCATAGCCGACCGCATGCAGGGCCTGGGCCCCGATGATGATCTGCGGTGTCGCCATGTTCTTGCCGAAGGGGTCCCAGCCGCTGTAGGCGTTGCCGCGCCAGACGCGCAGGGTGTCCTCGGCGCTGATCCCGCGGCAGTAGGCCAGCCCGGTTTCGCGGTAGGAGGGGAAGATGAAATCGTCATCCTCCAGGGCCCGGCCGGCGCCGATCTGTGCTGCTTCCTGGCCCAGCAACGGTGGCCAGAGGGCGAGTTCGCCCTGACGCTGGAGCGCCGTGCCTTCCTGGTCGACACGGCGGATGGCCACCATGTCGGTATGGAGGCGGCGCAGGGCCTCCACCTCGATGTCGTCGACCCAGGGATCGAATTCCCCATGCGGGGTGCGGCGTCCGCTGGGGTCGATGAGCTGGATCAGCTCCTCGCCCCGCTCGCCGGCTGCCTGTGGATTAGTCATGGTCTGCGCTGCGTCCTTCGTTGTTCGTCGGCCGACTCGCTGGTTGCCGGATGGGTGATCCGGTGTCCGAACGGCGGGGCGGACTTCATCGTCGTTCCCTACCTGTGACGGTACTCACAAGACGCACTGCGCACAACCATCAATATATCTACTGAGCACTCTGCACGGTAACCGCCCGGTAGTACCTGATAGCGTTGCGCATTATGGCTGACTTGGATGAGGTTGATCACAGACTGTTGGGGGCCCTGGCCCTGGACCCGAAGGCAACCACCGTGGCCCTGGCGACGACGCTGGGTCTATCGCGCAATACGGTGCAGGCGCGCTTGAACCGGCTGGAGAACCACGGGGCCTTCCTTTCCTTCGAACGCCGGGTCAACCCCGCGGCCCTGGGCTATCCGTTGACCAGCTTCGTCCACATCCACGTCCAGCAGAAGAAGCTCGGTGAGATCACCGCCGCCCTGGCCCGCATCCCCGAGGTCGTGGAAGCCCACGGGCTCAGCGGGACGGCCGATATCCTGGCCACCGTCGTGGCCCGCGGCGCCGAGGACCTCTTCCGGGTCAACGGCGCGATCCTGGACATCGACGGCATCGAACGCGCGGACACCTCGCTGTCGATGGCAGAACTGATCCCCCACCGGATGCGCCCGCTGCTGGAACGCGGGGCCGAAGGAGGCCCCTCGGCGACCGTCCGGAACTAATGGCGGATGCGCCCGGCTCCCCAGACGGCCACGGCGCACGCTCCGGCGATCAGGACCGACTGGAGCACCGCGTGCGGGGCCGGCCGTCCGGCGACGGGCGCTCCCATGACGGTACCCAGGCCCGCGGAGGACATCACCGTGCCCACCCCGAGCCAGGACATCGCGGAGCCGGCGCTCAGGGAACTGGCCATGCTGAACGCCGAGACGGCACTACCCACCGATCCGATCGACCCGATGCTGCCCACCGAGCAGATCGACAGCACGGACCCGGCGCTACCGATGCTCAGGAACGAATCCTGCGAGGCGATGGACCACGAACTGGACATGGCCCCAGCGTAGTCCGGCGGGACCGCCCGGTGAAGGCCCTTCCCCGGTACACGGCAAGGAAGCCGGGTCCGCACTGGCGAACCCGGCTTCCGCCGTCGTCCCGGATCCGCGACCCGGGCTGGATGACCTAGTGGTCGGTGGCCTTCTCGGCACCGAAACCGGTCAGTGAACGGACCTCCATTTCGGCCTGCTTGGCCGGGTCTTCCTTCCGGTTGCTGAGCACGGTGCCCAACCAGCCCAGCAGGAACGCCAGCGGGATCGAAACGATGCCCGGGTTGCTCAACGGGAAGAACGCGAAGTCGGCGCTGGTGATCATCGAGGTCTCGGTGCCGGAAACGACCGGGGAGAACGCGATGAGGATGATCGCGGCGGCCAGGCCACCATACATCGACCAGACGGCCCCCTGGGTGGAGAAGCGCTTCCAGTACAGCGAGTACACGATCGTCGGCAGGTTCGCCGAGGCGGCCACGGCGAAGGCCAGCGCGACCAGGAAGGCCACGTTCTGCCCCTGGGCGCCGATGCCACCGATGATGGCGGCGATGCCGATGACGACCACCGTGCGACGGGCGACCTTCATCTCCTTCTCCGGGGTCGTCTTGCCCTTGGCGATGACGTTGGCGTAGATGTCATGGGCGAACGAGGCCGCAGCGGTGATCGTCAGCCCGGCCACCACGGCCAGGATGGTCGCGAAGGCGACCGCCGAGATCACCCCGAGCAGGAGCGGTCCCCCGAGTTCGAAGGCCAGCAGCGGGGCCGCGGAGTTCACCCCGCCCGGGGCGTTGGTGATGCGCTCGGGGCCGATCAGTGCCGCAGCGCCGTAACCCAGCACCAGGGTGAACAGGTAGAACGCCCCGATGAGCCAGATCGCCCAGACCACGGACTTGCGGGCCTCCTTCGCGGTGGGGACCGTGTAGAAGCGCATCAGCACGTGCGGCAGGGCGGCGGTGCCCAGCACCAGGGCCAGGGCCAGGGAGACGAAGTCCAGCTTCGAGGCCTCCGAGACACCGTACTTCAGGCCCGGATCCAGCAGCGCCGGGTTGTTCGCGGTCTCCACGGCGTCACCGAGCAGGGCCGAGAGGTTGAAGCCGTACATGGACAGCACCCAGATGGTCATGACCAGCACACCGGCGATGAGCAGGCAGGCCTTGACGATCTGCACCCAGGTGGTGCCCTTCATGCCGCCGACCAACACGTAGACGATCATCAGCGCGCCCACGACGGTGATGACCAGCGACTGGCCCATCTTCCCGTCGATCCCCAGCAGCAAGGAGACCAGCGCACCGGCCCCGGCCATCTGGGCCAGCAGGTAGAACAGGCAGACCGACAGCGTGGTGATGGCCGCCGCGATGCGGATGGGCCGCTGCTTGAGCCGGAAGGACAACACATCGGCCATGGTGAACTTGCCGGTGTTGCGCAGCATCTCGGCGACCAGCAGCAGGGCGACCAACCAGGCCACCAGGAAGCCGATGGAGTAGAGGAAGCCGTCATAGCCGTTGATGGCGATCGCCCCGACGATCCCCAGGAACGAGGCGGCCGAGAGGTAGTCCCCCGCGATCGCCGTCCCGTTCTGGGTTCCGGTGAAGGAACGCCCGCCGGCGTAGTAGTCGGCGGCGGTCTTGTTGTTCTTGCTCGCCTTCAACACGATCACCAGGGTGACCCCGACGAAGAGCGCGAAGATGCTGATGTTGACGATGGGGCTGCCCACCGACGTCGATTCCGTCGCTGCGGCCAGTGGTGCCGCGGCGGTCAGGGACAGAAGGCTCATTTCAGGCCTCCTTCGTCGACGTTGGCTTCGAGTCGATCGCGCAGGGCCGTGGCCCTGGGGTCCAGCTTCCTATTCGAGAAGTGGACGTAGGCCGCGGTGATGCCGAAGGTCGAGACGAATTGCAGCAGTCCCAGCAGGAGACCGAGATTGATGTTCCCGATCACCTTGATGGACATGAAGTCGTGGGCGTAGTCGGCCAGAAGGACGTAGGCGAAGTACCAGACCAGGAAGGCGATGGCCATCGGGAAGATGAAGCTGCGTTGGGTTTTGCGCAGATCCTGGAACTCGTCGCTGGCCTGGACGGCCATGAATTCCTCGGACACTTGGTCCGGGGCGGGATCGGTCCGTAGGGCGGCGTCGGTGCCGTCCTGCGGAACAGGGTCCGGGCTGGTGGGGTGGGCCATTTTCTTCTCCTCAAGGGTGGTGGCATCCATCCGCCGCGGGACAAACCGTGTCCACACGCATCCTCGGCGGAAGAGTGACACCCATCACTCTCGGGCACCATCAACCGATAGTGAAGCGACCCGCAGCATGTCGTGGCCCAGCGGTGCGCCCCATGCGCCCAACGGTCATTGGTCCCGCCGAACGGTCGGGCCCGACACGGCCGTCGAAGCCGTCCCCCGACGACACCGCGGGCCGGCGTCTAGGCTGTCTGCATGCTCTCCGCCGCCGCCCAGACCACGCTGATCATCGCGATCATCACCATTGCCGTGGCCGTGGTCTACTACGTGGGGTTCCATGTGCTGCGCTCCTCCCGTGACCTGGGCACCGATGCCGACCGGGCGACCTACGAGACATTGCACCGGGTGTCCCAGGCGGCCCCGCATTTCAGCTCGGGGTTGCACTCCGAGGGGGCCGGACGGGCCGCCCGGCAACTCCGCGACGTACTCGGCTGCGAGGGTTTGGCGATCACCGATGCCGCGACGGTCCTGGCCCTGGACGGACCACTGGCCGATACCGTGTCCCGGGAGCCGGGCCGGATCGAAGGGCATTCGGCCGATGCCGTGCGCGCGGCCCGGACCCAGGTGATCCGTGGACCGGGGGCCGACGGCGTCTACGCCCCCATCCTGGTCCGCGGCAGCGCCGTGGGAACCGTCGTGGCCCTGGCCCCCCGGGCCAACGCCGGCCTGGTGCGGGCCACCACCGAGCTGGCCGCCTGGGTGGCCGCCCAGCTGGGTCTGGCCGAGCTGGACGAATCGCGGGCCCTGCTGATGGAGGCCGAGGTCCGCGCCCTCCGGGCCCAGATCAGCCCGCATTTCATCTACAACAGCCTCAACGCGATCGCCTCGTTCATCAACACCGACCCGCAGCGGGCCAGGACGCTCGTCGTGGAATTCGCCGACTTCACCAGGTACTCGTTCCGCCGCCACGGGGACTTCACCACCCTGGCCGAGGAGCTGCAGGCCATCGACCGCTACCTGCTCCTGGAGAAGGCCAGGTTCGGCGAACGCATCAAGGTCTCGTTGGCGATCGCCCCGGAGGTCCTGAGCACCGTCATCCCGTTCCTGTCGTTGCAGCCGCTGGTGGAGAACGCGGTGCGCCACGGATTGGAGGGCAAGGCCACCGGCGGGCTGATCACCCTCACGGCCGCCGACGACGGGGAGTTCGCGGAGATCACCGTCGAGGATGACGGGGTGGGCGCGGATCCGGAGGAGCTGCGTGCCCTGCTGGCCGGGACGACCGACGGCGTTCATGTGGGACTGCGCAATGTCGACGTGCGTCTGCGCCAGCTCTACGGTGACGACCACGGGCTGGTCATCGACACCGCCCCCGGGGCAGGGACCCTGATCACCGTGCGCATCCCCAAATTCCAGCCCGGTTACGACGCAGGACCGCCGCTGTGAGTGCCCGGCAGGCAGGCTGTCCCTAGACTATGGGAATGATCAATGTCGTCGTCGCCGATGATGAGCTGCCGGCCGTCGAGGAACTGGCCTTCCTGTTGGAACGTGATGCCCGGGTGGGCCGGATCCACCGGGCGACCTCAGGGGCTGCTGCCCTGAAGGCGCTCCAGGAGTTCGACGTCGATGCCCTCTTCCTGGACATCCACATGCCGTCCCTGTCCGGGCTGGACATCGCCCGCGTGATTTCCCGCTTCAGCCGTCCCCCCGCCGTCGTCTTCGTCACCGCCGACGAGGCGCAGGCGCTGGAGGCCTTCGAACTGGCCGCCGTCGATTACGTCCTGAAGCCGATCCGTCCGGAACGGTTGGCCGAGTCGGTGCGCCGGGTCTGCGAACTGATCCAGGACGGCCCCCAGGAACCCGAGGTCGTCACGGTCGACCAGGGGGGAATCACCCGGATGATCCGGCGCGACGAGATCCGCTATGTCCAGGCCCAGGGAGACTATGCCCGCCTGCACACCGCCGATGCCAGCTATCTGATCAGGGTCCCGTTGAACGATCTGGAACAGCAATGGGGTTCCGCGGGCTATCTACGCATCCACCGCGGATACCTGGTCGCCATGGACCGGGTGGACCAGGTCAAGCTGGCTCCGGGCAAGGCCTCGGTCATCATCGGGGCCACGGAGCTGCCGGTGAGCCGACGCGCTCTGCCGCAGCTGCGCGAACAACTGGCGGCCAACCGCATCAGGCCTTCATGACCACCCCGGATTCCGGCCCGACCCCCGGCCCCTCCCCGCTCCCGGCCCGGGTCAGGGTCACCGCACCGGAGGGGGCGCCGCTGGGCATCGCCCGGCGTCGGGCCAGCCACGACCCCGCCGCGGAGTTCTACGTCAGATCGTTGATCCGCTCGCAATTGCGTCTGTCCCTGTCGGTGGCGTTGGGGTTCCTGCTGCTTCTGCTGTGCCTGGCCGTCGTGGTCACGTTCTGGCCGCAGATCCAGGACATCCGGTTGCTGACCATCCCGCTGCCCTGGCTGGTCCTGGGGGTCGGGGTGTACCCGATCATCCTGCTGGGCGCCTTCCTCTACAACCGGGTCAGCGCCCGCTACGAGGCACAGTATCTGGATGTGACCCGGGAATGAATGCCGGAACCTCGTTGCTGGCCATCGCCGCCGTCGTCGTCTCCACCGTCCTCATTGCCGTGCACGGGCTGCGCCTGTCGCGGACCACCGGGGACTTCTATGTCGCCTCGCGGACGGTCAAACCCTGGTGGAACGCCTCGGCCATCGGCGGGGAGTACCTCTCGGCGGCAAGCTTCCTGGGTATCGCAGGGCTCATCGTCGTCTCGGGCCAGGACGCCCTCTGGTTCCCCATCGGATATACGGCCGGATATCTGATGCTGCTGCTCTTCGTGGCTGCCCCGCTGCGCCGGTCCGGGGCCTACACGGTCCCCGACTTCGCCCAGATCCGCTTGGCCGGCCGGACCGTCCGCCTGGTCACCAGCATCATGGTGGTGGTCGTCGGGTGGCTCTACATCGTCCCGCAACTGCACGGGGCCTCCCTGACCCTGGGGATCACCACCGGTCTGCCCGGATGGCTGGGGTCCGGCCTGGTCATGACCGCGGTCTGCCTGACGGTGCTGGCCGGGGGGATGCGCTCGATCACGTTCGTCCAGGCCTTCCAGTTCTGGCTCAAGCTCGGCGCGCTGGCCATCCCCACGGTCTTCCTGCTCCTCCAGCTGGGCTTGACCGGCCAATCCCCCACCCAGGACGGCCTGGCCTTCGACCTGCCCCGGCAGGTGCTGGGACGAACGGGCATCTACGCGACGATTTCGCTGATCGTGGCCCTGCTGTTCGGTACGCTGGGCCTACCTCATGTGCTGGTCCGTTTCTACACGAACCCCGATGGGGCCTCGGCCCGGCGTACGACGTCGATCGTACTGGGGCTGCTCTCCCTGTTCTATCTGTTCCCCACGGTCCTGGGGGTACTGGGCAGGGCCTATCTTCCGGAACTGGCCGCCGGGGGCAATGCGGACGCCACGGTGCTGCTGCTGCCCCACCGCATCGTCGGCGGGACGATGGGAAACCTGTTGACCGCTCTGGTGATCGGCGGGGCCTTCGCCGCCTTCATATCCACCACCTCGGGCCTGGTGGTCTCGCTGGCGGGGGTGATCAGCCAGGATCTCTTCGGCGGTACGGTGCGCGGCTTCCGCTATGCGACGGTGCTGGCCAGCGTCATCCCGCTGCTGCTGGCCCTGGGCACCAGCACGCTGGCCCTAGCCGGGGCCATCGGGGCGGTGTTCGCCTTCACGGCCTCCACGATCTGCCCGCTGCTGCTGCTGGGCATCTGGTGGCGTGGGCTCACGGCCGCCGGGGCCGTGGCCGGCATGCTCTCCGGGGCGCTGGCATGTGCCGCGGCCATGACCGCGGTTTCGGTGCTGCCCCGGCTCTCGGGGCTGGCCCTGGAGGTGGCCACCCAACCGGCGGCGTGGACCGTCCCGTTGGCCTTCATCGTCACGGTGCTCGTGTCCCGGGCCACGCGGGGCCCCTCGGCCGAAGCGACCACCCGGGTCATGACCCGCCTGCACGCCCCCGAGCGGACTACGGCGCACGGCCCCGCGGGCCGGCACTAGCTGCGGGTCAGTCGATGGAGGCCATCAACTCCACGACACGGTCCAGGAAGGCATCGACCTGGCTCTCCTCGTATCCGTCCTGGCCCACGGCCTCGCGGAAGGCGATCCGGCGGACGGCATCAACGCTCATCGGCACGTCCTGCTCGAAGTAGGCCAGCAGCTGGGTGCACAGGGCGTCGACGTCCTCGACGTTGTAGCTCGGGGCATTGCGCCGGCTCGGACGACGGAACCGTCCCCCCGGCTCGCGGTGCAGGCGGCCGCGCAGGATGGCCGAGAGCCGACCGACCTGTTCGAGCCAGGCGTCTTGGCCTTCGGTCTCGATCAGGGCGTCACGTTCACGCTGGGCGAAGACGTCCTCGAGGCGGTCCAGTGCCGCGTCGACCTCCTGGGCGGAGTATCCGCCCTTCTGCGGTTCGAAGGACGTCCGGCGCACCAGGTGGCTGGTGACCACGCTTTCATCGTCACCGGTCCCGTTGTAGGTCGCGCGGGCGCGGGACAGGAAATGGTCGACCTGCTTGACGTTGTAGCCGAATTCCCCGGAGTCAACCCGGTTGAAGGGGGCTTGGGTCTTCTGCTGGCTGTCCTGACTCAATTAACTTCCCTCAAGCTTGCACTGCACATGATGAACAATTCCCTGGTGGCCGGATCCGGCCACCACACTACTGGTCCCATCCTAGGGCAGCAGCAGGCCGATCGTGCCGTCCGCGCCGGGCAGCAGCAGCACCGAAATAATGTAACCGATGGGGATGGAGAAGACCACGGAGTCCAGGCGATCCATCACGCCGCCGTGGCCCGGAAGCAGGTTGCTCATGTCCTTGATGCCCAGCTCCCGCTTGACCATCGACTCGGCCAGGTCCCCCGCGGTCGCTGCGGCCACGGTCGCCAGGGCCAACGGGATCCCGATCCACCAGGGGCTTTCGAGGAGGAACACGACGCACAGAATGCCCACGATGATCGCGCCGACGCAGGAGCCGGCGAATCCCTCCCAGGATTTCTTCGGGCTGATCTTCGGTGCCATCGGGTGCTTGCCCATCGAGGCGCCGACCACATAGCCGAAGGTGTCGTTGGCGACGACCAGCAGCAGGACCACCGATACGAGGATCTTGCCGCGTTCCTGGAGCATCAGCAGGATGGCGAAACTGGCCAGGAACGGAACCCAGAGGACCACGAAGGTCGAGGCGACCACCGAACGGAAGGCCCCCGCGGCGCCCTCGACGAGCCGCCAGACCAGCACCAGCAGGATGCTGCCGGCCAAGGCGAAGCCCAGTGCCTCCGCCCCACCCAGATAGGCGGAGAACGGAAGGACGATCCCGGCCACCGCCAAGGGAGGCAGGGGCACTTCGGTCTTCGCGGCCGTCAGCGCCCGGCTGACTTCCCATGAACCGACGACGGCAAAGAGCGCTATGATCCCCACGAATGCCAACGGGAAGAAGAACAACCCCACCAGGACGGCCGCCAACAGGACCAGGCCGACGCCGATCGCCGCAGGCAGGTTCCGCCCGGCCTTGGAGGGCTTGGCGTCGAGTTCACGGCGTTGACGTCGTGACATGGGTCCCGGGGCCGTCTGGGGGGCTCCCGGCGCTTCGCCGTGGCCGCCGTCGGCGCCGTCGGGTTGCGTCGGCATGGGCATTAGACGTCCAGCAGCTCGGTTTCCTTGCGCTTGAGCATCTCGTCGATGACGTCGGTGGCCTTCTTGGTCAGCGCGTCCAGTTCCTTTTCGCCCCGGGCGCCGTCGTCCTCGCCGACCTCGCCGTCCTTGACCATCTTGTCCATCGATTCCTTGGCCTTGCGGCGGTGGTTGCGTATGGCCACCTTGGAGTCCTCGCTCATGCCCTTGACGATCTTCACGTAGTCCTTGCGCCGTTCGGCCGTCAGTTCGGGCAACGTCACCCGGATGACCTTGCCGTCGTTGGAGGGGTTCGCGCCGATCTCGGAGTCACTGAGAGCCTTTTCGATGGCCCGCAGGGCGGTGGCGTCGAAGGGGGTGATCAGGATGGTCCGGGCGTCGGGGACCCCGAAGGAGGCCAACTGCTGCAGCGGCGTCGCGGAACCGTAGTAATCGACCAGCACCTTGGAATACAGTCCCGGGTTGGCGCGACCGGTCCGGATCGTGGCGAAGTCCTCCCTTGCCGCTTCGAGGGACCGTTCCATCTTCTCGTTGGCGTCCTGCAGGGTTTCCTCGATCACTACTCTCTCCTTAAGAATCCGGGCCGCTCAGCGGTACCCGGGCTGTTTTCCACGCTCATCATTCATCCTATGCCACCGGACTAGACGGTGACGCGCGTGCCCCGGGCCTCGCCGCGGATGGCCCGGGTGACATTACCCTCGCCCTCCATGCCGAACACGAGCATTTCCAGCCCGTTGTCCTTGCACATGGTCATCGCCGTCTGGTCCATCACCCGGATGTTCTTCAGCAGGGCCTCGTCGTAGGTCAACGTGCTCAGGCGTTCCGCCGTCGGGTCCTTCTTCGGGTCGGCGGTGTAGACCCCGTCGACCCCGCTCTTGCCCATGAGCACGACGTCGGCCCGTACTTCCAGCGCCCGCTGGGCGGCGACGGTGTCGGTGGAGAAGTACGGCAGTCCGGCCCCGGCACCGAAGATGACCACCCGGTTCTTCTCCAGGTGGCGGATCGCCCGGCGCGGAATGTAGGCCTCGGCGACCTGGGCCATGCTGATCGCGGACTGGACGCGGGTTTCGACCCCTGCCTGTTCCAGGAAGTCCTGCAGGGCCAGGCAGTTCATGACGGTTCCGAGCATGCCCATGTAGTCGGCGCGGGAGCGGTCCATGCCCGACTGGGAGAGTTCGGCCCCGCGGAAGAAGTTTCCTCCCCCGACCACGATCGCGGTTTCGACCTCACCGACGGTGGCGGCGATCTGCTCGGCCACACCACGGACCGTCACGGGGTCCACGCCGATGTTGCCACCGCCGAAGACCTCTCCGGAGAGCTTGAGCAGGACCCTGCGCCGGGTCCCGGCCTCGTTGGTGATCTGTGTCGTTTCGATCTGGGTGGTTTCTTCCACGGGGGGGGCCTCCTCTGGCGGAGCCGGGTCCGCCGTCGTGCAGTGGTTCTGGAAAGGTCTGGGCGTGGCAAGGGGGCGGCCACCATAGTGGTGGCCGCCCCCTTGATCACTGCCGCTTGGGCGGGCGGAAACCGGCCGCCGTGTCGCTGCTAGGAGCCTACGCGGAAACGGGCGAACCCGGTAGCGTTCACGCCGGCTTCCTCGAGGACCTTGCCGACCAGCTTCTTGGAGTCCTTGGCGAACGGCTGGTCCAGCAGCACGATCTCCTTGAAGAACCCGGTGAGGCGGCCTTCTACGATCTTCGTCAGCGCGGCTTCGGGCTTGCCTTCGGCGCGGGCGGTCTCGTCGGCGATGCGACGCTCGTTGGCCACGGTCTCCGCCGGGACCTCCTCGCGGGAAAGGTGCGTCGGGGCCAGGGCCGCGGTGTGCACCGCGACGTCGTGGGCCACGGTGTGGGCTTCGTCGCCGGAGCCGTCAACGGCCATGAGCACGCCGACCTGCGCCGGGAGGTCCTTGGACGTCTTGTGCAGGTAGGCATCGACCGTGGCGCCTTCGAGGCGTGCCATGCGGCGTACCACGACCTTCTCGCCGAGGATGGCGCCTTCTTCGACGACGACGTCGGCGAGCTTCTTGCCGTTCACATCGGCGGCGAGCAGCGCATCCAGATCGGTGGCGCCGGTGGAGACGGCCACTTCGAGGACCTGATCGGCCAGTGCGATGAACTTATCGTTCTTCGCGACGAAGTCGGTCTCGCAGTTGATTTCGATCATGTAGCCGACGGTGCCGTCGATGACCTTGGCGGCCACGAGGCCTTCGGCCGCGGAACGGCCCTCGCGCTTGGTGGCGCCCTTGAGGCCCTTGACGCGGATGACCTCGATGGCCTTCTCGGCATCACCGTTGGCCTCGTCGAGGGCCTTCTTCACATCCATCATGCCTGCGCCGGTACGTTCACGAAGCGCCTTGATATCAGCGGCGGTGTAGTTCGCCATGTGCAACCCCATTCTCAGTGGTGATCTAGCTTGTTCTTCCGGTGCCCTACCGGCGGGGACCCGCCCCGTTTCGAGCGGAGCCGGGGGGGGGGGCGGCCCCCCCCCCCCCCCCCCGCCC
>NZ_JBQSWX010000020.1:0-63628 GCF_052377615.1 Arthrobacter sp. AOP36-A1-22
CCCAGCGGTCCTAGACCAGGGCCTCCGCCTGCAACGTGCGGAAGGCCGAACCGTGGAAGACCAACGGGTCATGGGCCCCGTCGTGTCCGGCATGGCCGTGGACCCGCAGGAGGACCACATGGTGGTCCCCGGCGGGGAATTCGCGTTCCACGCTGCAGTCCAACCACAGGGAGGCCTCGTTCAGGAACAGGGCCCCTTCATCGGTGGAGTCCAGCCGCAACCCGGCAAACCGGTCACCCGATTTGGAGGCGATCTGCCGGCAGACCCGCTCATGGGCCTCGCCGAGAACCGACACGCCGATCCGGCCCGCGGCCCGCACGATGGGCCAGGTCCGGGAGCTGTTCTGCACCGCGAACATCACCAACGGAGGGTCCATGGAGACCCCGACGGTGAAGGAGGAGGCGACCAGGCCCTGGGCCTCGCCATCGATGATCGCGCACAGGGCGGCGATTCCCGAAGGGTGGCGCGCGAAGGCCTGGCGGAGTGCGTCGGGTTGAAGATCATGGGACAGTGTCATCTGCTCTGCTTCCGGCGTATGGCACACCGGTGGATCCCGGGATCCACACGGGGTGCGGTACTTGCCGCCCGGGGAGCCGGACGGCCGAATCATCACCTGGAGCACCCCACTACCGTGAGAGGGTTGCCGGCCACCCAGCCAGGGCTTGGAAGGTGGCGCTCTTGATTCATGGTCCACGCTAGGGCCGGTGGGTCCCCGGGGTCAAAGATCTCCGCAATATTTCGCAAGATCGCCTCCCGGGGGCCACAGCCGGAGGCACATGGGCCGCCGACGATGTCGGGCCTTAACGACCGAGGGGCCCTGCGCTTACGCGCAGGGCCCCTCGGGTCCACCGTGGTCGGCTCCACCTCCCGTGGGGAGGGTAGCCGGTTCGCGGTGGTGGCTACTTCTTCGCGGCGACGACCTGCAGGTCGATGGTCGCGGAGACGTCCTCGTGCAGACGGACGGTTGCCTGGTAGTTGCCGGTCGACTTGATGTGCTCGGGGATTTCCACCGTGCGCTTGTCGATCGAGCCGAGGCCGGCGGCCTCGACTGCGTTGGCGATATCGGCGGTCTTGACGGTGCCGAAGAGGCGACCACCCTGGCCGGCCTTGACCGTGATCTTGACCGCCTGGGCGGACAAGTTCTGGGCCAATGCCTGGGCATCCTCGAGGGATGCGATGGCGCGAGCAGTGCGGGCGGCCTTGATGGACTCGACCTGCTTCTCACCACCCTTGCTCCAGAGCAGCGCGAAACCGCGGGGCAGCAGGTAGTTACGTGCGTAACCATCCTTCACCTCGACGACCTCGCCAGCGGTACCAAGACCGGTTACTTCGTGGGTCAGAATCAGCTTTGCCATGGTGTTATCCCTTTCCTAGCCGCGGCCGGCGCCGGAGTAAGGCAGCAGGGCAACTTCGCGCGCGTTCTTGATGGCCTGGGCGATCTTGCGCTGCTCCTGGACGGAGACGCCTGTCACGCGACGGGCACGGATCTTTCCGCGGTCGGAAATGAACTTGCGCAGCAATGCTACGTCCTTGTAGTCGATGACGGTGATGTCAGCGGCCTTCAAGGGATTGGACTTTGGTTTGGGCTTACGGAGTTCAGCCTTAGCCATCGTGGAGCTCCTTTATCTGGTGGAGCCCGCAGAATTTTTCCGCGGGATGGTGAATAAGAGGTGTTGCTTTAGAAGGGTGGTTCGTCGGACCCGCCGGCATTGCCCCATCCACCGTTATTGGAGGAGGAGGCCCAGGGGTCCTGAGCCGGAGCGTTCCAGGTGCCGCCCTGGTTTCCGCCGGGGTTGCCCCCACCGAATCCAGCGTTGCCGCTCTGGTTTCCGCCACCGAAGTTTCCTCCGGCATTACCGCCGCCGAAGCCGCCACCACCCGAGTTGTTGCGCTGGGTGCGGGTGACCTTGGCGGAAGCGTAGCGAAGCGAGGGGCCGATCTCGTCGGCATCCAGCTCCATGACGGTGCGCTTCTCGCCTTCCTTGGTTTCGAAGGAACGCGACTTCAACCGACCCTGGGCGACGACGCGCATGCCCTTGGTCAGCGTCTCGGCGACATTTTCGGCAGCATCGCGCCACACCGATGCGCGAAGGAACAGCGTTTCGCCGTCCTTCCACTCACTGGTCTGGCGGTCGAAGGTCCGCGGGGTCGAGGCAATGGTGAAGTTCGCCACTGCAGAACCGGACGGGGTGAAACGCAATTCCGGGTCAGCGGTGAGATTTCCGATGACCGTGATGACGGTTTCGCCTGCCATGGTGCCTCCTTGAGTCGGTTTCTACGAAAAGTCGACGCAGACTACTCTGCGACGACCTTCTGGTCTTCCGGGCGGGTGATCTTGGTGCGCAGGATCGTCTCGTTGAGCGAGAGCTGGCGGTCAAGTTCCGCGGAAGTGGCCGGGGTAGCGGTGAAGGTAACCACCGCGTAGATGGCTTCTGCCTTCTTCTTGATCTCGTAGGCCAGCCGGCGGCGGCCCCAGATATCAACATTGTCGACGGTGCCACCATCGTTGCGGACGACATCAAGGAACTTGCCAAGAGTCGGTTCCACGGTACGTTCGTCGACCTCGGGGTCGATCAGTACCATCAGTTCGTATGCACGCATGTGAACCCACCTCCTTTGGGCTAAACGGTCACGGTCTTTCCGTAACAGGAGGTTCTGTGCGTTGGCCGAAGTCGTTTCAGGGGTCAGAAACGGCACAAACAGCCTGACACATCATACCCGATGCCGGTTCCACCACCCTAACCCGCGCCTGCGGCGAAGCGCAGGGGGCCCCTGGGGCCTGTGGACGGCGGCGGCTCAGCCGGCGAAGAACCCCCGGGTCACGCGGGCCAGGGCCAACGGATCCTCGACCGCACACATTTCACGGGCCGAGTGCATCGAGAGCAAGGCGATGCCGACGTCGACGGTGCGGATGCCCAACCTGGTCGCGGTCAGCGGTCCGATGGTCGACCCGCAGGGCATGACGTTGTTGGAGACGAACTCCTGGTAGGGAACGTCGGCCGCCCGGCAGAGGCCCGCCCAGAGCCCGGCCCCGACCGCATCGGTGGTGTAGCGCTGGTTGGCGTTGATCTTCAGCAACGGGCCGCCACCCAGGACCGGGCGGTTGGCCGGATCGTGGCGCTCGGGATAGTTGGGGTGCACGGCGTGGCCGGCATCGGCGGAGATGCACACCGAGTCGGCGAAGGCCCGGGCCCGTTCCTGGACCCCGCCGCCTGCCGCGTCGACGATGCGTTCGAGCACATCCTGCAGGAAGGGCCCGCTGGCCCCCGAACGGGAGGCCGAGCCGACCTCCTCGTGGTCGAAGGCCGCCATCACCGCGATATGTCCGGGCCCGCCGTCGTTCCCGGAGAAGGATTCCGTCCCCGCCCCCGACTGTTCGGCGTGACCGATCAGCGCCAGCAGGGAGGCGTGCACCGAGGAGAGGTTGTCCAACCGCTGGGAGGCCAGGAACTCGCCCCGGCTGCCGAAGACCGCAGGCTCCTGGGCAATGGTGGTGACGATGTCGTATCCGGTGATCGTGTCCGGGTCGACGTCTGCGTCCTCGGCCAGCAGGGCCAGCAGATCGGCCTGGCTCGGGTCCCCGAGCCCCCAGACCGGGTTCATGTGCTGCTGCTTATCCAGGGCGAGCCCGTCATTGACCGCCCGGTCCAGGTGGATGGCCAGCTGCGGGAAACGCAGCAGGGGGCCGGTCTTCACCAGGTGTTCGGCCCCGTCGGAGGTGACCACGCGGCCGGAGAGGATCAGTTCGCGATCGAGCCACGAATTCAGCAGCGGTCCCCCGTAGACCTCGACGCCTGCCTGGAGCCAGCCTTCGCGGCCGGTCGTCGGCTTGGGTTTGAGCTTGAACCCGGGGGAGTCGGTATGGGAACCTAGGATGTGGAATCCGGTGGTGGCGGTGGTTCCTGCGGGAACGAACCAGGCGATGACCGCCCCGTCACGCACCGTGTAGTAGCCGCCGGGGGTGTCGTCCCAGTCCTGAGTTTCGGCCCGCCGGGTGAACCCGGCGCCGTCGAGCCGGCGGGCGACCTCGGTCGCGGCATGGAAGCTGGACGGCGATGCCGTGACGAACGCCCCCAGGTCCTTGGCGTGTTCCTGTGCTTCCGACGTGGCCATACCCATCCTTAGGTGTTGTGTGGTCCGCAACTCAACCGCGGTTCCTGCCATTCCACCCGCCGTGGCGGTAAACGGCAAATGCCACCGCCAGCACGCCGACGCCCATCACCACCGGTCCGGCCACCGGCTGGTGGAGCACCGCGACGAGAAAGGCCCCCGAGGCGATCAGCACCACGGCCAGCATGAACCACGGGTTCCGCAGGAATTCTATGTTCATGACCTAGTAGTCCAGGCCCTGGCTCGGAACCACCAGGCCGGTCTCGTAGGCGTAGACGACGGCCTGGACGCGGTCACGCAGATGCAGTTTCGTCAGGATCCGCCGCACATGGGTCTTCACCGTGGCCTCCGAGAGGAAGAACCGGTGGGCGATCTCCGCATTCGAGAGCCCCTCGGAGATGGCCCCGAGCACCTCAAGTTCACGGGGGGTCAGATCCTGCAGGAGGGGATCACGTTCGGGATGTCCCGTGGCCGACGCGGCGGTTTCGGCCCCCTGCGGCGTCGTGCTCTCCGACGGGGCACCATCGGGCCGTCGCACATAGGTTTCCAGCAGCCGGGCCGTGATACGCGGGGCCACCACGGCATCGCCGCTGGCCACCAGCCGGACGGCATTGACCAGTTCGGCCGGGGCCACGTCCTTGAGCAGGAACGCCGAGGCGCCGGCCCGCAGACCGGCGAAGGCATATTCGTCCAGGTCGAAGGTGGTCAGGATGATGATCTTCGCGGACGGGACCTGTTCGGCGATGCGACGGGTGGCCTCGATCCCGTCCACCTTGGGCATGCGCACGTCCATGAGCACGACGTCGGGGATGGTTTCCAGCGCGAGGGCCACCCCCTCCTCGCCATCGGAGGCCTCCCCGGCGATGGAGAGGTCGTCTTCACCCTCCAGGATGAGCCGGAATCCCATGCGCAGCAGTGGCTGGTCATCGACCAGCAGGATGCGGATGGGGTCCCCCGGTCGCGGTTCCGCGGGGCCCGGTGGCATGGGGTGTTCGTTCATCGTGTGGTTTCCCCCTGGGATGACTGGTGTTCGATGGCCTGTTCGGGAACGGTGAGGATGGCGTGGACGACCCAGCCTCCGCGGGGTCCGGGGCCGGCATAGACGGACCCGTCGTAGATGGCGGCGCGTTCGCCCATGCCCTTGAGGCCCTGGCCGCTGCCGATGGCATCGCGGGTGGTCCCGGGGAGCTGGCCGTTGTCGGTGACCTTGATCCGTACGGTGTCTTCGTCCCGGGAAAGGTCCACGTTCACGCGGGTCACCCCCCGCCCGTAGCGCAGCACATTGGTCAGCGACTCCTGCACGATCCGGTGGATCGTTAGTTGGAACGCGGCGTCGACGGGGAGCGCGGAACCGGAGTGTTTGATCTGCAGCGGGAGCCCGGCAACCCGGAACCCTTCGAGCATGTCACTCAGTGAGGACGACGCCGGTTGGGGCGCCAAGGGGGCGTTGGACCCGTCGCGGAGCACTCCGATGACACGGCGCATATCCGCCAGGGCCCCGCGTCCGGTGGAGGAGAGTTCGTCCAACACCCCGGCGGCGCGTTCGGGGTCGCGCTGCAGCACGACCCGGGCCCCGTCGGAGAGGGCGATCATCACCGAGAGCGAGTGGGCGACCACGTCATGCATTTCCCGGGCGATGCGGTTGCGTTCGGCCACCTGGGCCAGGCGTTGGACCCGGGAACCCCAGTTGGCCAGTTCGGCTTCATGCAGCCTCTTATTGCGGACCGTGGCACCGATGCCCACGACGGAGAAGTTCGACAGGACGGTCAGCGCAGCCATCATCCAGACGAACGTTTCCGCTGGGGGGGTGTCTTCGACCAGGAACCGGGTGGCCGCCTCGGGTACTTGGAAGGCCGGCAGGACAACGACGAACTGCACGAGGAGTTGCATGGCGCTGAGCAGCGCAGCCATCGTGAACATACGCCGGGCGGTATATAGCGTGGCCGTCGTGTAGAGGACGAGCCAGACGGCGATGCTGGTCGCCGAGAAGAAGGGGTCCATCAGCTGCATGCCGACTGCCAGGAGGAAGACCACCCCCAACACGGCCATCGGCCAGCGCCGCCGGAAGACGAGCAGGACAGAAATGAGGAGCACGCCCACCCAGGGCGCCCAGCGGCCGTTGACCGCCGATTCCAGCCCAGAGGCCGCGGTGACCAGGAAATAGGCGACGGCCAGCGCCACATCAACGCACGTACGGTGCGAACGCATGAAACGGCGCAGCGGGCCCCGCCGCTGATCGGTGAGCTCGGCAAAGGTCTGCGCCGGTGTCTCCGGGACCTCCCCCGGCGGTGCTGTGCTCATGATCCCAGCTTAGCTTTCGGTCTCAACGGGTGGGTGGGTCCGGGAAAACCGCGGGTGGCGGCGGCCGTTCGTTCCGCCACCACCCGCGGTGGATCAAGATGCCGGCCGGGGCCCCGGCCGGCGATGGCGACTAGACGTCGCGGCGCCGGATGACCAGCATGGTGGCCACGATCGGGATCACGGCCCAGAGGCCCAGGACCACGCCGGACTGCCACTGCTCCAGCGCGCCGTCGGCGGGCGTGGCGCCGACGAGGTTGGCGAAGGAGGCATCCGGCAGGAAACGGCTGGTGTCCTGGATGAAGTCGTTGGTAATCAGGGCCAGGACATTTGGTAGGACGAAGACGATCCCGACGAGCGTGACGATCGCCCCGGCCGAGTTGCGCAGCAGACCACCCAGCGACATGCCGAGCAGGGCAATGACGGCCACATAAGCGGCACCGATCCAGAGGTAGCGCTGGAACGTCTCGCTGGAGAGATCCTGTTCCAGCGAATAATTGGACAGGATCGGCATGATGACCAGGGCCGCCAGCAACGTCGAGACCACGGTGAGCACGAGGGACACCACCGCAACCAGCAGGGTCTTGGCCAGGACAACAGGGGTTCGTTTCGGGATGGCGGCGAAGGTGGCCCGGGCCATGCCGGTGGTGAATTCGGAACTCATGACCAGCACGCCGATGGAGCCGACGATGAGCTGGGAGAACATGATCCCCGAGGAGGCAATCGAGTTGCCGAGCTCTTCCATATCTCCCATGGCCGCCGCGGCTTCGGGATCACCGCTGAGGGCCTCCTGCGAGGAGCCGATGCCCCAGGCTGCCACTGCGGCGATGCCGATCATGATGACCAGCGTGGTCAGCAGGAGGATGAGGGAGGAGGGCACCGAGGTGAATTTGATGGTCTCGGAGCGTACGGCCCTGCCGAAGGAGGTTCCCTTGCCCTCGGTGGTGCGGGGCTGCTGGGCCGCGGGGGCCTGGTGGGTGTCGGTGCTCATTTGCTGGCCCGCCTTCCGGTTTCACGTTCTTGCTCGGCCCCGGTGACCGGGCCCGAGTGGTATTCGACGTCGTCGCGGGTCATGTCCATGTAGACGTCCTCGAGGGAGGCCTGCAGCGGGGTGAGTTCGTAGACCAGCACGTTGGTGTCCAGCGCCCGGCGGGCGATGTCGCGGGGGGTGATGCCCTGGATTTCGAGGGCATCGGGGCCCGTGGTGGTGACCGTGACTTCCGGTGCTGCCAGCGATCTGACCAGTTCGTCGGGGGTGTCGGTGCGCACCTTGGTGCGGGCGCCGCCGGCCCCGGAGAGGACGTCGGCCATGGGGGCGTCGGCCAGCAGCTTGCCGCGGCCGATGACGATCAGGTGGTCGGCGGTCTGCGCCATTTCGCTCATCAGATGTGAGGAGAGGAAGACGGTGCGGCCCTCGGCGGCCAGGCCCTTGGCCATGTTCCTGACCCACAGGACGCCTTCGGGGTCCAACCCGTTGACCGGCTCATCAAGGATCAGGGTGTGGGGATCCCCCAGCAGGGCGGCGGCGATGCCGAGGCGCTGACCCATGCCCAGCGAGAACCCACCGACCTTCTTCCGGGCCACGGGGGCCAGTCCGGTGAATTCGATGACCTCGTCCACGCGGCGGTTGCCGATGCCGTGGGTCGCGGCCAAGGTGCGCAGGTGGTTGCGGGCCGAGCGCGATTTGTGCACGGCCTTGGCCTCCAGCAGCGCCCCGACCTCACGCAGCGGGGCCGCGTGCTCCGCATAGCGTTTGCCGTTGACGGTCACGTTGCCGCCCGTGGGGCGGTCGAGACCGACGATCATGCGCATCGTGGTGGATTTGCCGGCGCCGTTGGGGCCGAGGAAGCCCGTGACCTTACCGGGCTGGACGGTGAAGGACACGTCGTCCACCGCGCGTTTCGAGCCATAGTTCTTGGCGAGAGAGGTTGCCTGGATCATGCTTCCACGCTACGCACCCGTCCCGGTGGCGTCGCCGCCCCTACGGATGATCTTCGACCCCGCCGGTGTACGACTTCAGGACGACGGGCCGGTGGTCCTGTGGCGGGACCGGTCGTGCGGGGGCTCAGCGAATGAGGCGCAGGGTGCGGGCCTGGTCGATGGCCGCGGTCCGCGTATCGACCCCGAGCTTGGAGTAGATGTGGATCAGGTGGGTTTTGACCGTTGATTCGGAGATGAACAGTTCCCGGGCGATCTGCCGGTTGACGAGCCCCCGGGAGAGCAGACCGAGCAGTTCGAGTTCGCGCGGGCTCAAATCGGTGGCCGCGTTCCGGGCCGCGGGGTCCATCCGGGCGGCCACCTCTTCGGAGAGGACCCGCCGCCCCCGGGCGGCATCCCGGACCGCGGCGGTCAGCCGTGCCAGCGGGGCATCCTTGAGCAGGTAGCCGGCCGCTCCCGCATCGAGGGCGGTCCGGATATCGGAGTCTGAATCATAGGTCGTGAGGATGAGGACGGGCGGTCCGCCGGCCGAGCGGATCCTGCCGGTGGCCTCGACCCCGTCCATGCCGTCCATCTGCAGGTCCATCAGCACCACGTCCACGTGTTCGCCGAGGGTTTCCAACCGGTTCAACTGGGCGATCGCCGCCGCACCGTCGGCGGCCTCCGCCACGACGCGTAGTCCCGCCTGCTCGGTCAATACCGCCTTCAGCCCGGCCCGGACCACCGGATGGTCATCCACCAGCAGCAGGTTCAGTTCATCCATGTCCATCCTCCGTTTCGCAGGGGATCCGCACGGCCACCACGGTGCCCTCCCCGGGCGCCGATTCAACCTCCACGGTTCCGTCGAGGGCGCCGATCCGCGCCCTGAGTCCAGAAAGGCCGAATCCCGTCCCGTCATCGCGCGGCGTGGCAGGCAGCGTGTCGGGATCAAAGCCGATCCCGTCGTCGTACACATCCAGGGTGACCTCCCCGGCCAGGTAGCCCAGGCTGAGGATGGCCCGAGAGGCCCGGGCGTGGGCCAGGACGTTGGCCAGACAGGATTGTCCGGCGCGCAGCAGGGCCCCGGCGACGTCGGGGCTCAGTGCCTGCGCCTCGCCGTCCTCCCGGAATCGGCATTCCAGTGCGTCCCCGGCGGCCCGTGCGGTGCGTTCGGTGGAGGCGCAGAGCCGGGCGAAGCGTCCGGCCAGGGCCCCGGCGGCGGCTTCGGCGGTTCCGGCGGAGAGCCCCCGGACGAAGTCGCGGGCCTCGCCCAGGTTGTCCGAGGCGGTGGTGGCCACCGTTTCGAGACGCTGGCCGGCCAGTTCAGTATCCCCGGAGTCCAGGGCGGCACGGGCCGAACGGGAGACCAGCACAATGCTGGAAAACCCCTGGGCGAGGGTGTCGTGGATATCGCGGGCGAGTCGTTCGCGTTCGGCCAGGACTCCGGCGCGGTGCTGCTCCCCGGCCAGCGCGGCCCGGGTACGGCGCAGCTCATCCAGGGCCCGACGTTGGTTCACGCCCTCGGTGTAGAGGGCCTGGTAGGCGAAACCCATGACGACGGAGAACGCCGCCCCGAAGACCGGACCGACGATCCCGGCGACCATCACCGACCCGGCATGGGCCCATTGGGCGCCGATGACCACCAGGGTCAGCCCGACGATGGCCAGCAGGGCGGTGCGGGTGCGCAGCAGATGCATCTGCAGGAAGAACAGCGGGAAGGCGAGCCAACTGAAATCGGGGTGCAGGGCCATCAACGCCAACCACAGCACGACGACGATCAGCAGCCAGCTGCGCGAGAACCGGCTCGGATCCGGGGCGAGGCCGTGGGCGTATCGGTTTTCCCAGGTGGTACCCCACAGATAGATGACGGCCAGGACCCCGGCCAGCAGGATCGAAGCCAACCGCGTGGCGGGGGTCGTATCGGTGACCAGGACCCGCACGATGCCCACCATCAGCAACAAGGCGAAGCCCACATGCAGGGATACCCGCAGCACGCGCAACACCATGCCACCGGGAGTCTGCCGCAGTGCTGCGGCCTCGGAGCCCGGCGGGGCGGGGGGTTGATTCGGTTCGTTCACGGTTCCAGCCTAGGGCGAGAGGTCTGCCGGTGGTTCCACCGTTTGGTGGACCTGCCGCCGCGGCGGCCTGCCGATCCACCGGAAGGCGGGCAGCGGATCGCGTTCGGCCCCGGCGTAGGGTCCTGCCTGCGGGTCGTCCTGGCCGACCCGTCGGACCGGATCGGTCTGCGGATCCCAGATGCTGCGGGCCACCTTGTACATCAGATAGGCGGTGGCCAGCATATGGGCGGCCACGGCCAACACGTAGAACGCCTCGGGGAAGGTGTTCTGCTCCTTGATGTCGGCGCTGGACGAATACAGGTACATCCAGATCGCCCAGAAGTGCAGGGCTTCGACCACCTGCCAGACCAGGAAGTCACGCCACCGCGGCCAGGCCAGGGCAGCCAGCGGGATGAGCCAGACCACGAACTGGGGCGAATAGACCTTGTTGAACAACACGAAGGCGGCGACGACGAGGAAGAGCAGCGAGGCCACCCGCGGCCGCCGGGACGCCAGCAGCCCCAGCACGGCGATTCCCGCGCAGCTGGCGGCGAAGAGCCAGAACGCGGCGGAGTTGATGACCTCGGGGGTGAATTCGGGGGCCCCGGGCAGCACGCCGGCGGTGACGTTCCAGGCATGCCAGAGCGAGGACAGCCCCGCCCCGCGATCCCGCGTGAATTCCAGGAAGTAGCTCCAGGCCCCGAAGTTGGCGATCATGAACGGCAGGTTCACCACCAGCCATGACCCCGCGGTGCCGGCAGCGACCATCAGCAGCGGGCGCCATCGTCCGGTGCGCAGGGCCAACACCAGCACGACGCCCAGGAAGAGGATCGGGTACACCTTCATCGAGGCACCCAGACCGATGAGGATCCCGGCCACCAGCGGCTTCTCCCGGGCGAAGGCCAGCAGGGCCAGGGCCAGGAACGCGACGGCCCACACATCCCAGTTGATGGTCGAGGCCAGGATCATTCCCGGGGCCAGGGCGACCATCACGGCATCCCAGGGCCGCCGGCCTGCGGCCCGGGCGGTGGCGATGACGATGATGAACCAGAGGACCACCACCATCAGCAGGTTCACGTCAAAGAAGGCCAGCGTCCGGTCGTAGTCCCCGGGCACCACCAGCAGGGCCGCGAAGGAAGCCACCGCCGACATGAGCACCGGATATTCGAAGTGGGCCCCGTCGGCGAAGGGGGCGAAGGCATTGGTGTCGAATCCGCGGGAGGCGAAGAGGGCGGACCAATCCGAATAGCAGGCCCAGATATACGCGTTGGAACCACCCCACCCCAGGGTGCGGCACATGTTCTTGGCCAGAATGGCCACGATCGCCGCGACGATCGTCAGGACCACTAGCACGCGTTCGATGGTGAAGAACCCCGGAGACACCCGCCCCGGGGAGGTGAAACGCCCCAACGGGCCGCCGATGACCTCGGTCAGCCGGCGCAGCAACGGATCATTGCGGCTGGGCACGGTGATCCGCAGCGGGCCACGCCGCGTCCCCCGGGACGTGGAGGTTCCCCGGTCCGTGAAGTGGCGGGCCGGGGGCCTGGGCTTCTCGCTCATGGAATCAGCCTATCCGGCGCGGCCGTACAGCAGATCGCCCCCGGATGTATCGCACACCACATCCGGCGTTAACCCGCTGGTGGGTCCCACGACACCTCCACTGCCTAGCGTCGAAACCATGCAGCAGCCACAGAGTGAAAACGTCCTGGTCGTCATCCCAGCCCGCGGCGGATCGAAGGGCCTCCCGTTGAAGAACCTGCGCCCGGTGGGCGGCACGTCGTTGTTGGCCCGCGCCATCGACGCCGCGCTGGCCGCCCCGTCGGTCACCGACGTCGTGGTCAGCACCGACCATTCGCAGATCCGCAACGAGGCCCACGCCCGGGGGGCCCGCGTCATCGACCGTCCGGCGGCCCTGGCTTCCGACGGGGCCAGCAGCGAATCGGCCCTCGGCCACGCCCTGGACACCCTCGAGCACCTTCCCGACGTCGTCGTGCTGCTGCAGTGCACCTCCCCGTTCATCAACCCGGCCCATCTGGAGGCCGCCGTGGCCTCGGTGCTGCAGAACGAGGCGGATGTCTGTTTCAGCGTCACCGAGGACCATTCGTTCATCTGGTCGACGGAACAGGGGGCCGTGACCGCCGTGGGCCACGACGCCGGACACCGCCCACGACGCCAGGATCGGATCCCCCAATACCGCGAGACCGGCGCCTTCTACGCGATGCGCACCACCGGATTCCGCCAGGCCAACCACCGCTTCTTCGGGAGGCTGAAGTTCCAGGTCGTTCCGGCCTCCGACGCCCCCGAAGTCGATTCCCCCGAGGACCTGGACCTGGTCTGCGCGTTGGCGGCCCGGCGCGCCGGCCGGGCCTCCGGCCCGCCGCTTCCGGGCATCGACGTGGACGCCCTGGTGACCGACTTCGACGGCGTCCACACCAACGATGCGGCCCTGCTGGCCTCCGACGGCTCCGAGTCCGTCACCGTGTCCCGCTCCGACGGGATGGGCATCGCCCGGTTGCGCCGGGCGGGGAGGCCGATGCTCATCCTGTCCACCGAAACCAACCCCGTGGTCGCCACCCGCGCCGCCAAGCTCGGCGTCGACGTCGTGCACGGCGTGCAGGACAAGGCCGGCCGGCTCCGCGCCTGGATCGATGAGCACGGCCTGGACCCGGCCCGGGTGGCCTATGTCGGCAACGACGTGAACGACGTGGCCGCCATGGATTCCGTCGGCTGGCCGATCGCCGTCGCCGACGCCCGCCCCGAAGCCCTGGCCGCCGCCCGCCTCGTGCTCCAGAAGCCCGGCGGCCGGGGAGCCGTCCGTGAGGTCTGCGAACGCATCCTCGAAACCCCCCACCGTCCAATGGCCGCACGGCTGTTGGTCTCCACCCCCTGAAACACCTCCAACGAAAGGGAACCATCATGACCACCGAAGCCATCACGCAGGACGCCCCCGTGAACATCGGCACCGAAAGGATCGGGGCCAGCCAACCGGTCTACGTCATCGGCGAGATCGGGATCAACCACAACGGCGATGTGGACGTCGCCAAGCAGCTGATCGACCTCTCCGCGGCCGCCGGCGCCAACGCCGTGAAGTTCCAGAAGCGCACCCCGGAGATCTCCACCCCGCACGACATGCGCGATAAGATCCGCTCCACCCCGTGGGGGGAGATGACCTACCTGGACTACCGGTACAAGGTCGAGTTCGACGCCGCCCAGTACCGCGACATCATCTCCTATGCCCGCAGCCAGGGCCTGGAGGCCTTCGCCTCTCCCTGGGACGTCCCCTCGGTCGAGTTCATGGAGGAGCAGGGCGCCGCAACCCATAAGGTGGCCTCGGCCTCGGTGACCGACCTGGAGCTGCTGCGTGCCCTGCGCGAGACGGGCAAGCCGATCATCCTGTCCACGGGCATGTCCACGATCGAACAGATCGACACTGCCGTGGAGACGCTGGGCACCGGGAACCTGGTCCTGATGCATGCCACCTCCACCTACCCGCTGCCCCCGGAGGAAGCGAACCTGCGCATGATCCCGACATTGCAGGAACGCTACGGGGTCCCGGTCGGCTATTCCGGGCACGAACGCGGTCTGCAGATCTCGTTGGCCGCCGTCGCCCTCGGGGCGGTGACGGTCGAACGACACATCACCCTGGACCGGACCATGTGGGGCTCCGACCAGGCCTCCTCCCTGGAACCGAAGGGCTTCGAATCGCTCATCCGCGATATACGGATCCTGCAGGAGGCCATGGGCGACGGCGTCAAGAAGGTCTTCCCCGGCGAGCTCGCCCCGCTCTCCCGCCTGCGCCGCGTCGACGCGTAGTCCCGGGACGACGAGATGACCACCCCCTTGCTCAGCATCGTCGTGCCGGCGAAGGACCAGGCCCCCTTCATCCGCGACACGATGACCAGCCTGGAGCACCAGTTCGACGATCCACGGGCCCTGGAGGTCATCGTCGTCGACGACGGTTCCCGTGACGGGACCGGGGAACTGGTGGAGGCCTTCGCCGACCGGCTCCCCGGACTGGAGATCCTGCGCAACCAGGAGGCCCGGGGCCTGGCCACCGCCCGCAACCAGGGCCTCGAGGCCGCCACCGGCACCACGGTGGCCTTCCTGGACGGCGACGACTGGCTGGCCCCGGGCCATCTGCCTGCCTGTCTGGCAGCCCGGGACCGGCTGGACGTGGACTTCCTGCGGGTCGACCACATCCGCGTCACCGACGGGCGCCGCACCATCCACCGGGCCCCGCAGGCCCGCAGGGACACGGTCCTGGACCCCCGGGCCTCGATCCTTCCGGAGACCGGGACCACCCTGGTCGACTACCCGTATGCGTGGGCGGGAATATTTCATCGGCGGCTGGCCGACGCCGGCCTGCTGCACTTTCCCGACGGATTGTTCACCGCCGAGGACCGCCCGTGGATCTGGCGCCTGCACCTGAACGCCGAGTCCTTCGCCGTCATCGAATCCCCCGGGGTGCTCTATCGGCGCGGGGTGGCCACCTCGCTGACGCAGATCCAGGACCGCCGGCAGCTCGACTTCGCTCGGGCCTTCGCCCTGGCCTTCGAGGTCGTGGCCGCCGATCGCGACTCCCCGACCTACTGGCCCAAGGTGATCCGGCAGTTCATGGCGGTCTGCTGCCACCACCTCTCCCGCAGCGCCGGAATGACCGCGGCGGTGAAGTCGGAGCTGGAGGCGGCGATCACCCGCACGATGGCGGCAGCCCCCCGCGGGATGCTCATGGCGGCCCTCGACGGGCTCGAGGCCCGACGACGGGCCCTGCTGCTGCCCCTGCTTCCCGCCAACACGTCGACCACCCCTCCCCCGGAAGGAGCCCGATGATCCAACTACTCACCGCGTCCACGCTGTTCCAGGTGGCCTCGCTGGCCGCGATGATCGATGCCGGGGCGCTTCCGGCACCGCGGGGCGAACGCGTGCTGCTGCTCATCGACGGATCCCAGCAGCCCGAGCTGACCGGCAGCATCGCCGACTCCCCGGGCTTCGGTGACCTGGCCTCCCGGTTCGACCGGGTCGAGGACTTCGGCGAACTGCTGTTGCCGCGTCGGCCGGCCCAGTTCAATCCGCGCGAGGAGGAACTGTACCTGTGGCAGCGGCTCCTCCGACGTGGCCTCGGCCTCGGGGCGGAGGACGTGCAACTGGTCGTCGATTCGATCCAGGCCAATCCGGCCCGGGCGATCCTGCGGATCTTCCACGATTCACTCTTCCTGGTCCACTCGGACGGACTGATGACCTACGGTCCCACCCGCAACCTGCTCCCGGCCTCGATCCACCAGCGGCTCGACGGGCTGCTCTACCTCGATCTGGTGCCCGGACTGCAGCCGTTGCTGTTGCGCGAATTCGCCCCGCCACTGATCCCGGTGCCCCCGCAACCGCTGGCGGACCTCATCGCCGGGCTCGCCCGCTCCACCATGGTGCACGATCCCCGCCCGGCAGCCAACGGCCGGCCGAAGACCGCGTTGGTGCTCGGCCAGTACCTCGCCCACCTGGGGCTCATGGACGATGAGGAGGAACGTGTCCTGCATCGCGAGATGCTGCGCGAAGCCGAACGCCATGGTGCGACGGCGGTGATCTTCAAACCCCACCCGGCCGCCGGCCCCGCCTCCGGACGCCAGCTCGAAGAAGATGCCGCCGCACTGGGTCTGCAGTTCACCCCACTCCAGGAACCGGTGCTGGCCGAAACGGCCGTCGCCCTGCTGCGCCCCGACGTCGTCATCAGCTGCTTCTCCACGGCGCTGCTGACCATCCGCGCCCTCTTCGGCACCGAAACCGCTGCCGTGGGGACCGAGATGATGCTCGAACGCCTCAGCCCGTACGAGAACTCCAACCGGATCCCCGTCACCCTCATCGACGCGCTCCACCGCCGGGGCCTGCCGCTGCCCGGTGACGACCCCCTGGGCTCCGAGGGGTCGCTGACCCGGCTGGTCACCGCCGTCGGATACTGCATGCAGCCGCAGCGGCTGGCCGCGGAGGAGGCCACCACCCGGGAATTCCTAGCCGGACACCACGCCCGCTTCGCCAAGTACTTCAAACGCCGCCGGTTGACCCGCCTGGATCTTCCCGGGGCCCTGCCCGCCGGACGGCCGGCCCCGGGGCTGGCGGCCCGACTGACGCGGCGCCTTCCCGCCCGGGTGCACCGGCGGCTGGGCCGGGGTCTGCGGTCGATGCCGCGCCGACTGTCCACCGTGGCCTCCTGTGTCGCCCGCGGTTGAGCTGCCCGAGGGCGCGGGAATGAACGGTCGGGCCCGCCGGGTGGCGTTGGTGCCCCAGGTCCAGCGGCCGCGCTTCGGGCGGGCCGACGTCTGGGTGGAATCCCCGCTGCAACTGCTCAGCGCCATCGAGGCCCACGGGGCGGGACTGCTGGGCCGGCACTCCACCATCCACCCGCGCGGAGGCACCGCCGGCATGGACACCACCGTGCGCGCCCTGATGGCGCAGGCGCCCCCGGGGGTCGGTTTCAGCGGTCCGGGCCCACAGGAACCCCCGGCCCCGGACCGACCGGCCGACCGGTGGGTCACCGGTGATGCGTTCTCCGGAAGGATCCAGCGTCGCCTCATGGGTCCGGTGCATGCCGAGGAGTTCGTGATCATCGACGACGGGTTGGCGACGGTGAAACTGCTGCAGTTGCTCACCGGGGACCGCCCGGTCCCGCTGGTGCGCTCCCGCGGCCCCCGGAGCAGCTCCCGCAACGCCCTGGGGGTGGCCAGCTGGTATCGCCTCCGCGCCCTGGCCCGCCAGGGGCGGCTGCTGGCCTGCACCGCCCTGCCGATCAGCCACGGGGTCGAACAGGCCTTCCGTCAGCTCGGCGGGCATCTGGAGCATCACCGGTTCGAATGGCTGGGCACCCAACCGGTGACCGAACGGTTCCTCGAGCCCACGATCGTCGTCGGGTCGGCCCTGGCCGCCGACGGACTGATCGGTCGCGCCCCGTACCTGTCCTGGGTCCTGGACCAGACCGGCGACGGACCGGTCGGTTATTTCCCGCACCGTCGCGAGGACCCGGGGTTCCTGGCCGAACTGGCCCGGCACCCGCTGATCACCGTGCACCCGAACACCATCCCGGTGGAAATGCGCCTGCGCGGCCTGCGCCGGGGGCAGCGGGTCACCGCCCTGCCTTCCACGGTGCTGCCCTCGTTGCGCCTGCTGTTGCGTCCGCGGCAGGTAGCAATCACCGGACAGCCGATCCCCGGACACTGGTGGACCGATGCCGCCTCCCCCGCCCTGCGCGCCCACCTGGGGACGTCCGTGGAGGAGCCGGGCTCGTGAGCATCCCGCCGCAGGCCCCGCCCCGCATCCTCGCCGTGGCCGATAGCGATTCGTACTTCAAGTTCGCCTGCGCGAGCGTCGATGCCCTCGGCCCCGGCTGGGACCGCCGGGTGGTCCTGGCCCGCACCCCCCTCCTGCCGACGACCGAACAGCGGGCCGGCGCGGTCGCCGGGACCTTCCTGGACGGGGCAGGGCCCACCACCGTCCTCCCGTTGCATCGCCTCGGGCCCCTGCTCGACTCCGCCGATGTGGTGTTGGGTGCCGCCACGGGCCCGGTGGTCCAGGAGCTATTCCACCGGGTCGCCTCCCGCCGGCGGGGGTGCCGCAGGAACACCGCACTGGTCTCCGCCCTGCCCGGGGTCGCCTACCCGGCCACGGAGAAGGCCATGGACTTCCGCGCCCTGGGGGACCTCTTCCTGGCCCATGGACTGGCCGAGGCCCGGGATTTCTCCGGGGTGCTGTCCCGGTTGGGCAGCGACCAGCCGGTCCTGGCCACCCGACTGCCCTTCCTGGTCTCGCGCGGGGAACCGGTCAGGGATGCGACGCCGGTGGACTCGGTGGTCTTCGCCGCCCAGGCCAAGTTCCCGTTCCACCGGACCGACCGTGAACGGATCCTGAAGGCACTGGCCCGCACGCACCGGGCGAACCCCGGGGTGGAGGTCATCGTGAAATTGCGGGCCCGCGACGGCGAACCGCAGACCCACCGCGAGGCCCACCCCTACGACCGGCTCTGGGCCGGATTGACCGCCGACGGCGCGGTGGCCGGGGATGAGGTCACGTTCGCGACCGGGGCCATGGCCGCGGTGCTGCGGCCGGGGACCCTGGTCGTGACGGTTTCCTCCACCGCCGTCCTGGAGGCGGTGGACCGGGGTCTTCCCGCCGTCGTCCTGACCGATTTCGGTCTAAACCGAGCACTCTACAACCTGGTGTTCGACGGCAGCGGGCTGACCGGGTCGTTGCAGGACGTGGAGGAGTTGAAGGTGCTGCGGCCGGAGCCCACCTGGCTGGCCGAGCACTACTTCCACCCGCCCGACGCGGTGGCCTCCGGGGCCTTGGAACAACTGGCCCGGCGCGCCCGGGCAGGCGCCTTGACGACCTCCCCGGAGGCCCTGGCCCGCACCGGTCGGATGGCCCTGCACCACCGGTTGCGCACCAGGCTTCCACGGCCCCTCCTGCGCCTGGTCCGTGGCCTGCCCCACCGGCGGTTCCCGGCCCGCGCCGACCCCCCGAACGGCCGCTGAAGGACCCGGGGCAAACCACCCGGGAATAACCGGGCCGCCGCGTCACTTAGAATCGTTGTGGCCTTCGGCCGCCCAAGAACCGTTCTGCTGTAGGAGTCACTGTGTCGGGAAACCCCATTCGGGTCGCAATCATTGGTGTGGGGAACTGCGCCACCTCGCTCATCCAGGGCGTTGAATACTATAAGGATGCGGACCCGGAGACGAAGATTCCCGGTCTGATGCACGTCCAGTTCGGCAAATACCATGTCCAGGACGTCTCGATCGTCGCCGCCTTCGACGTCGACGCGAAGAAGGTCGGACTGGATCTCGCCGAGGCCACCACCGCCAGCGAGAACAACACCATCAAGATCGCCGACGTGCCCACCACCGGCGTCACCGTCCAGCGCGGGCACACCCTGGACGGCCTGGGCAAGTACTACCGCGAGACCATCAAGGAGTCCGACGCCGCCCCGGTCGACGTCGTCGCCGCGCTGAAGGAATCCGGCGCCGATGTGCTGGTCTGCTATCTTCCGGTCGGTTCCGAGCAGGCAGCGAAGTTCTACGCCCAGTGCGCCATCGATGCCGGCGTCGGCTTCGTCAACGCCCTGCCCGTCTTCATCGCCGGGACCAAGGAATGGGCCGATAAGTTCACCGCGGCCGGGGTGCCGATCGTCGGAGACGACATCAAGTCCCAGATCGGGGCCACCATCACCCACCGCGTGATGGCCAAGCTCTTCGAGGACCGCGGTGTGACACTGGACCGGACGTACCAGCTCAACGTCGGCGGCAACATGGACTTCAAGAACATGCTCGAGCGTGAACGCCTCGAATCCAAGAAGGTCTCCAAGACCCAGGCCGTCACCTCCAACACCTCGGCACAGCTCGGCGCCGACGACGTGCACATCGGCCCCTCGGACTATGTGGCCTGGCTCGATGACCGCAAGTGGGCGTATGTGCGCCTGGAAGGCCGCAACTTCGGTGACGCCCCCGTCTCGCTGGAGTACAAGCTCGAGGTCTGGGATTCGCCGAACTCCGCCGGAGTGATCATCGACGCCATCCGTGCCGCCAAGATCGCACTGGATCGCGGCATCGGCGGCCCGCTGCTCTCGGCGTCCTCCTACTTCATGAAGTCCCCGCCGGAGCAGTTCAACGACGAGGCGGCCCACGAGAGCGTCGAGGCGTTCATCCGCGGCGACATCGAGCGCTAGGAACCACGGCCCAGAATGCGACGGCGGCCGGCCCCTTGAACAGGGGCCGGCCGCCGTCGTCGTCTGCTCAGAAGAGTCCTACGGCATTCCCGTTCCCGTCCACATCCATGCGCATCGCCGCCGGGACCTTGGGCAGACCCGGCATGGTCATGACGGCCCCGGTCAGCGCCACGATGAACCCGGCCCCGGTTTTGGGGATCAACTCACGCACCTGGAGGGTGAACCCCTCGGGGGCGCCCAGCAGTTTCGCGTCGTCGGAGAACGAATACTGGGTCTTGGCCATGCACACCGGCAGCGAATCCCACCCGTTCTCCACGATCCCGGCCAGTTGCCGGCGCGCGCTGGCCGAGAATTCGACGTCGGCACCACCGTAGATATCGCGCACGATGGTGCGGATCTTCTCCTCCACCGGCAGCTCCAGGTCATAGAGGTGGTGGAAGTCCGAGGGCCCTTCCACGGCGGCCAGCACCTTGGCGGCCAGTTCCCCGGCCCCCTCGCCACCACGGCCCCAGACGTCGGCCACTGCCGCCTCGACCCCTTCGGCGGCGCACCAGTGGAGCACGGCGTCGAGTTCGGCCTGCGTATCCGTGGCGAACTGGTTGATCGCCACGACCGGGGCCAGCCCGAACCGTCCGATGTTGCGCACATGCCGGGCCAGGTTCGGCAGCCCCCCGCGCACGGCCTCCACGTTTTCCGGTCCCAGCCCATCCTTGGGGACTCCCCCATGCATCTTCAACGCCCGGATGGTGGCCACCAGCACCACGGCGGACGGCGGGCAATCCGCATAGCGCGCCTTGATGTCCATGAACTTCTCGGCCCCCAGATCGGCGCCGAAACCCGCCTCGGTGACCACCACGTCGGCCAGCCGGCGGGCGGTGTTGGTGGCGATGGCCGAATTGCAGCCGTGGGCGATGTTCGCGAAGGGGCCGCCGTGGACCAGTGCGGGGGTCCCGGCGATGGTCTGGACGAGGTTGGGTTCGATGGCGTCCTTGAGTAGCAACGTCAGCGCCCCCTGGACGTCGAGTTCGGACACGCTGACCGGCCGGCGGTCGAAGGTGTACCCGATCGTCATCCGTCCCAGCCGCTCGCGCAGGTCGTCGAGGTCGGTGGCCAGGCAGAAGACCGCCATGACCTCGGAGGCGACGGTGATGTCGAAACCGTCCTGCCGGGGCATTCCCTCGGTGGGTCCACCGAGACCGATGACGATGCTGCGCAGGGCCCGGTCGTTGACGTCCATCACGCGTTTGAAGGTCATGCGCCGCGGGTCGATGCCCAGCTCGTTGCCCTGCTGGATGTGGTTGTCGACCAAGGCCATCAGCAGGTTGTTGGCACTGGTGATGGCGTGGAAGTCACCGGTGAAGTGCATGTTGATGTCCTCCATCGGCAGCACCTGCGAATATCCACCGCCGGCCGCCCCGCCCTTCATCCCGAAGATCGGCCCCAGCGACGGTTCCCGCAAGGCGATCATCGTGCGGGTTCCGGTGGCGGCCAGGGCGTCACCGAGACCGACGGTGACCGTGGACTTGCCTTCCCCGGCCGGGGTGGGGGACATCCCGCTGACCAGGACCACCCGTCCCGGACCCGAGCTGGCCTCGGGCAACCCGGCCCGATTGATCTTGGCCTTGTACCTCCCGTAGTTCTCCAGCGCCTCCGCCGGAATGCCGGCCGCTGCGGCGATCTCTTCGATCGGCTTCAACGTCGCCCGCTGGGAAATGGCCAGGTCGTTCATGGCCTCCGGGGCACTATCGGGTTGCTCGGCGGTACTGCTCATCTGCTCACGGACCTTCCCGGCCATCGGCCGTCATGTCGTCCGGCGGACCACCTTGTCACGCCGGTGACCCCCAAGCTACCAGCGATCCATGGCGCCGTCCCGGGATCGCGGGCCACGTTTTAAGCGGCAAAGCCCGCCGGTGAAGCCGGCGGGCTTTGCGGTGGGGGCGGATAACCCGTTCATGCTCTTCCTCCTGGGGGTCGGTCGCTGATCTGGCCGGATGAACCGGCGGCGTACCGACTTAGCGAAAGCGGAAAAGCATTTCCGGGGGGAGCTGGGATTCGAGGCGGGTCCTGGGCTCGGGGTTATACAAGGTGTTCAACCATTGCGGGCCCAGGGGCTTCCTACGTCTGTTCTGCACGTCATTCACCTCCCCGGTACACATCGGGGCGGGTGGGCTGGCGGGCAGCCGAGTCGTTCATCAGGGGCCGGGCGCGGAGGACGTCGGGGCCGGTGACGAAGAGTTCGGCGGAGCGGGGGCCGGAAGGGCCGGTGGTGCTGGATTGCGCGGACATCGCTGTTCCTTCGTTCGAAACCTCGGGGTGGGGAGGCCTGGAACAGCTGCGCTGGTGTCTAGCGGTTCGCCGTTCCGGGGGCGGGGATCAGGGCACGATGACGGGGTCCGGCAGCGTGCGCAGTGGTAGCCACTGCCTGCGTGTTCTGGATGATCATCACGATTCCCACCTCCTTCGGTGAACGGGCCGAGCGCATCGGCGGTCAATAGGTCCACGGGTCGAAACATCTCATTGAGATCTCTCAATCACCGTTAACAAACTAACCCGGGATCGGCCTCGAGCGCCAGCCCGGGCCGGAAATTTTCTGTGATTCGTGCTGGACCCCGGCGCGTCGGCGACGACACGCCGGGTTCGTCGGCGGGCGGTTACAGTCCCCAGGCCTCGACGGCGGGGGTCTTCTTATCCCAGCCCAACCGGCAGACTTCCGCGGTGCCCAGCAGGAAGTGGCGTCCCTGTCCTGCTCCGAGCCCCAACCAGGTCGCCGCGAGGATGCGGGAGAAGTGGCCGTGGGAAAAGAGCACGGCGTTCCCGCCATCCGCCAGCTCGCTGCGCACCCGTTGCACGATCCTCTCGGCGCGGACCCCGACCTGCTCGATGGTTTCCCCGGCCGGGACCCCGTCATCCCAGATCAGGTAGCTGGGGTTCCTTTCGCGCACCTCGGCCGAGCGGACGCCTTCGTAGTCCCCGTAGTCCCACTCATGGGCGTAGTCCACGACTTCGGCACCGGGGAATCCTGCGAGTTCGGCGGTATGCCAGGCGCGTTGGGACGGGCTGGTCATCACCAGGTCGAAGGAGGTACCGGCCTGCTGGATGCTGGTCAGTTTCGCGCCGGCGACCCGGGCTTGCTCCTCGCCATGGGGCGTCAGCGGAAGATCCGTCAGCCCGGTGTACTGGCCGCTGCGCGACCATTCGGTTTCCCCGTGGCGGACCAGCCATAGGCGCGGCAATTCACTCATCGTTCATCCTCTTCTCGTCCGTTTCCTGCTCGGGTCCCTGCCCGGACCACCACTCGACCAGCGCCTTCGACGCGGCCTCGGGCCCCATCGGGCCATGGTCCAACCTCAGGTCCAACAGAAACTTATAGGCCCGCCCGACCTCAGGGCCGGGCCCGATCCCCAGCAGTTCCATGATCCGTCCACCGTCGAGGTCGGGACGAATGGCGTCCATCTGTTCCTGCTCGGCCAATTCCTCGATCCGGCGTTCCAGGTCGTCGCAGGCGAAGGCCAGGTATTCGGCCTTGCGTCGGTTGCGGGTGGTCACGTCCGAGCGGGTCAGCCGCAACAGGCGTGGCAGCACCGATCCGGCATCGGTGACGTAGCGGCGCACCGCAGAGTCCGTCCAGCCGGCGTCCCCATACCCATAGAACCGCATATGCAGTTCCACCAGGCGGGCCACCGACTTGATGGTGTCGTTGTCGAAGCGCAGCGCGCGCATCCGCTTCTTGGCCAGTTTGGCGCCGACGGCATCGTGGTGGCGGAAGCTGACCGCCCCGTTGGGTTCGAAGCGTCGGGTCGCCGGTTTGCCGATATCGTGCAGCAGCGCGGCGAAGCGCAGTACGAAGTCGGGTCCGGGCACCTCGCCCTCCGCTCCGGTCTCCAGCGAGGCTGCTTGGTCCAGGACCTGGAGGGAGTGTTGGTAGACATCCTTATGCCGGTGGTGTTCGTCGACCTCCAGGCGCAGAGCGGAGACCTCGGGCAGCACGTGGTCGGCCAATCCGGTGCGCACCAGCAGGTCGACGCCCTCCCGCGGGTGGCGGCCGGTCATCAGCTTGATGAGCTCGTCGCGGACCCGTTCGGCGGAGATGATGTCGATCCGTGCCGCCATATCGGTCATCGCGGCTTCGACCTCGGGGTCCACCGTGACCCCCAGCTGGGCGGCGAACCTCGCGGCCCGCATCATCCTCAGGGGGTCATCGGAAAAGGACGACGCCGGGGTTCCGGGGGTGCGGATCAGCCCCTGTTCCAGGTCCTTGAAACCCCCGTAGGGGTCCACCAGTTCCAGCTCGGGCAGGCGCAGCGCCATCGAGTTCATGGTGAAGTCCCGACGGTACAGGTCCTCCTGGAGCGAGGTTCCGAAGGCCACCACCGGCTTGCGGGAAGCCGGGTCATAGGCGTCCGCCCGGTAGGTCGTGACCTCGATCGTGTGTTCGGCACGGCGCAGGGCGATGGTGCCAAAGGCCCGGCCGACCTCCCAGGTGGCGTCCGCCCATCCGGCGACCACGGCCAGGGTCTGGTCCGGATCTGCGTCGGTCGTGAAATCCAGGTCCGGTGAGACGCGGCCCAGGAACAGGTCCCTGACCGGGCCCCCAACCAGGGACAGGGCGTGGCCGGCCGCGGTGAAACGGTCGGCCAGTTCGAAGACGACGGGGGGAAGGAGCGTCCTGAGGGCGGATGGTGCGGGTAGCTGCTGCATAGTCCGTTAAGCTTGTCAGATTTTTCCGCCGGCGCCTGACGCGCGGCGTACGCGGGGCGGGCACATGTGCACAGCAAAGATGGATAGAGTGGTTTCCATGGCCCATCCAGTACCTCGCGCTCCGAAGCGCACACCGCTGAACGCCTCCATGGCGTCTGCGCAGCCGGGCCAGCATTCCCTTCCCACCGTCGAGGAAATCTCCTCCGGCGGAGTCATCGTCGATACGGCGCTGCCCGGACTCCCGGTGGCAATCATCGCCCGCTACAACCGGGGTGGCCGGCTTGAATGGTGCCTGCCCAAGGGCCACCCCGAGGGCGAGGAGACCAATGAAGCGGCCGCCGTGCGGGAAGTGGACGAGGAAACCGGCATCGCCGGACGGATCCTCGCCCCGCTGGGCAGCATCGACTACTGGTTCACCGTGACGAACTACCGCGTGCACAAGACGGTCCACCATTTCCTGCTCGAAGCCACCGGTGGAGAGCTGACCGTCGACAACGATCCCGATCACGAGGCAGTGGATGTCGCGTGGATCCCGATCGCCGAACTCGGCAGGAAGCTCTCCTTCCCCAACGAGCGCCGCATCGCGGAATTGGCCCGGGACGTCCTCGCTCAACATGGCAACTGAGACCACCACGGACCGGAAAGCTGGTTCGAACGCCAAGGCTTATCACCTCATGGCCTCGGGGACCATTGTGTCCCGGGGTCTGGGCTTCGCCCGGACGGCCCTGTTGGCCTTCGCCATCGGATCGAATGCCATGGTGGCGGACATCTTCGAAAAAGCCAACGTCATCCCCAACATCATCTTCATGCTGCTGGCAGGAGGCATCTTCAACGTCGTGCTGGTCCCGCAGCTGATCAAGGCCTCGCGGGCCGCGGACAAGGGCTCGGACTACACGAGCCGGCTCATCACGCTGACCATGGTCGTCATGGGTGCCTTCACCGTGCTGTTGACCCTCGGGGCCGGCCCCATCATCACCATCCTGACCAAGGACTGGTCGGAGCCGATGCTCACCCTGGGCACCGCGTTCGCCTATTGGTGCCTACCGCAGATCTTCTTCTACGGCGTCTACGCCGTCGTCGGACAGGCCCTGAACGCCCACGGACGCTTCGGCGCCTACATGTGGGCGCCGGTCGCCAACAACGTCGTGCAGATCCTGGTCATCATCGGGTTCATGATGTCCTTCGGCAAGTACGACGGCGATCCGGACCAGTTGGCGAACTGGACATCGATGCAGACCCTCTGGATCGCCGGCGGTTCGACCCTGGGCATCGTGGTCCAGGCGCTCGTGCTGTTCATTCCGCTGGCCCGTTCAGGTCTGCGGATCCGTCCCAAGTTCAACTGGCGGGGCATGGGGTTGCGCCATGTCGGGAAGCTGGCGATCTGGACGCTGGGTTCGATGACCATGGGCAACGTCGCATCGTTGATCTACGCCCGGCTGGTTTCCAGCGCGGCGAACGCGCGCAGCTCCCTGCCCCCGGGGGAACGGGCGGGCGTTCCGGGCGAACAAGCGCTGAACGCGATGCAGCTGGTCACCGTCCTACCGCACTCCATCTTCGCCTTGTCGCTGGCCACCGTCCTGTTCAATGAACTCTCACGGGCCTTCGCCGACAATAAGCGGGAGAAGGTCGCTCCCGCCCTTTCCCAGGGACTCCGCACGACGGCGGTGCCCGTCGTGTTCGCCACGGTCGCCTTCATCGTGCTGGCCGGACCCCTGGGCCTGCTCTTCGCCGGCGGCGGGAAGTATTCGGTGGTGGCCGGCGCCGCGATCGGGCAGCTGCTGCTCCTGACGGCGCTGGGTCTGCCCTTCAAGAGCATCCACTTCTTCCTCATCCGGGTCTTCTTCGCCGAGGAGGACACCAAGACGCCGATGATCATCCAATCCTCGATGGCCGTCGTCGGCGTGCTCATCGCCTACGCCCTGGCCGCGGCCCTGCCGGCGGCCAAGATCGCCTTGGGGATCGCACTGCTCTACGGGGTCACGAACATCATTTCCGCCGTGATCGCCCATGTCCTGGTCGTGCGCCGCTACGGCGACTACGGCACCAGGGAGGTCGTGAACACGTATATCCGGATCGGCTGGTACTCCGCCATTTCGGGGGCCGTCGGGGCCCTGGTGCTCTGGTTCATGGGCGGATACACCAGCGGATTCGCCTGGGATTCAATCTTCTCCGCCCTGATCAGCATCGCCGTCGTCGGCAGCGTGATGGCCGTGGTGTACCTGCTGTTGTTGAAGGCCGCCAACGTGCCGGAACTGGACGATTTCATCGGCGGGGCAGCCAAACGCATCCCGGACCTGGGCAGAAGGTTGCGCCGCTAGGACACAATGTCCCGCCCGCCGGGCGCGGACACCGGTAACATGGTCGAAGCACAGCAGCAGCGTGCCCAGCTACACACCACCAAACCCGGGAGTAAATAGTGTCGCAGCCCATCGATGTCGGAGCCGTTCTTGGGGGCCGGTACAAGGTCACCGAACTGGTTTTGACCTCCGCCGACGGCGACGCGGTCCTGGGCGGGATGGATCAGGTGCTGAACCGTTCGGTGAGCATCCTCGTGGCTTCACCGGAGAACGCGAGCCAGGTGGCGACCAGCGCCCGGGAGATCGCGACGGGCGAGCGTTACGGGACCATGCAGGTCCTGGACCTGGGCATCTCCGACGGCAGCACCTACCTCATCACGAACACCGCCAGCCCGGCCGATCTGCTCGACCTGGTCATCCAACGCGATGCCCCCTTCATCGAACCCTTCTACACCGACACGCTGGGTTCGGAGATCTTCGGGGTCACGCGCAGCGCGGAACCGGAAGTCTACGACGACGAAGAAGAATACTGGGAAGAACTCCAGGCCAATGAAGAGCGCAATGTCGGAGGCCGGGTCGCCAAGAAGCTGACCGGGTTCACCAGCCGTTGGGGGCGTGGTCGGAAGGATTCGGCATCCCCCGAGGCGGACGAAGAGGCCGAAGGGTTCGCTGCGGCCGCCGACGAAGCAGCCGCCACCGACGCGGAGGACCACGAGCCCACGGATTCCGCCCCACCGACGGCGGCAGCCAATGTCCCGCCGCGGCCGCAGATACCACCCACGTCCCCCGCGTCCCCGACGGACTCACCCGATCCCGCCGACGACGACGCCACCGGTGAAACGGAGAAGGTCTCCCTCTGGGGCACCCCCGCAGATGATGTTTCGACTCCCGCTCCCCAGGGTGACGATGCCGGCGACGCCAGCCTGGCGGCAGCGGGTGCCGCGGCCGCCGGAACGGCAGATCACGAGAGCCAACCGGTCGAAGCGGAACACTACGAACGTCCCGCAGCGGTCTTCCCCGCCGGAGCCCGTCACTTCTCCGCCCCCGATGAAGAGGCCGACGAGGGGGACCCGGAGGAGAAGGCCGCAGGAGGTGGCCTCAGCCGCCTGCTTGTCGGTGCCTTGCTGGTGGTGGTGCTGGTCGTCGCGGTCGTGATCGCCTTCAACACGTTGGGCTCCAACGACGCTCCCAAGACGGCCGCGGAAACCAGCCAGGCAGCCTCCTCGCAGGAGGCTTCCTCCAAGAAGGCCGAGTCCCAGGAAGCGACCCCCGAGGCGGCGGCCACCCCCGAGGTCACCGGGATTTCCCGGGTCGTCCCCGGCAACCAGGAGTTGAACTCCGAAACGGACTCCACATTGTCCAACGCCATCGATGGCAACCAGGGCAGTTTGTACCGTTCCTATTCCTTCACCACCCCGCAGTTTGGCGGCTTCGCCTCCAACATGATCCTGGTGGTCGAGCTGAAGGAGGAGGCCACGATCTCCGAGGTCGAATTGTCGGGGCTCAATGGCACCGGCGGGGCCTTCCAGATCAGCGTCGGTGATTCCGACGACCTGGGCTCGGCCACTGAAGTCACCTCGGGATCCTTCACCGGCCCCACGGTCACCGTTCCCGTCGCCGGGGACGATGACCAGAAGGTGACCGGCAAATACGTGTTCTTGAACATCAACGAGCTTCCCCGTTTGGCCACGACATCCAATAGCTCCCGCCCCTACGGGCTGCAGGTCGCGGAGATCAAGGTGTCCTAGCACCACCGAGGGAATAGAGCCCTGCACCGCTTCGTTGTGCAGGGCAAGAGATCATCAAAACCCCGTGCATCGCACCTGCGAGACCCCACGGGCTGAGAGGGAGGGACACACCGCGTGGCAACAGATACACCCGATGCCGTTCGCGACGTCATCATCATCGGTTCAGGACCCGCCGGGTACACGGCAGCCGTCTACACGGCACGGGCCAATCTGGCCCCGCTCGTGGTGGCCGGATCCGTCACCGCCGGTGGCGAGCTGATGAACACCACTGACGTCGAGAACTTCCCCGGATTCCGTGAGGCAATCCTCGGACCGGACCTCATGGACAACATGCAGGCCCAAGCCGAGCGCTTCGGCGCGGAGATCCAGTACGAAGACGTCTCCACCGTCGACTTGGAGGGTGACATCAAAACCGTCATCCTGGCCAGTGGCGAGGTCTACCGCGCCCGCGCCGTCATCATCTCCACCGGTTCGGCCTATCGTGAATTGGGCTTGCCGAACGAGAAGCGGCTTTCCGGACACGGTGTGTCATGGTGTGCCACCTGCGACGGCTTCTTCTTCCGTGAACAGGAGATCGCCGTCGTGGGCGGAGGCGACTCCGCCATGGAGGAGGCGCTCTTCCTTACGAAGTTCGCTTCGAAGGTCACCGTGATCCACCGGCGCGATGAGTTGCGGGCTTCACGGATCATGGCGGACCGCGCCTTGGCCCACCCGAAGATCGAATTCGTGTGGAACTCCGCAGTCGATGATGTGCTGGGCGCCGAAAAGGTCACCGGCCTGAAACTCCGCAATCTCCTGGACGGCAGTGAGTCCGAGCTCGAGGTGACCGGCGTATTCGTTGCCATCGGCAACGATCCGCGGACCGAACTGGTCAAGGACCAGTTGCCCGTCACGGCGGAAGGCACCATTGCCGTGGAGGGCCGGACGTCAAAGACGCGCCTGCCAGGCGTCTTCGCCGCCGGTGACGTCATCGACCCGACCTACCGTCAGGCCGTCACTGCCGCCGGCTCGGGCTGTGTGGCAGCACTGGACGTCGAACACTATCTCTCAGGTCTGCCTGTCCCGACAGAGCAAGCCGCAGCAGTTTCCAACTAGAACTCCCCCTCGGAAAGGACGACCAATCATGAGTCAGGCAAAGGACGTTACAGACAGCTCCTTCCAGGCCGACGTGCTGGATGCACCGAAGCCCGTCATCGTGGACTTCTGGGCCGAATGGTGTGGGCCCTGCCGCCAGCTGTCGCCCATTCTCGACCAGATCGCCGCAGAGCACGCCGATAAGGTCGACGTGGTCAAGGTCAACGTCGATGACAACCCCGGAATTGCCGCAAAGTACGGCATCACCAGCATCCCGGCGGTCTATGTCTTCGACAAGGGCGAACACGTGGCCAGTTCCATTGGTGCCAAGCCCAAGCAGGCGCTTGAGCAGGAGTTCGCGGCCTTCCTCTAGAAGGACGCAGCCGGCAATGCGCCGGCACTCCACGACCGAAACGGGGCCGCCTACCATGCAACATGGAAGGCGGCCCCGTTTTTATGCCCGGTGCGGACCGCGGGTCCTTCCCGCGGATGCTCGGAGGACGGCGAGAAGCTTCCCCACCACGTCACTGGACCCCTTCGGACCACTGCTCACGCCGGGGGCTCCGCCGGGCGCCGTCCCCCTGGCTCCAGGAAACTCCGTTCGCGCCATGGTCAAACTACCCCCTCAGACGCCCTGCTCCGTCAACAGCAGCCGACGACGGTGCCATAGGACATCCACCGCGCTCAATGCATCACTATCTGACGCAGTATCCCGGTGTTCCCAGCCTGTCCGGGGGACCCAACAGACGCGGGACCAGCACTGGATCCCTCAAGACCGGGCCCAAAGACCCTCGATACCAACGGGATCAGTTGCGTTTGTCTCTTCTCTCCTTTTCAGTAAATGATTTCTCATCAACGCGCTCACCGAACCAACTTTCTATGGATTCCTGGTCGGTCCGGTCACGAGAGATGCAATGGATGAATTTCACTGATTCCACGATCCAGGGCCCTCATCCGAACCCGTCGAGCGACCATCCACCTCGAACCATCGTTTCACGTGGAACATCCTCCAAGCATGAATCTCGTGCAAGCGTCATAACTTATCCACAAGATATGCACATTGTTAATATTCTGGGGATAACGAAGTCTCCGGCGGTCGCTCACGCCCAGGCGACGTGCGAATCAGGCACTCAATAACTCGGGTCGAACCAGTCGCGTCGATGGGGACATTGATAACTAATCGAGTCTCAAGAGTACGGTCGTAGTCCAGCCCACCACCACATCAAAGGCGTGAGGCTGCAGTCCACGTTTCACGTGGAACATCGTTGCGTCAACGGCTCGGATGGTCGCGTCAGTGAATCGGCCGTACACGACGCCAAGATCATTGATTTGGCTTCAACTGATACCCCGCGTCCTTTGAACGCACCCAGGCAATAGCTACTACCGGGCTCCCGAATACGGTCGCGCTTCACGTGAAACATAGGATTTATGGATTTTGTCGGACGAGAGCGCTCACTTGGTTCCCTTTTCCGACTCCGTGCCTACTCTGACAGGGGACTGTCTACAAGTTTTTCGGAACTACGGCCGGGCGGGGATAAAAGAAGCGGGTGGGTTTCACGTGAAACCCACCCGCTCGACTGACGAACACTACTGCTCAGCAGATGGCGCTATGACTCCCATGATTCGATTCAGATCATCGACCGAGCCGAATTCGATGCTGACGCGACCCTTTTTTGCTCCGAGGCTGATCTTGACATTGGTTTCCAGATGATCTGACAACGAATTGGCCAAATAATCGAGTCTTTCGTGCCGTGCAGTCGAACGCGGAGCCTTTTCCTTCGGCTTGCGCCGCAGACCATCATTCATCGCTACGATCTCTTCCGTCGCCCGGACCGAGAGACCCTCGTTGACGATACGCTGCGCTAGTCGCTCCATATCCGCGACATCTTCAAGTCCGAGGAGGGCACGAGCATGACCTGCGGATAGCACACCGGCAGCAACCCGTCGCTGAACCAGGGCAGGCAGTCGCATCAGACGAATAGTGTTGGAGATCTGTGGCCGGGAACGACCAATACGCTCAGACAATTCATCCTGAGTACAGTCGAACTCCTGCATGAGTTGTTGATAAGCCGCCGCCTCCTCCAGGGGATTCAACTGCGCACGGTGTAGGTTCTCCAACAGCGCATCTCGCAGTAGTGCGGTATCCGACGTCTCCCGCACGATTGCCGGGATGGTCGTCAGGCCGGCTTCCTGGACAGCACGCCAACGCCGTTCACCCATGACGAGCTCATAGAGTTGATCTCCACCTTCATCCGATGGACGCAGCACGATCGGCTGCAGAAGTCCGACTTCGCGAATCGAGTGCACGAGTTCAGCCATGTCATCATCATCAAAGACGGTACGTGGCTGCTTACGGTTCGGGTGGATGCTCGCGACAGACACTTCCGCGAACGTCGCCCCGGGTACCGCGACCAGCGTTTCACGTGAAACATCGTCCTCTGAAGATCGAGACTCACCTGCCGTCGAGGACTTATCGTCAGCAACACCCTTCCGAGATTCAGCTTCCTCATCGGTATTTGGTCCTCTGGACCCTACCGCCTGATCGGAGGGATCGGTTGCTGGATCACGCGAGGTCCGCACGTTACCGAGCACGTTCGGAACAGCTACACGGCGGTTCCTGGGTGTGGCTGGCTTGCGATCAGAATCAGCGATCTCATCGCCCGGCTTTCCTTCTTCAGTCCCTCCCTGCTCTGAGCTGAAGAACATATCAACCGGACGACTCCTCCGTGAAGGCTGCTTCGTTGTAGAACTGGGACGCGTCGACGACTTCTGTGCCTCCTTAGGGGTCTTCGGCGGTGTTGCCGCCCCCTTATCGATATCATCAGGTGTCGAGGATGCATAAGAGGTCTTCCCCGGACTGGTCGCCTGGCTGGAGGAACTACTCTTCCTCTTTGTTGGTGGTGTTTCACGTGAAACAGAAGAAGTGGACGAACCCTTGGATCCCTTGGAATCGGATTCACTCTCGATGTTCACTGCTGAAAGAGCACCATTCGGCCGGCCTGCATCATGACTCGTCTCCGCAGGTGAAGACGCCTTAGGAATGCCCTCTGACGACGAAGAAAGCCCATTATCAACCTGAGAGGGCTCTTCTTCCTCGTTTGACGGACTACCAGAGATCAGGGCACCAAGCCCACGTCCCAAACCGCGCCGCTTCTCAACCATTCGTCGTCCTCTCGACCTTGCCAGCGCGCCCGGGTGCGCGCAAAATTACCTACCAAGAGTCTACTGGCAACCAAGAGCTTCAGGAGCCGCTGACGCCCCGTTCGGCGATCTCCGCGGCTGCCTCCAGATAGGACAGCGCACCCGTTGAGCTCGGGTCATAAGTGACGACCGTCTGCTGATAGCTCGGAGCCTCTGAAATCCTGACACTCCGGGGAATCAATGCCTGGAGGACCTGGTTCGGGAAGTGCTCCCTCACCTCATCCGCAACCTGTGATGCCAGGTTGGTCCGGCCGTCGTACATCGTCAAAAGTATCGTGGAAACAACCAGATCTGAGTTCAAGTGCTTTTGGATCAGTTCAATGTTGCTGAGCAGCTGGCTCAGGCCCTCGAGTGCGTAGTACTCGCATTGGATCGGAATAAGCACTTCCTGCGCGGCAACGAAGGCATTGACCGTCAGCAACCCAAGACTGGGAGGGCAGTCCACGAAGACATAGTCGATTCGTTCGGCCCCTTGATCTTCCAGCATTTTGGCGTACTGGTCCAAGGCCCTGCGAAGTCGTTGCTCCCGGGCCACGAGCGATACCAACTCGATCTCCGCGCCAGCCAGGTGGATCGTCGCCGGGGCCACCAAGAGATTGGGGAACTGCGGACATGGCGCCAAGACATCACCCAGCGGAACATCGTTGATCAGCACGTCGTAAATACTGTCCACTTCGGCGTGGTGATCAATTCCCAAGGCAGTGGAGGCATTGCCCTGTGGATCGATATCAACCACCAGGACATTCATGCCGGCCTTCGCCAACGCCGCAGCGATGTTCACGGTCGTAGTGGTTTTACCGACGCCACCCTTTTGGTTGCTGACCGTCAGGTACCGCGTGCTATCGGGCTTGGGCAAGGTCGTCCCGCTGAGCTTCTCGCGACGCTTGGTTTCGTTGGCCAGCTGGCTTGCCAGCGGGGTGCTCTCGTCGATGCTGTCCATCATGTTCCGAACCGGTGCCTTCGCTTCCGACTGAAATTCTTCTTGCTGCTTGATGCTGCCGTCCTCCAGGGCTGGGCGTGAAGTGCACGGCTAGCTCCATACCGGCAGAACCACGTTTCACGTGAAACGTAAGAAACAACCGAATACGATTGCTCTACTGGTGGCAGTGTGCCGGTCGAGTGCTGAAGCCACTCGGTGGGGCCTGTTAAGACCTCCGTGCCATTCATGGTCGCTTCTCCTCACCACATCCATGACGAGTTCGCCACCAGTACAGCCTACCGGTCAGGACGCGGTACCGACGTTGATCCTCACTACGGTCGTGGTTTCCTCCAGCAACGAATCTCCCACGGTCAGGACTTCAGTTTCCCTGGCGCCAAGTTTTCGCAGGACCTTGGCTGCCTTATCGACTTCCTCCGCTGCACTACGACCCTTGATCGCCAACACCTCGCCCCGTCCATGCAGCAGGGGGATCGTGAGCCCGGCCAGGTTGCCCAATGCAGACACGGCGCGAGCGGTGACCACATCCGCGTTGATGTGCTCCACCGCCTGTTCGGCCCGGGAACGGTACACGGTGACGTTTTCCAACCCGAGGTCCTCCACTACTTCGTTCAGCCAGATACAACGCCGCTCAAGGGGTTCGATCAAAGTCAACGACAGGTCGGGACGAGCAATCGCGAAGGTCAGGCCGGGCAACCCTGCGCCACTTCCCACATCGGCAACCTCTGCCCCTTCAGCAATGAGCTCGGCGACCACCGCGCAATTCAACACGTGTCTACTCCAGAGACGAGGCACTTCCCGCGGGCCGAGGAGGCCACGTTCCATCCCGGTGGTGGCAAGGTGCTGAACGTACCTTTCGGCCAAAGGCAAACGATCTCCGAATATGGCCTGCGCCGCCCTCAATTCCGCTTCACTGGGCTGTACTTCCTGAATCACAACGCTCCTGTTCCTGGCTTCGGTAAGGTCGAACTCGCCGTAGGGTTAGGCGTCGCCCAGTGATACAACGATATGTCGGCGGCTTCCTTCGCCCTCGGATTCACTTTGCAATCCGAGATCGGCGACCGCGTCATGAACCAACTTTCGTTCATAAGCGCTCATAGGATCCAGCGCAATGTCCTCACCGCTTTCGCGGGCGCTCGCCACGGCCTCTTCGGCGATCTTCTTCAATTCGCCTGCCCGACCATCGCGGTATCCGGCAATATCCAGAACGAGCCGTGAACGATTGCCCGTCGCCGAGAGAACTGCGAGACGGGACAGTTCCTGGAGGGCTTCTAGGCCTTCCCCGTCACGACCGATCAGGTCCTTCAGGGATTCGTCTTCGGCTTCTTCACTGACGATGGAGATATAGGTCCGACCATTCCTGATCTCGATGTCGAGATCACCATCCAGATCGGCGATATCGAGCAATTCCTCGAGATAGTCCGCGGCGATGTCCCCCTCTTCCTCAGCACGGTTCGGCGCATCTGCGGTCTGGTCCATCGCCTGCATGGAAGGCTTCGTCTCATCCACGGTGTTCTCGACCGTGTCGGTGGCGTTCACATCGTCGGCACTCATCGTCTACTTCTTCTTCCTGTTCTTGCGCTGCGGTTGCTCGCGCTGTCCCTTGGGCTCGATGACCTCGGCTTCGACCACTTCGTCGGTCTTCTTCTGCCCGAGAGGCGGAAGACCCTTAGCTGCACGACGTTCATTGAGTTCGCGTGCCGCTTGGGAGCCGGGTGTCGGGTTGTTGCGGATCACGTAGAACTGCTGCCCCAGCGTCCAGACGTTCGTGGCGGTCCAGTAGATCAGTACACCGATGGGGAAGTTGATGCCGCCGATGCCGAACACCAGCGGCAGGATGTACATCATCATCTTCTGCTGCTGCATGAAGGGGCCCTGGAGGGCTTCCTTCGTCATGTTCTTGGTCATGATCTGTCGCTGCGTCGTGAACTGGCTCGCAGACATCGCGATGATCATCACGATCGCAGTGATGATGACGGAGACTTTCGGGGCCCCAGAATTCACCGTTCCGAGGAAGGTTTCCGACAGGCCGGCGCCAAAAATAGTCGACCCGTCAAAGCTACGCACCAGGTTGACGGACAATGCCCCGACGCTTTCCCCTTGATCACTGGCATGCGAAGCGTTGTTCAGTGTTCGGAAGAGGGCGAAGAAGAACGGCATCTGCACCAGAATCGGCAAGCAGGAAGCCAACGGGTTCGTCTTGTGCTTCTTGAACAGCTCCCGCTGTTCGGCAATCATGGCCTGCTGCGAGAGCTGGTCCTTCTTACCCTTATATTTAGCCTGCAGCTTCTTCAGATCGGGTTGGAGGACCTGCATCGCCCGCTGGGCCTTGATCTGTTTTACGAACACAGGGATCAGTGCAGTACGAATGAGCAACACCAGGCAGATGATGGACAACGTCCAGGTCCACCCCGAATCGGGATCCATGCCCACGAAAGTAAAGATCGCGTGGAAGGCCCGAAGGATCCATGAGACCACTTGGGTGAATGGCCACAGAAGTGTGTCTAGGAAGTTCATTTCCGGTTATGCTCCTCGAGCCGCATCCGCGGCATCATCGTCGGCGGGAATCGGCGGATGATTCAACACCATGATCTTGGGGGTTCTGCCTTCTGGCCAAATCCTGGATCCTGCAGGGACATGATCGATGCCGCCGTGACTCCATGGATTGCAGCGAAGGACGCGCCAAAAAGCCAACGCGCTGCCCTTGACGGCTCCATGTGCGGTGACCGCTTCCAGGCCGTACGCCGAGCAACTGGGAAAGTATCGACAGACGTCCCCGTATAAGGGCGAGATTGCCTTCCGATACCCCATGATCAAGAGGATCAAGAGGTTCCGGGGAAGATCCCAGAGCCAGCGAAGGGGTCCGGGACCAGCATCTGAAGGGACTTCAGCCAACCGAATGCCTCCTTCTTCTGCTCTCCGTCTTCAGCTCGGCTGCTTGCTGGCACGAATTGTCCAACGCTCGGCGCGCATCCGCGGATAAACCCGCCCATGTGGCCTGAGCCGAAGCGGGAAGGGCTCGCACCACGACGTCGTATCCTGACGCCAGTGAGGGAAGTTCCTGTGCCGCGACGGCCCTCAACCTCCTTTTAACGAGATTGCGGGTCACCGCGTTCCCGACGGCCTTGGACACGATAAAACCGAACCGCGTGGGTTCGGCATGATCGGCCTCAGGCCGCAAGCGTGCATATAGCACGACGTTCCGGCGCCCAGAACGGGCGCCGGAACGTACGGTGGCAGAGAATTCCGCGGCTGCGCGCAGACGGTGTCTCATGGGCAACATGGTCAGTATCCGACTCCGTCGGGGAACATGCTCACGTCACCCACGCGCGGTCCGCAGGAATGGCTCGATGCTATGCAGACAGCTCGGTGCGGCCCTTGGACCGGCGTGCTGACATGATGGCGCGACCTGCACGGGTGCGCATACGAAGACGGAAGCCGTGCTTCTTGGCACGACGGCGGTTATTCGGCTGAAAAGTCCGCTTGCTCACAGTAGTAACTCCAAGACGATCAAAGGATGCGCCTTAACCCGTTGCTACAAGGGGGAAGAACAGGCTGACGCTCGTATTTCATGTGGCACATTGGGTTGCCTGGCCCGAATCCCGCGTAAGCGGACGGATTGCAGGGTCCCAAAGCACACACACAGGACTAAACTACGATAGGCGACGCGTGGTAGCAAGGTCAAACCGGCACGCGGCGGATACCTCGGACATCCGACTACCGGGCTGTGAATAACTTCGTCTTCATTAATCCACAGTTGTGGACAACGAACAAGGCATTTGGGTGATTTCCCGCTACCGGCCATCGTCCTCGATCGCGCTCATGGTAGTTATCCGCAGCAATTCATTGGACTTGCGCGGCTGCTCGCCAATACTTCGCAGTTATCCACGGACTGTGAATAACGCTGTGGATGACGGCTAGAATCGAAACTCGTTGGTCGTCTTTCGCTTAGGGTGCGGGCCAGCGGAAACCTATCACCGGACCGGCCCACCTTGAAGGGGGAGATCGCAATGAGCACAGACGAATCCAACAGTGTCGGCAGCTCCTGGCGTCAAGTCGTTCGGATACTCGAACAAGACGATCGGGTCACCCCCCGCCAGCGCGGATTCGTGGTGCATGCCCGGCCGCTCGGCTTGATCGGCACCACCCTGCTGTTGGCCGTGCCCAATGAATTGACCCGCGAAGTTCTCCAAACCCAACTGAAGAATTCCCTCGACGCGGCACTACGCCAGGTCTTCCAGGATGACATCCTCTGTGCCTTCAGCATTGATGCCGATCTGGTCCCGGACACGGAGCCGGAGCCCAGCAAGCCCGAGCCGGCTCCGGTGGCCAAGGAACGGATGAGCGACCACCGTCCCCAACCTTCCCCGCCCTCGAATTCCCAGGAGTTCGGTCGCCTGAACCCCAAATACATCTTCGATACCTTCGTGATCGGCTCATCGAACCGCTTCGCCCACGCCGCCGCCGTGGCGGTCGCTGAAGCACCCGCCAAGGCATATAACCCGCTGTTCATATATGGGGATTCCGGGTTGGGCAAGACCCACTTGCTCCACGCCATCGGCCACTACGCCCGACATCTGTACAACGGCATCAGGGTCAGATATGTGAACTCCGAAGAGTTCACCAACGACTTCATCAACTCCATCCGCGACGACGAGGGCGCCAGCTTCAAGCAGACGTACCGCAACGTCGATATCCTCCTGATCGACGACATCCAGTTCCTGGCGAACAAGGATGCGACACAGGAGGAGTTCTTCCACACATTCAACGCGTTGCACAACCACAATAAGCAAGTCGTCATCACCTCGGATCTACCGCCGAAACAACTGGCGGGTTTTGAAGACCGGATGCGCTCGCGTTTCGAATGGGGACTGTTGACCGACATCCAGCCCCCTGAGTTGGAAACCAGGATCGCTATCCTGCGCAAAAAGGCCACCGCAGAGGGACTTTCGGCGCCGGACGATGTCATGGAGTACATCGCCTCGAAGATTTCAACGAACATCCGCGAGCTCGAAGGCGCCCTGATCCGCGTGACGGCTTTTGCCTCCTTGAACAACCAGACCGTGGACCTGACATTGGCCGAGCAAGTACTCAAGGACCTGATCACGGACGAGGGAGCCCAGGAGATCACGCCGGCCGCGATCATCGCCCAGACCGCTGACTACTTCAATCTCAGCATCGAGGAACTCAACAGCAAATCCAGGACACGCACCCTGGTGACCGCGCGACAGATCGCGATGTATCTACTGCGTGAGCTCACCGACATGTCGCTTCCAAAAATCGGGGCGGAACTCGGAGGGCGTGACCATACGACCGTGATCCACGCGGACCGCAAGATCAGGGAACTCATGGCAGAGCGCAGGGCGATCTTCAATCAGGTGACCGAACTGACCAACCGCATCAAGCAACAACAGCGCGAGGGCTAGGAAGCCCGAGTTTCCAGCGATATGAACGCTTGTGGATAAGTCTGTGGATAATTAAGTGGACGACTAGGTTCTTCTGCGGATAACTACAGGATTCCTGTGGACCCCCGAAATACCAATAGTTTTTATCCACCGGCCCGTTGGACTTCACACGATGGGAACCCACAAGTTGTGAACAGCCTTAAAGCCCGAGACGAACACGCGGGACATGGTTATCCACAGTATCCACAAGGGTTATTAACACTACTAATCCCTCTTTCTAGAAGAATCCAGATAACAAGTTCCCGTTCCCGACCACTCTGGCCTGCTGAGCACAGATCCCACCGGGGCAGTATGCCCACGTTGATGACTCGGGCTAAGCTTGCACCGGAAAGTTGTCACCAAAAGCTGTGAAAGGCGGATCACTACGTGAAGTTCAGTGTTGAAAGGGACGTTCTGGCAGATGCCGTGTCCTGGACCGCCCGTTCGCTGTCACAGCGGCCTCCCTCGCCGGTCCTCTCGGGGATCCTCATCAATGCGGGAGACTCGGTGGTCTCCTTCGCCGGTTTCGATTACGAAATTTCTGCTCATTTGGAGATCGCGGCGGAAGTCTCCACTCCCGGCACCATTCTTGTTTCAGGCAAACTGCTGGCTGAGATCTGCCGAAGCCTGCCCCAGTCGACCGTCACCATCGAAACGGAAGGCTCCAAGGTCACCGTCACTTGTGGCCGTAGCCGTTTCCACCTGGCGACCATGCCCGTGGCCGACTACCCCGAACTACCGGTCCTGCCGGAAATCGCCGGTGTCGTGGACGGGGCAGCCTTCTCCGAGGCCATCGCCCAAGTCATCGTCGCCGCCTCAAAGGACGACACACTGCCGATCCTCACGGGTGTGAAGATGGAGATCGAGGATGACCTGATCACTTTCCTGGCCACCGACCGTTACCGTCTGGCCATGCGTGAGGTTCATTGGAAGCCCACAACTCCCGGCATCTCAACCTCGGCCCTGGTGAAGGCCAAGACGCTCAACGAAGTCGCCAAGACCCTTGGCGGTGCCGGGGAGTTGCAGATCGCCCTCGGAGAGAACAGCGACCTCATTGGTTTCGAAAGCGGTAGCCGACGCACGACTTCACTCCTGGTCGACGGCGATTACCCGAAGATCAGGTCGTTGTTCCCGGAGAACACCCCCATCCATGCGACGGTCCGCACCCACGAGTTGGTTGAAGCAGTGCGTCGCGTCGCCGTCGTTGCAGAACGGAATACACCCGTTCGACTGGCCTTCACCGATTCCCAGCTGGCCCTTGATGCCGGTACGGGCGAAGACGCACAGGCCGAAGAAGCCATCGAGGCCCAGCTTGAAGGCGAAGAGATCACGGTGGCGTTCAATCCCGCGTACCTGAGCGAGGGCTTGAATGCCTTCAACACGGAGTTCGTTCGGTTCTCGTTCACCACCGCCCCCAAACCGGCGATGATGACCGCCCAAAAGGCACTCGACGGAAACGACGAGGACGACTACCGCTACCTGGTCATGCCGGTACGACTTCCAAACTAAGGCCAATCCACCGACCGGGGATTCCACTATCGAGGAGGATGCCATGCACATCGGAATGATCGGCTTGGGCAAGATGGGCTACAACATGCGGGCCCGCCTTCGCCAGGGTGGAATCGACGTCACTGGGTACGATCGGAACCCCGACGTGACCGATGTCGGATCCGTCGATGAACTACTGGCCCTGCTGCCGGATCGTAAAGTCCTGTGGATCATGGTTCCCTCAGGGGCCGTCACCGATGCGGTTGTCTCGGAGCTCGCGGGAAAACTGGGGGAGGACGATCTGGTCGTTGACGGCGGAAACACCCGATTCAGCGACGACATCCGCCATGGCACCGACCTGGCCAAAAGCGGCATACGCTTTGTGGATTGCGGCGTTTCAGGTGGCGTCTGGGGCCTGGAGAACGGCTACGGGCTCATGGCCGGCGGTGCTCCGGAGGACATCGAGGAACTTCTTCCGCTCTTTGATGCGTTGAGGCCGGAGGGAACCAGATCCGAGAGTTTCGTCCACGTCGGCGACATCGGCGCTGGGCATTACGCGAAAATGGTCCACAACGGCATTGAATACGGCATCATGCAGGCTTACGCCGAAGGCTATGAGCTCCTTGCCGCGAAGGAGATCATCAAAGACGTCCCCGGAACGTTCGGTGCCTGGCAGCAAGGAACGGTCATCCGTTCGTGGTTGCTGGATCTGCTGGTCAAGGCCTTGAAGGAAGACCCGGAACTCAAGGACATCGCCGGCTATGTAGAGGATTCAGGAGAAGGCCGTTGGACCGTTGAAGAGGCCATCGCCAATGCGGTTCCTGCCCCCGCCATTACGGCTTCGGTCTTTGCCCGGTTTGCCTCGCGGCAAGAAGATGCACCGGCAATGAAGATGGTTGCCGCCCTGCGGAACCAGTTCGGCGGACACGCGGTGCGCCGGCCGGGCGAATAAGCGGGACATCAGCAGTTGTACGTTTCTCATGTTTCCCTGACCGACTTCCGTTCCTATCGCCAAATCGACCTCGAACTCGCTCCGGGCACGACGGTCTTCGCTGGTCCCAATGGCGTGGGGAAGACCAATATTGCCGAAGCCTTGGGCTATTTGGCTTCGTTGTCCTCACACCGGGTGTCCAATGATGCTCCCTTGATTCATTTCGATGCCGACCAGGCTCTGGTTCGGGCCCGGATCCATCGGGGGGAGCAGGCGGTGGGGCTTGAACTGGAAATCACGGCGGGGAAGACCAATCGGGCGAGAATCAACCGGGCCAACCCCGTCAGGGCCCGCGAGATCCTGGGCATAGTGAGAACCGTGCTGTTCGCGCCCGAAGACCTGGCATTGGTCAAGGGGGATCCCTCGGAACGCCGGCGCTATCTCGATGATGTCCTGGTTGCCTTGCAGCCCCATCAAGCCGCCACGAGGTCCGACTACGAACGCGTCCTTAAACAACGCAATGCCCTGCTGAAATCGGCCCGTTCGTCTGGACGATTGTCCACCTCCCATGAAGCCACGCTTGCCGTGTGGGATCAGCATCTGGCATCGGCCGGGGCAAAACTGTTGCGCGGTCGGTTGGATGTCGTGGCCACCATCGAAGGACATATTTCGGATGCCTATGCGGGGCTGACGGACGGCTCGAAACCCGCCACGGTTATTTATACGTCCACGGTTGGTGGTGTCCTCCCCGCCGAAGACAACAACGGGGAGCAACCGCTGGCCGCCGGGGAACGCAGCCCGCTGGCCGAGCTCGATCTGGAGGAGCTCCACGAGGCCTTCCTGGCGTCCTTGGGGTCCCAGCGCAAGAAGGAACTCGAACGGGGACTGACTCTGGTTGGACCACATCGGGATGATCTGGTTCTCGGTCTTGGACAGGCGCCGGCCAAGGGATATGCCTCCCATGGTGAAACGTGGTCCCTCGCCCTGTCGCTTCGATTGGCGGTCTACCGTGCCCTGTGTGAAGACGACGCGCGACCCGGTGCGAAGCCGATCCTCATCCTTGATGACGTGTTCGCCGAGCTCGACCTTTCACGGCGACAAAAATTGGCGGCGGTGGTCGCCGACGCCGAACAGGTCATCGTGACGGCCGCGGTCGTCGGCGACGTCCCGGATGAGTTGGGTGGGCGGGTGCTGACCGTGGGTCCAGGAACGGTATCGGCATGAGCCCGGCCGATAAGACCCCCGGGGAAGGGCCGGCGGAATTCGATGCTGCCCGGACCATGTTGAATCGCATGCGTCAGAATGCCGTGGCCCGGGGAGAAGTCAGGATAGATGCAGCCAGGGCCCGGCGGGCAGGAGAACGTAGCGCGCAGGCCCGGGAGATGCGGCGCCGTTCACCCACTGGTGTCTCCTACGAGGACGGCCGGGATCCACAGGGCATCGGGACGGTGTTCGGACGAATGGTCCGTGATAGGGGGTGGACATCCCCGGTGGCCGTTGGATCGGTGATGTCCCGGTGGACCGAATTGGTGGGACCGCAAATCAATGCCCACTGCACGCCGGAAAGCTTCGAGGACACGACCGTCGTGGTCAGATGTGATTCGACTGCGTGGGCGACCCAGGTCCGGCTCCTGAGCCACAGCCTGCTCAAGACCTTCGACGAGAAGCTTGGGCCCGGAGTGGTCACCGTCATCCAAGTCCTTGGCCCTTCGGCCCCCAGCTGGAAAAAGGGGATGCGCCGGGTTGCTGGCCGTGGGCCCCGGGACACCTACGGATAGCTGCGGATCATCCAGGAAGAAGCTTTTCGGTCATGGAAGACCGACCGCCCCCGGAAGTTACCGACAGGGAACCGGCTACAGAGGCACTGGGAGCCCCATCGGCACATAGGGCCTCACTCAAGGGCACTGGAGAGGCTTCTAGGCCGGTTTTTTTGCCAATGAGAGGCAATTGGGGGCTGATTTACCCCACCACGGCTGAGAAACACGGTAGAATTGTAGTTACGGTGCCCGCCCGTCCACGGTCAGGGCGCCGGTTCATGGATGCCCGATCTACCGGATCGGCGTCCTCCGAGAACGCACAAGGAGTCTGCACCGCCTGTGGATACTGAGAACACCACCCCCGAGGACGAGAATTCCACAGCACCACAGGAGCCGATAGCGGCCCAGGAACCCGGTCCGGCCGTAGAACCGGAATCAGTAGTGGAGCAGGAACCACACGAGAATTCCCACCGGGTCGAACACGCTTACGGAGCCAGCGACATCACGGTCCTGGAAGGCCTGGAGGCCGTTCGTAAACGGCCCGGCATGTACATCGGCTCGACGGGGCCGCGCGGCTTGCATCACCTGGTCTATGAGGTGGTCGACAACTCCGTCGACGAAGCTCTGGCTGGATACTGCGACACCATCAAGGTGGCCCTGCAGGAGGACGGCGGTGTCCGGGTCGAAGACAACGGACGTGGCATCCCCGTGGACATGCACCCGACCGAAGGACGGCCGACCGTCGAGGTCGTCATGACCATTCTGCACGCCGGTGGCAAGTTCGGTGGAGGCGGCTATGCCGTTTCCGGCGGTCTGCACGGGGTGGGTGTCTCGGTCGTCAATGCCCTTTCCAGCCGCGTCGACGCCGAGATTCATCGGCAGGGCAACGTCTACCGGATGTCATTCGCTGATGGCGGGAAGCCCCAGGGCGAACTGGTCAAGGGCGAGGAAACCGAAAAGACCGGAACGACGATCACGTTCTATCCGGATGCGGGGATCTTCGATACCACCGAGTTCGACTTCGAGACCATCCGCATACGTTTCCAGCAGATGGCCTTCTTGAATAAGGGTCTGCGTATTTCCCTGACCGATGAGCGCACGCTCGATGATTCGGCCGATGAGATCGCCGAGGACGACACTGAGGAACGGGCCCACGAGGCCGAGGAACCCAAGCACCGGTTCGTCGACTACTGCTACCAAAACGGGTTGCTCGACTATGTGGAGTACCTCAACACGTCGAAGAAGGCCGACCTCGTCCACCCTGACGTCATCGCCTTCGAAAGCGAAGACACGGAACGGATGATTTCCGTTGAGGTCGCGATGCAGTGGACGACCGCCTATTCGGAATCCGTCCATACCTACGCCAACACGATCAACACCCATGAGGGCGGAACGCACGAAGAGGGCTTCCGGGCGGCGATGACCTCGCTGATCAACCGCTACGCCAAGGAAAAAGGCATCCTCAAGGACAAGGATGACAACCTCACCGGTGACGACATCCGGGAAGGCCTCACGGCGGTGATCTCCATCAAGCTGGGAGAACCGCAGTTCGAGGGCCAGACCAAGACCAAGCTGGGCAACTCCATGGCCAAGGGGTTCGTCCAGGGTGTGGTCAACGACGAACTTGGAGACTGGCTCGAGCGCAACCCCTCGACGGCCAAGGACATCATCAGGAAGTCCCTTTTTGCCGCCCAGGCCCGTATGGCGGCTCGGAAGGCCCGGGACAATGCCCGTCGCAAATCCCCGCTGGAGTCATTCGGGATGCCGGGCAAGCTCTCGGATTGCTCCTCGAAGAACCCCTCCGAGTGCGAGGTCTACATCGTGGAGGGTGATTCCGCCGGTGGTTCGGCCAAACGCGGTCGTGATCCCCGGACCCAGGCCATCCTGCCGTTGCGCGGGAAGATCCTGAACGTGGAGCGTGCACGCCTGGACCGGGCCTTGGGAAATGCCGAGGTCCAATCGATGATCACGGCCTTCGGAACGGGCATCGGCGAGGAATTCGATATGGCCAAGCTCCGGTACCACAAGATCGTGTTGATGGCCGATGCCGATGTGGACGGCCAGCACATCACCACGCTGCTGCTGACCCTGGTCTTCCGGTACATGCGTCCGCTGATCGAAAATGGCTACGTGTACTTGGCGCAGCCACCGCTGTACCGGATCAAGTGGTCCAACTCGGCTCATGAATACGTCTTCTCGGATGCCGAGCGGGATGCCTCCCTGACCGCTGGTGCGGCGGCCAATAAGCGCCTCCCCAAGGACAACGCCATCCAACGCTATAAGGGCCTGGGCGAAATGGACTACTCCGAGCTCTGGGACACCACCATGGACCCGGACCACCGGACCCTGCGTCAGATCACCATGGAAGACGCCGCCGCAGCGGATCAGATCTTCGCGGTGCTCATGGGCGAGGACGTTGAATCCCGCCGTAACTTCATCCAGCAGAACGCCAAGGACGTGCGCTTCCTCGATATCTGAGGAAACCGTCCCCACGTTCCGACGCAGCTTTGAATAGAGGAAGAAACCGATGAGCGACGAGACGCCAGAAAACCCCCACGACCCGGAGCACGAGGACGTCGTGCAGCCGGACCAGCCCCTGGCCGCGGCCACCATCGACAGGGTCGAACCCATCGACCTGCAGACCGAGATGCAACGGTCGTATCTCGACTACGCGATGGCCGTGATCGTCGGCCGTGCCCTGCCCGACGTCAGGGATGGGCTCAAGCCGGTCCACCGCCGCGTCCTGTACGCGATGTTCGACGGCGGCTACCGCCCGGAACGGTCCTACAACAAGTGCGCGCGTGTGGTCGGCGAGGTCATGGGTCAGTACCATCCCCACGGTGACACCGCGATCTACGATGCCCTGGTCCGGCTTATCCAGGACTGGACCTTGCGCTACCCGTTGGCCCTGGGACAGGGGAACTTCGGCTCCCCGGGCAATGATGGTGCCGCGGCCCCGAGGTACACGGAAACCAAGATGGCTCCCCTGGCCATGGAGATGGTTCGCGAAATCGACGAGGAGACCGTCGACTTCCAGGACAACTACGACGGGAAGAACCAGGAGCCGACGATTCTGCCGGCACGGTTCCCGAACCTGTTGGTCAACGGCTCCTCCGGCATTGCCGTCGGAATGGCCACCAACATCCCTCCGCATAACCTGCGTGAAGTGGCCGCCGGTGCGCAGTGGTACCTGCAGAATCCGGAGGCGACGAAGGAAGAGCTGCTTGAAGCCTTGATGCAACACATCAAGGGACCGGACTTCCCCACCGGGGCACTCATCCTGGGCCGCCGCGGTATCGAGGATGCCTATAGGACCGGACGTGGCTCGGTGACCATGCGTGCCGTGGTCAATGTCGAGGAGCTGCAGGGGCGGACCTGCCTGGTCATCACCGAATTGCCGTACCAGGCCAACCCGGACAACCTTTCCATCAAGATCGCCGAGCTCGTCAGGGACGGCAAGATGGGTGGCATCGCAGATCTCCGTGACGAGACGTCCGGCAGGACCGGCCAGCGTCTGGTGATCGTCCTCAAACGTGATGCCGTCGCCAAGGTGGTGTTGAACAACCTCTATAAGCACACGGAGCTGCAGGGGAACTTCTCGGCAAACATGCTGGCCATCGTGGACGGCGTACCGCGTACCTTGTCCTTGGATGCCTTCATCCGTCACTGGGTCAACCACCAGATCGATGTCATCGTCCGGCGAACACAGTTCCGGCTGCGCAAGGCCGAAGAGCAGGCCCATATTTTGCGGGGACTTCTCAAGGCGCTGGACGCCTTGGACGAGGTCATTGCCCTCATCCGCCGGTCTCCGACCGTCGAGGACGCGCGTAACGGCCTGAAGGACCTGCTCGATATCGACGACCTCCAAGCCCAGGCCATTCTGGACATGCAGCTGCGTCGACTAGCAGCCCTGGAGCGCCAGAAGATCCAGGACCAGCACGCGAAGCTGGAGGCCGAGATCACCGAATACAAGATCATTCTGGCCGATCCGGTGCGTCAGCGCGAGATCATTTCCGAGGAGCTCGACGGAATCGTCCAGCGCCACGGGGATGACCGTCGTACGCAGATCGTCGCCGGCTATGACGGTGACATGTCGATGGAAGACCTCATCCCCGAAGAGGAAATGGTGGTCACCATCACCCGCGGCGGCTACATCAAGCGGACCCGAAGCGACAACTACCGCTCGCAAAACCGTGGTGGCAAGGGGATCCGGGGCGCCCAGTTGCGTGGGGACGACGTGGTCGAGCACTTCTTCGTCACCACCACGCACAACTGGCTGCTTTTCTTCACCAACCACGGGCGCGTGTACCGGGCGAAGTGCTACGAGCTGGCCGAGGGCGGTCGCGATGCCAAGGGCCAGCACGTGGCGAACGTGATGGCTTTCCAACCGGATGAGCATATTGCCCAGGTCCTGGACCTGCGCGATTACGAGCAGTCGCCCTATCTGGTGTTGGCAACCCGCCGGGGACTGGTGAAGAAGAGTCGACTGACCGACTACGACACGAACCGTTCCGCCGGGGTGATCGCCGTGAACCTGCGGGAAGGCGACGAGCTGGTGTCGGCGCAGCTGATCTCGGAAACCGATGATCTGATGCTCGTTTCACGCCACGGACAGTCCGTGCGGTTCACAGCCACCGACGAAGCGTTGCGTCCGATGGGCAGGAACACGTCGGGAGTCACCGGCATGAAGTTCCGTGATGACGACGTCTTGCTGACCGCGGGCGTCGTGGGAGAAGACTCCTATGTCTTCACCGTCACGGAGGGAGGCTACGCCAAGCGGACCTCTGTGCAGGAATACCGTGTGCAGACGCGGGGCGGCATCGGCATCAAGGTGGCTAAGTTGGCCGACGAACGCGGAGTCCTGGCCGGGGCCCTCATCGTCGAGGAAACCGACGAAGTGCTCGTGGTCATGCAGCGCGGGAAGGTCGTCAGGTCCAAGGTCACGCAGGTGCCGGCCAAGGGACGCGACACCATGGGGGTCATCTTCGCGAAGCCGGATAAGAAGGACCGGATCATCGCAGTGGCCAAGAATGCTGAGCGTGGGCTGGGAGTCGATGAGGACGAGGATGAAGTACCGTTGGATCCTGAAGATTCTCAGCAGAGGGCACCGGTAGTGGACGGGGCACCGGCCGATGGTGAAACCGGCTCCGTTGCCGCGGAGTCCGTGGAAGCCACCCAGGCTGCTGATGAGACCGAAATCGACGGAGGTAATGCGTGAGCACCCCGAACAACCCGCGCCCAGCGGCGCCGCGGCAAAAGCCCGGCGGACAGCAGGGACGCCCGACCGCTCCCACGCAACGACCTGCCTCCGGTGGCCAGCGTCCTTCGGGCCAGTCAGCCGCAGGCAGGAGCCCCGCCCAGAAGAAGGGGACCCAGCAGCTCGTGCGGCCGGCGCCCAAAGCGAAGGTCCGTAAGGCCCGACTGCTCATCAGCAAGGTCGATCCCTGGTCGATCCTGAAGATGGCGTTCTTGTTGTCGGTGGCGTTGGGGATCGTCACCGTCGTGGCGGCCGTCGTACTGTGGACCGTCCTGGATCTGACCGGCATCTTTGATCGAGTGAACGATCTTCTCGGGGAGGTGATCGGTTCGGAGTCAGGATTCGACCTCAAGGAGCTAGTTTCCCTGGGCCAGGTTGCCTCCTTCGCGACCATCATCGCCGTTGTGAACGTGGTGCTGCTCACGGCCATGTCGATGCTCGCTGCCGTGCTTTATAACATTTCCTCCACCCTGGTCGGTGGAATCGGGGTCACCCTCACCGACGACTGATCGGGTACTGATCGGCTTCCGCGGCGTCGTGTCCACCACGCCGCGGAAGCCGATTTGTTTTCCCGGCGACCGGTCCGGTAAAGTCATATCTCGTCCTGAAGGGACAATGAGGGCGTATAGCTCAGGCGGTTAGAGCGCTTCGCTGATAACGAAGAGGTCCCAGGTTCAAGTCCTGGTACGCCCACGGAATCCCTCCATCTTCCAGGAACTGTGGAGAATGCATGCGGAAATTATTGGTCGCAGTCGTGGCCGCCGCCTCCGTGGTCGTCTACCGTAGATGGAAGGCCTCCGAATCGGAGAAATCCGTGTGGAAGGCATCGACGGATCAACTCGATTGATTCCCGTCACGGGGGTATGGCGCAATTGGTAGCGCACCTGCTTTGCAAGCAGGGGGTTAGGGGTTCGAGTCCCCTTACCTCCACCCAAAGTGTCTTACGGGAACACGCGACATCGAAAGATGTTGTGTGTTCCCGTTTCGCTTCCTTGCCTTCGTCGCCGCCCTGGTGCGCTTCGCGGAAGATCGTCGCGAAAGGTTCGGCCAGCGTGGGACGGAGCTGTTCGTCGTCGGTGATGTCGAGGCGCGTGTAGAACGCTTGGTTCGCGAGTCGCCTGTCAGCGTCTCCGGAGCGCGTGTAGGCACGGTGCGCGTCGGTGAGCAGCCGTAGCGAGTCGTGGAGGAAGGCGCGCCCGCCGGTGTGGTGCTCGCTGTGTTCAGCGAGTCGGCGGTTCACATCGGCGAGGCCCGCGCGGATGCGGTCTTGGTGCCTTTTCAACGTGTCGAGGTCGATGGCGTCGGCGAAGTGCGCGGCGAGGAGCTTGTCGGACTCGGATTCCAACCTGGCTCGGTTCGCCGTCAGATCGGCAAGTTTCTGGTCTTGGCTGGTGTTGCGCTTGTCGAATGCCGCATCAACGTCGGCCGCGATTCGTTGGTAGGTGGTGTCACTAATCGTGATGCTCGCGTAGGAGTCCGCGACGAGACGTTCCGCGACCGCGACGGGAACCGCGCGTCTGGTACAGGTCGTCTTCTTCGCAGCGCGGCCGGAGCAGATGAAGTAGGCGTAGGTGACACCGCGTGGGTTGGTGGCGAAGTCGAGCAGCATCCGCGACCCACAGGTGCCGCAGTGCAGCAGGCCCTTGAGGTGGTGGGCGTGCTGGACGTGCCGGGTCATCTTCGCCGTCCGCGCCCGGAGCAGCGACTGCACCTTGTCGAACAGCGCAGGCTCCACGATGGGATCATGCGCGCCCGGATGCAGCGCACCTTTGTAGCGGATCACTCCCGCGTAGTACGGGTTCGTCAGGAGCTTGTAGAGCGTGTTCTTCCCCAACGGCTTCGACGGACGCTTCGGCGTCGGCACCGTGAGTAGCCCCCGTGCGGTGAGGTCGCGGAGGAGGCCGGTGACGGAGGTCTCGCCTTCGGCGTAGTGCTCGAACGCCCAGGTGATGAGCGGTGCTCGTTCGGGATCGACCTCGACCGTGCGAACCTCCCGCCCGTTGTCGTCCGTCTTGCGGACGTTCAAATAGCCGATGGGGGCGCGCATCGGGGTGCCGCCCTGGGCGACCTTCTGGGTGAGGCCCTTGGTGACTTCGGTGGCGAGGTTGCGGCTGTAGAACTCCGCAATACTCGACATGATGCCGTGCACGAGCATCCCCGACGGCGTCTGATCGATGCTCTCGGTCGCCGACACCAGGGTGACGCCTGCGCCTATGAGTGCTTCGTGGATTTTCACATCGTCCGAACGGTTGCGGGCGAGCCGGTCGAGCTTGTGGACGATGCAGAACGTGATCCGGGTGGCGGCGATGAACGCCAACATCTCCTGCAACCCATCCCGATCCGCAGACCTCGCAGACTCCCCGGCATCCACGAACTCCCGCACAACCCGCGCGCCCAGTTCGTTGGCCTTCCTCGCGTTGGCCTCTCGCTGCGCGGGGATCGAGAACCCCTCCTCGGTTCCGCCCCGCTCAGCCTGCTCACGGGTCGAGACGCGGAGATAGGACACAGCCAGCAGCACCGGCCGATCGTCCGCTTGCGCGTTGGTCGGGATGACTGTGGGAGCGGTGGTGGTCATGCGGTGCTCTTTCGTCGGTGCAACAGCTCGGGTTCTTCATGCTCTTCTACTCTGCCGCGCGCATCTGACATCAGGCTCAGATTCGCAGGCATCGGGAGGTCGTAAGGGTCAGGTTCCCCGGCCCGGTAAGCCTCCCAACGCGCCTGGGTGATGTTCAGCACCCACTCCACGAGCTTCCCCATGTCGGGTTCGGCACGGCGGATCGTGCGGAGACGGAGCTGCCCCGGATCGCTCCCCGCCCCTGCCCCGAGCGCAGCCCGGCTTTGCGCCGCGTGTGGTGGGCGCTCACGGGTCGGGGCTGGGGTCAGGCCACTCACCACCAATCTCATACAAAAGCAGATACGCCAGAACCAAGGTAGCACACTCCTCGCGTAACGGCCATTGTTTGAGATGAAGTGGTGGTTCCACTACGATCAGAGGCATGAGTCAAGACGTGGAGGACATGCCGCTGCTGGTCCCCGAAGACCTGCCAGCAGGCTGGGTGATGCCTGATCCTCCCGTGATCGCCTCTTCTGCCGACTCGGTAGCCATCGATGCCGCGCTCAAGTACGACAAGCGGACATACCCCACGCCGGGGTCGGACGGGAACCTGAGCGGGTATAACGATGGTCGCGACGGTCGCTGGTTCCTCATCGAGCACACCCAGTCCCGTACCCGCGTGCTGCTACGCCTGCAACGCCAATACCTCATGCACCAAGAGCCAATGGGTGAAGTGCGGATCACGGGGATCGTCTACCTGCCCGAGCTGGCGGGCGACCCGGTGGCCAGCCCGATCCTTCGGAACTTGCCGACCTCCCGGATTGAGGCGGCGATCAACCGCCGCCAGTTCACCGTCACCGGAGCCACCCGCTTCGAGGGCGGCACACTCACCATGCCCTCGGGTCGCATTCTCCACTCCTCAGAGGTCATGCAGCCGTTGGGGAACCCGAAGCGGATCGCGGACTTCTACGAAGTCGTCGCCCTCCAACACACCCGCCTCGTAGACGACGGGGAGACAAACCCGACCGCGAAGATGGCAGAAATCAGCCGCGTACCCCTCTCCACCGCACAAGGCTGGGTCGCCCGCGCCCGCTCGAAGGGGTTGCTCCCGCCTGGACGACGCGGACGCGCGGGATAGTTGGACGAAACGCAGAGCATGACCTTTGATTTCGTGAGAGAAGCGACGGCGGCAGACCGTGGGCTGCTCGCGCGGGCGACGCTCGACAACCTGAACTGGAACGGCCCGCGTTTCACCATGCGTGAGGTCGAGGACACCCCGCAGTTCCGCCACTACTACGACGAGTGGCCAAGAGATGAGGACTTCGGCCTCGTCTCTGAGGACGCCGACAGAATGGTCGTCGCAGTGGTCTGGCTACGTTACTTCACCGCCCAAGACCCCGGCTACGGATTCGTCGCGGACACCATCCCGGAGCTGAGCATCTGGGTCAGCGCCGCGCATCGAGGCCAAGGCATTGGTGGACTGCTCCTGCATCGAATCTCCGAGACAGCTCGATCCCGTGGCGTCGCGGCGATCAGCCTCTCCGTCGAGGACGGCAACCCCGCCGCGAGACTCTACGCCCGGCACGGCTTCCGACCTGCCCCGAACGGTGTGCCGGGCTGCCTGCTCATGGAACTCTGACGCAAGCTTTTCGCCACCTACCGGCGGGCTTCGCAGTCAGTCAATGACGGCGGCAACCGCTTCGATCTCGACCAGCTGGTCGTCGTAGCCCAACACCGTCACGCCCATCAACGTGCTCGGCACGTCGTGTTCTCCGAAGGCATCGCGCACGACCTCCCAGGCCGTAACAAGATTGCTCTGCGAAGAAGATGCGACCAGCACGCGAGTGCTGATGACATCCTGGATCGTCGCGCCAGAAGCGGCGAGAGCACGCTTCATCGTTTCGATACATGCGGCAGCCTGGCCCGCGTAATCGCCGACCGCGACGGTGGTACCGTGCTCGTCAAGCGGGCACGATCCGGCGAGGAAGATCAACCGAGAGTCCTTCGGTGCTGTGGCCGCATACGCGTACTCGGCGACGTCTGAGAGGTCGGAAGCGAGGATCAACTGAACGGAACTCGGCATGCCCCTCATTCTCTCAGGACAGTCGCCGCCGTCATGTCCGCGCCACCTGACCCCGTGCCGCCGACCTTGCCGAGCACGCTCCGCACGCGCCACCTATGTACCCCGCCTTCCACCCCAGCACCCATTCTCTCGCCCCAATCTCAGAATGAACGTATCCTAAGTGCCGTAGTTGCTGATACGCTAGATGCCCAATGAGGCGGCGGAAGGGCGGTGGTCGGGATGCATGGCGGCGTGATCCCGTTCCGGGGCACCGGGGCTGATGCGCTGCGCTATGTCGAGTCCGACCGCTCCCGCGCCGACGACTACTACCTCGGCGCGGAGACGACCGTCGCGCAGTTCGCGGCGCTCGACGGATCGGGCGCGGTGACCGCTGAGCTGGCCCTTGACCCTGCCGCGTATGCGGGGTGGGTGGACTGGGTGAACCCGCTCACGGGTGAGTCGATGGGAAGACCTCGGGGTGCGGGGTCGGATCGCAAGGCGTCGCCCCGGTTCATGGAGATGGTCATCAACACGCCCAAGTCGCTGTCGATCGCCGCCGCTCTGCACCCGGAGGTCTCCGACGCTCTCGATGCCGCCCAGCAGGACGCTTTGGCGGAGATTCGGCGCTGGCTCGCCCTCCACTCCGTGACTCGCGTGGGGTCGCTGGGGGCGCAGGAGGTCGTGCCCGTCGAGCAGATGCACGTCGTCGGCATCACCCACAGAACGAGCAGAGCGGGTGATCCGCACCGGCACATTCACATGCAGATCGGCACAAGGGTATGGGCGGCCGGGAAATGGCGGGGCCTGTTCACCGCCGCGCTGTTCAAGCAGCAGAGCGCGATCCGCGCCCTGGGCACCGCGGTGATCGCCGCCAGCCCCGAACTGCATGCTGTGCTTGACCGGCACGGCCTGACTCTCGACCCCGTGACCGGCGAGGTGGCCCAGTTGCAGCCGTTCAACGCGCTCATGTCGAAGCGCGGCAAGCAAGTAGGCGAGAACCTCGAACGCCTCGAAACCGAATGGGATCACGCGCACCCCGGCGAAAGCATGGGGCCGGTCGTCGCCACCCGGCTGCAAGCCGAAGCATGGGCCTACCAGCGGCCTGCGAAGAAACCCACCTCCCTCGCCGAGGAAACCGGCTGGGTGACGGAGCTGCGCGAGGCCGGATACGACCCCGCAACATTGCAACGGCCAGCGCCGCGCGCATCGGTGCGATTGGACGAGTTGAGTGTGCAGGAGGTTGCATCCCGCGCGCTGGATCGTTGCGCCGCTTCCAGTTCCGCGTGGACGGCGCACACGGTGACTGAGCACGCGGCGCGGATCATGACCCAGTACGGCGTGCAAGCATCTCCTGCCGAGATACGAGAGTTCATCACGGCGGCGTCGCGGTTGGCGTTGGAGGATTGCTTCTCGATCCTCCCACCGGACAAGCCTGCGCTGGAGCATGTGGCGCATCTGACGAGCGTGCGCGTCATGCAAGCCGAAACCGAACTGCGCGACCTCCTCACCGCCCGCATACCCAAGATCGAGCCGGCAGTGCCGGACGTGCGCCAGTTGGCGCAGGCCGCCGGCCTCGACGTCGGGCAGACGGAAGCGGCAGCAGCACTCGCATCGGCTGATCCGCTGGTGGTCGTGGAAGGGGCAGCGGGCAGTGGGAAGACGACCATGCTTGCCACGGCCATCCAAGCTGCCGAGCGGGAAAGTCGAGCAACGCGGGTGGTTGCGCCGACGAAGAAGGCCGCCGACGTCGCACACCAGACGCTCGGGGTTCCTGCGGATTCGGTGGCGGCGCTCGTCCACGCGCATGGCTACCGCTGGAACGCCGATGGCGTATGGACACGCCTGGAACCCGGCGACACCGATCCTGAGACCGGACGCACCTATACCGGCCCACCCGATGCGGCATGCCTCCGAGCGGGTGAGCGGATTGTCGTGGACGAGGCGGGCATGCTCGACCAGGACAGTGCCATCGCCCTGTTCACCGTTGCCGCCGAGTCGGGCGCGACGGTTGCGCTTGTGGGTGACCGGGCGCAACTGCCAGCCGTCGGCAGAGGCGGGGTGCTCGATATGGCCGCGCAGATTCGCGGCCGCACCATCGACATGGCCGAAGTCCACCGCTTCACCGATCCCGCCTACGCCGAACTGTCGGTGCGGTTGCGGGAACGGAACGATCCCGGCAAGGTCTTCGACCAACTTGCCGCGCTCGGCCTGATCCGCCTACACGCCGACGCCGAGCACCTGCACGAGCACATCGCCCGCAACCGGAAGGATGGGGAGGCGGTCACGGTCGCCACCAACGACGAAGCCGCCCGCCTGAACGAGCACATCCGCGACCAACGCGCAGGTGCTGGGGCCGTGGACGACGCCGCGCCTATGACAGGCAGCGACGGCCTCCCCATTAGTTGCGGTGATCTGATCCAGACGCGGAAGAACGACACCATCCTGGGGGTCGCGAACCGGCAACTGTGGATCGTGCAGCACGTCGAGGTTGACGGCACCGTGTGGGCGGCCGAAGGAAGCAGTGACCGCAAACGCGAGCACTCCGTGCGCCTGCCTGCCGCGTATGTCGCCGGGCATGCGCATCTTGCTTATGCTTCGACCGCGTACGGGGTGCAGGGCGTCACCGCCAAGGGGTCGCACACGATCCTTAGCGACGCGATGAGCGGAGCCGCCGTGTACGTCGGCATGACCCGAGGCACCAGCGAGAACCAGCTACACATCATCGCCGAGAGTCTGCCCGCCGCGCGTGAGCAGTTCATTGACGCACTCGAACGCGACCGCGCAGACCGAGGACTCCCCCACGCCACACAGCAAGCAGCAGAAGCCGTGCGCGGTCTCGTGGATGACGGCCCCGCGAAACTCGTCAGCACCGAAGTAGTTGCGCTGATTCGACGTGCCGAACAAGCCGAGGCTCGAGCGGCACAGTGGCAGCAAGCCGCCGAAGCCCTGGACGACCTATACACGCGGCAGCGCGCCGAACGCGACCATGTAGTCCAGGCGAACAAGGAAGCTAAGCAGCAGGTTGAACTCGTACGTTCTGAGGTCGCCGAGCCGCTGACCGCGCAGGCACGGGAAGCGTTCACCAATTGGCAAGCCGCCGATGCCGCTGAGAAGACCGCCCACGAGAAGGCGTGGATCGTGGGGAGGCTCAAGAAGCGTCGCGCGACTGCCGAACACGACGCCGCGCGAGGTGTCGCCCGAGACGTGGAGCGGGTGCTCAAGAGAGCGTGGGGTGATCTGCCCCGATGGAACGAGGGGGAGAATGCGTGGGTCGAGCGCGTCACCCGTCCCCGGATCGATGCCGACCCGCGCGTGATCGAAGCCGAGCAACAGCACGCGACCGCTGCGCAGGCGTTGCATGCCGCGCTGGAACCGAACCCGTGGCCCAGCCTGGGCGTCTACGCCCGCATCTTCGGAGAAGAGACCGTGCGGCAGAACCCCGGCGCGTACGTCAACGCGCGCCCCGCACGCCTGGTCGAAGACGCGACCCGCACCGCTCAGCACGCCCGTGCCGAAGCAGATGCGCTTTGCACGCTGACCCCGGCCGAGGCGGTCGAACGGATTAGGCAGACTCGTGCATCGGAGGAGGCTAAGCGCGAGGCTGCCCGCATGCTTGCCGAGCGCGAGCGCCAACTACGCGCCTCCCGATTTGCCTCCACCGATCCACGCCGTGGTGGGCCAAGCCTGGGCCGGTGAGCCGAGCCGTGGCATGAGTGTTCTTATACTTCTGGGGCGCTTCCGCAGGCGATTATCAACCCCGAGTAATCCGTTCGCAACGCTGATCTCCCGGTCTCGGGGGCTAACTACCGACCGGATGCAGCCGTCGGCGCGCGCCGCGAGCAAGGACGGCGCGACCAGCTCTCATTGTCATCGCGTGTTCGCGACGCTGGTGAGGGGGACGATGACAGGGGCTGTGAGTTCCGGGTCGTGAAGGATGCGTGCCTCGATGCCGAACACATCGCGGAGCAGTTCTCCTGTCATGACCTGCTGGGGGGTGCCGCGCGCGACGATCTGTCCCTGACTGACGACGATGAGCTCGTCGGCAAAGACGACCGCCTGGTTGAGATCGTGCAGCACCAGAACGATGGTGCGACCATCGTTCTGGTTCAGTCCTCGCACCAGTTCGAGGACTTCGAGCTGATGGGATACATCGAGGTACGTGGTCGGCTCGTCCAACAGCATGACGGGCGCTTGCTGCGCGAGCAGCATCGCGATCCACACTCGCTGGCGTTGTCCGCCCGAGAGCTCTGCAACGGGCCGATCAGCGAGCTCAGCGATACGGGTCGCTGCCATCGCGTGCTCGACCGCCCTGGTGTCCGCCTCCGTTAGCGTCCTCAGTGCACGTTGGTGGGGGAATCGTCCTCGCGTGACCAACTCTGACACGGTGATGCCGACGGGGGCCGTCGATGTCTGCGGGAGAATTCCGAGCCGCCGCGCAAACTCCTTAGGCGCGTAGCGTCGTACGTCGGTCTCATCAAGCAGAACCGCGCCGTCCGTGGGATTGATCAAGCGGGCGAGGGCCCTGAGAACGGTGGACTTGCCCGAGGCGTTCGGCCCAATGATGACCGTAACCTTGCCCTGCGGGATTTCGACGTTCAGGTCTCGGCAGATTTCACGTCGGTCGTACGCGAGGGTGAGTTGCGTGCCGCGCAGCCTCCCGCCAGTCGCTGAAGGGTTTTTTGGGTCGTAGGTTTTAGGGCGTCGAGTTGGAGTCGTCATCTGGTCTCGTTTCGATCTGGTCTGGTTGGCCGGGGATGCCCGTGATCGAATCGAGCAGTCCCTTGATAAGTGCGTGCGCCCCGAAGAGGAAGTGGCGTTCGGCGTCTTCGTGCTTGAGGACACGTGCAGTCGCGGACAACGCGGGAAAGCGCGGATCGTTGGCCATGCGTCGCAGGTCTCGGCGTCGACCTTCCCCGGCGTGCACGACGTCGGTGACCGCCAGCGAATGCTCAGCGACAGTCGCCAAGAGGATTGAGCTGTGGACCAGGGGGAGCCTGTAAGCCTCGGCAACAGAGCGCTGGTGCGCATCCATCGCGGCGACGAGGGCGGGAGAGATATCCGACGAGGTTCGCAGCAGGAATCCCGCGATGCCCGGGTTTTCGATCGCGAGCCGCCGCAGCGACGATGCAATGGCGAGCAGATGCTCCTCAAGCGGTTGCCCTTCGGGGGCGGGTGCCTCCCAAGAGGCGAAGATTGCTTCGGCGGTGATGATCTGAATATCCTCGATGCCGCTCGTGTGCTTGTAGAGCGATCGGATAGCTACCCCGAGTTCTTGCGCGACATCGGCCACGGTCACCTTGGGGAGGGTGAGCCGCCTTCCCGCGTCGGCAATCGCCTCGCGAGTGATCTTTCTGGGCCGCCCACGACGGGCAGGCGTGGGCTCGGATGTCATGTCGCCAATTCTTCCAGGGAAGGGTGGGGGCACGCCGGTGCCCCCACTCACCATGCGGTTATTGTTCCCCGAGCGCGGGCACGATGCTCCCTGCGATGACCTCGTCGATGACGTACGGGATCGACAGCGGTGAAGGATTGCGCAGCGCCGTGCTGGCCGACAGATCCATCGCGATAAATCCGCCGTTCTTGACCGCGTTGAGCTGTTGGAAAAGCGTTGAGCTCTCCCAGAACGTCTGGGTGTCGGCGCCGAAGAACCCGATCATGACGATGTCCGCGTCGAGCGCGGCAACGTTTTCCTCCGACACTCCTGCTGATCCGGATCCGTCGCCGAGGCCGGGGAGGGCTGCCGCTGTCTCGCTGAAGGTCATGCCGAACGCATTCATGATTTCGACGCTCGCATCGGCGGGATCGTTCATGACCTTGATCTGGTCGGGGGTGCCCAGTGAAAGCGTGTAATCGTGACCTTTGGTGATTGTGTATTCGGCCGCAGCTTCGACCATCTGTTCCTCGACTGCGGCGATCCGGTCGTTGACCTCTTCCAGTAGCCCCAGCGACTCACCGATGGCGCGTGTCTGATCGCGCCACGGGAGCTGTAGGTAGTTCGCGTCCGACGGGCCGAGGACGGGAGCGATCATCGCGAGTTGGTCGTAGTACTGGCCGAGCTGTGTGTAGGTGGTTGCGATGATCAGATCAGGGTCCAGAGCGGCGATCGCCTCGACATCGAGTTCGGCACCATTGGCACCGGTCGTTGTGGTGTCGATGATCTCGGGCGCCTCGTCGAGCTCGGGGGCAAGCCACGGGGCGATGCCGTCCGGGGTTGCGAAGAACTTCGCAATCGCGATCGGAGTGACTCCGAGGTCAACGGCCACATCGGTTTCCAACAGGCCGAGGGTGATCACGCGCTCGGGTGCCTTGTCAAGTTCGAGGGTCCCGTATGCGTGCTCGATCACGATGCTCGCGTCGCCAGAGGCCGAAGGGCCGGTGCCGTCCGGCTCGGCGTCGCTCGTTCCGGAGCAGCCCGCGAGTGCGAGTGTTGCCGTTGTGACGAGGGCCAGAGCCGTGATCGAGTGTCGGCGCGTTCGTTGCATGTGTGTTCCTTTGCGAATGGAGTAAGGTAAGGGCAACCTTAGTGTAATAAATCATGGAGTAGGAAATGAACAACGTGAGCAATGCGCTCTATGGTGGTCGCCATCAGAAAGTTCTTGACCATCCTGACCATCGCGCCGGTGTCAATCACGGGACGATGACGGTGACCGCAGTGGCTGAGATCGCCCCGTCGGTCGTCCGCGTCACAGCGACCCTCGACCACGATGGCGACGCAGAGCGCTGGCGTGTCACGAACCCAGCGATTCGGCTTGAGCTCCCTGACGTAAAAAGTGATGCCATGGTGTCGCGCGTCTACACGGTGCGCGACTATCGAGAATCATCTGCTGGGGTGCGCGAGCTAGACGTCGACATCGTGCGACACGAGGGAGACAGCCCGGTGATGAGGTGGCTCGCCGCCGCACAGCCGGGGATCGCCGTGCGAATCCTTGGCCCGCGTCCGCATTTCTGCCCGGCGATCGTTTCCGAGCGGCCTGCGTGGATGTTTGCTGACGAAACAGCCATTCCCGCCCTGGCAACTATCCTCCGCGACTGGGTCCAGCCGGGTGTGCGAGGAGAAGCCTGGGTCGAAACGCCTGATGAAGCTGTCTTCACTGAGCTTGAAGCACCGGAAGGCGTCGCCCTCCACTGGTTGCCGCGTCCTACGGATGAGCCGCCCGGAACCACCGGACGACTTGTCGCGGCTGCACTAGAAGCCAGTTCTGCCTTCGCCGAACCCGTGACCGTCTGGGCGGGCGGCGAGCATCAGGAGATGCGGCAGATTCGGGATCACTTCCGCCATGATCGCGGCATGGACCGAACCGAGGTCCAGGTTTTCGGCTACTGGCGTCGAAGTCGCACGAGCAGCCAGGTCGATGAAGCACGACTGCAGCGTTATGAGGAAGCGTTGAAGCACAGTTCCCGGATGGCGCCGCTCGATGACTTCGACGTCCAAGACTGAGCGAGGATCCCAGCCCCTCAGACGCTGGTCAACGGCGCTCATCACCATCGGGGTGCTTGGCGCAGCGATGGCATCCGGGCTGTTCATTGGAGGTCAGTCAACCAGCCCGTGGGTCGTCCTCGGGGTGATCAGAGGTGATGTCGACATCGTTGCTCAGGCCTTGGTCGTCGAGATCCGACTCCCCCGGACACTTGCTGCCGCGATCGCCGGTATAGGGCTCGGCCTCGCCGCATCGCTTCTACAGACCCTGACCCGCAACCCGGTGGCCGATGCCGGCCTCCTCGGCGCCAACGCCGGAGCGACGGTGATGATCGCGTTCGGCATCGCGACCGGTATGGCCGCGGACTTCGTCGCACAGAGCGCCTGGGCGCTGCTCGGCGCGCTCACCGCGACCATCCTCGTGAGCGCCGTCGGACTGAGCGGAAGGATCTACTCGGCCACGCGCCTTGTCCTGTTCGGTGTCGCACTGGGTGCGGTGCTCACCGGGATCACCACAGGCCTGATGCTCGCGGTACCCGAAGCCTTCGACAGCATGCGCAGTTGGCTCTCGGGGTCGATGGTCGGCGTTGCGATGCCATCGAATTTGACAGCGGCAATGCTCATCGGTCTGTCACTCATCGTAGCCCTCGCGGTCTCGCGTGCACTGGAGTTGACCCTCATGGGCGATGATGTCGCGCGTGCACTCGGGGCTCGCCTGCTGCCGACGCGGGCGACAACCGTGCTGGCTGTCGCGCTCGCCAGCGCCGCAGCGACTGCTTTAGTTGGACCGATCGGATTTGTCGGGCTCCTTGGCGCTCACCTCGCCGCGGCAACCGCACAACGACTCGCTCTCCCCGCAGCCTTGCGGCACCTCGTCGCCGCTGCTGGCGGGGGCGCGCTACTCGTCTTAGCAGACTTGGTCGGCCGAATCGCGTTCTGGCCTGGAGAGCTTCCCGCGGGCATCGTCGTGGCAGTCATCGGTTCGCCGTTCCTACTACTCATTATCCGCCGCAACCGGAGCCTCACATGACGAGACCGCATCCGCACCCCTCTGTGGCGATGCCGCGAAATGAAGCGTCGCGAGCCACATCCGAAGTCGTCTACCGACGCCGTCGTAGAACGGCTCTCTCGCTCGTTATCGTCGCGGCTGTCGGCGTCACCACGCTGGTACTTGCTGTGTCCGTCGGAAGCTACGCGATCCCGCTCGATCGGTTCTGGCAGGTGCTCACCGGTCAGGGGACGGGCTTCGATCACACTGTTGTCCTGGAATGGCGGATGCCGCGTGGCGTTACGGCCCTCGCCGTTGGTGCGTGCCTCGGCCTGAGCGGAGCCCTGCTGCAGACCGTCACGCGTAACCCTCTAGCCTCCCCCGATCTCATCGGCATTTCCGGGGGCGCATACACCGCCGTGCTGATCCTGCTGGTCTACGTTGGCTCGCAGTGGGAACTCGTCGCACCCGCTGCGCTCATCGGCGCCCTGATCGTTGCCGCAGTTCTCTTCTCCGTCTCCGGTGGACGCAGTACTCAGAGCGGCAGCAGGTTCCTTCTCGCTGGCGTCGCCCTCGCCGCATTGCTCGGCGGTATCAACAGCTGGATCATCCTGTCCGCCTCCCTTGAGTCTGCGATGACGGCAGCCACCTGGGGTGCAGGTTCTCTCGCAGCATCTACATGGCAGACCGTATTTCTCTCTACTGCGGCTCTCGCGGTCGGATCAGTGCTCAGCTCACTTGCCGTGCGGCGGATCAAGGTGCACACGCTCGGCGACGATCTCGCGACGAGCCTGGGTTCCGCACCTCGCACGCTGCGCATCCAGCTGATCGTGATCTCGGTGATGCTTGCGGCCATCGCGACCGCGCTGTGTGGACCAATCGGGTTGCTCCCGCTGGTTGCGCCACCGATCGCGCGTGCGCTCGTCCGTACCTCTGAGGCGCCCCTCGCGCTTTCGACGCTCGTCGCCGCAGTACTCCTCGCGATGGCCGATCTGCTGGCTCAGCACGCACTCCCGGGCGGACCACCCGCGGGTCTCGTCACCACCGTGCTCGGGGGGATCTATCTCATGTTCGTGCTTCTTCGACGGTGAAACTCCTAGGAGATCGCGGCAGATCGCTCCCGGCGGGCTGCCAGCAATGTCTATACAAGGTCGTCGGCTGCGACGCTTGCCGAAAGGGGCCAACGCCCGGGACAAACCATGCGGCACCAAGTACGTTCTCGAATGCACTGAGAGCTACTTGAGCGCCAAGATCAGCCTGGAAGTTGTTAGTCCTCTGCGGTTCTGTGACTCTCAACGCTGATCTGCGCTCACGCGGAGGCAAGAGTTCAATGCGGCTACCGAGTCTTCGCCCACACCGTGCCCCGGTGAATCCCGAACTGCTTCGCGATCGCCTTCACGCTCACCCCGCGCTCACGGGCTGTTCGCATAGCGTCCACTTCGCTGCCTGTGAGGCGTGTTCGAGGTCGTTTACTTGGTTCTGCCGAGGCCCCAATCAGTGAGTCGTCAACCTTGCCCGACTCGTCGCCGTCACCCCGAATCCTTTGATTCCATGCGGAAACGAGCTTCTGAACCCGTGGTCGCCTGTTCCCGCAGCGCCCAATTGCTTCCACATATTGAAGACAAGGTCCCGGGTCATCGACCCGGGACCTTGTCATTTGTGGACTCGCATCCCGAGGGCTTCTTCCCGGCAG
>NZ_JBQSWX010000021.1:0-61178 GCF_052377615.1 Arthrobacter sp. AOP36-A1-22
TATTTTAGTAGTTGAGGCCCTCAGCCCTTGGTTGAGGGCCTCAACTCGTTAACGGCACCTGTTGGTATCCCGGCAGCCGCCAGTTCCGCCTCGTCGGCAAACTTACGGACGATTCGTCTAAGATTGAGTTAAAGTACTTTTCCCCTTGGGCACTTCCGAGGGGCCCGAGCAGTAACCCAGATGCGGCATGGCCGGATCTCAGAGAGGAACGGCCACCGTGGCTGACGAACGCAATAATTTCCGAGGCCCGCGGGACGATAAGTCCAAGGGAGCCGGCGGTAAGGACCGCCCAGGCCGCGAGGGCGGTTTCCGCGGTGGGAATGATCGTCGTGAAGGTGGCCCGCGCGGTGGCAGTGATCGTCGTGAGGGTGGCTACCGTGGCGGTAGCGATCGCTCCGAGGGTGGCTTCCGCGGTGGGAATGATCGTCGTGAGGGTGGCTTCCGCGGTGGGAATGATCGTCGTGAAGGTGGCCCGCGCGGTGGCAGTGATCGTCGTGAGGGTGGCTACCGTGGCGGTAGCGATCGCTCCGAGGGTGGCTTCCGCGGTGGGAATGATCGTCGTGAAGGTGGCTTCCGCGGTGGCAGTGACCGACGTGAGGGTGGTTACCGTGGCGGTAGCGATCGCTCTGAGGGCGGCTACCGTGGTGGGAATGATCGTCGTGAAGGTGGCCCACGTGGTGGGAATGATCGTCGTGAAGGTGGCTTCCGCGGTGGGAATGATCGTCGTGAAGGTGGCTTCCGCGGTGGGAATGATCGTCGTGAAGGTGGCTTCCGCGGTGGGAATGATCGTCGTGAAGGTGGCCCACGTGGTGGCAGTGACCGTAGCGAGGGTGGCTTCCGCGGTGGCAGCGACCGTCGCGATGGCGGTTACCGTGGCAAGCCTCAGCGCTCCGAGGGAGGCTCCCACAACAGGCATCAGTCAGCTCCACCTCGTGAACTGAAGCGCGGTGACGACACCAGGCGCAATTTCCCCGGTCTGGAAGAAGGGGAACGCCCCGCGCACAACCCTGCAGACCTGCGGGTCTCCAACAGGGCCGACCGCCCGCGCTCTCCCGAGATCGATTCCGATGTCACGGGGAAGGAACTGGACCGCATCACGCGCGCCGAGTTGCGCTACCTCGACGAAAAGAACTTTGATTGGGTGGCCAAGCACCTGGTGATGGCCGGGCGTCTGATAGATTTCGAACCGGAAATCGCCTATGAGCACGCCATGGCCGCCAGCCGGCGCGGTGGGCGTGTTGCTGTCGTGCGCGAAGCCGTTGGCCTCACTGCCTACACCGCAGGCAACTACGCCGAAGCTCTTCGCGAATTCCGCACCTTCCGGAGGATCAGCGGCTCCAACATCCATCTTCCTGTCATGGCCGACTGCGAGCGTGGACTCGGTAAGCCGGAGAAGGCGCTGGAGACGGCCCACAGTGAAGAAGCGACGACATTGGACACTCCTGGACGTGTGGAAATGGCCATCGTGGCTGCCGGGGCCCAGTCCGACCTCGGCAACAGAGACGCTGCCGTGAGTGAACTGCAGATTCCACAACTCGACATCAACCGGGCGTTCTCCTTCAGCCCCCGCCTGTTCGAGGCCTATGCGATGGCACTCGAAGCGGTGGGGAAGCAGGGCGAAGCCGAACTCTGGCGTCGACAGATTTCCCTGGCTGAACGTGCCCTTGGAGTCGGCGAATTCCAGGATCCGGACATCATGGATCTTGGTGACGACGAGGACTCCATCGAGGATGACAAGCCCCGTGCACGGGACTTCATCAACCACGCAGGCACGAGCCCGGAAGCGGCAGGAGACACCTCCGACAAGGCCGCCGAGGCATCCTCGAGCGTCGGCTCCGACTCCACCGAGTCGGATACTGCCTCGAGCGCTCCCGAGCCGGAACAGTAGGAGCCGAGCGCGTCATGTTGATTTCCTGCTTCGACGCCGTTCTTTCGGATCTGGACGGAGTCGTCTATACCGGGCCCAACGCCATCGAAGGTGCCCCCGAGGCATTGGGACGTTTGGCCGGTATGGGCGTCGAGCTTGCCTACATCACCAATAATGCCTCGCGGTCCCCTGAAGTGGTTGCGCGGCATATCCGCCAACTCGGGGCTCCCGCCGAGGCAGGTACGGTCTTCGGTTCGGCCGATGCCGGCGCAGACCTCCTGGCCGAGCGCATTCCTCCCCAGAGCAAGGTCCTCGTGGTGGGTAGCGCCTACCTGCGTGATTGTGTGGTGTCCCGCGGCATGACACTGGCGGAGTCTGCCGAGGAATCCCCGGCAGCAGTCATCCAGGGGTTCGACCCGGATGTGAACTGGTGCGATCTGGCCGAAGCAGCCCATGCGCTGAACGCGGGGGCGATGTGGGTGGCCACGAATACCGATATGACCATTCCACGGGCCCGCGGGCTTGCCCCGGGCAACGGAGCCCTGGTGCGGGCGGTATCCTCGGCGACTTCGGCGGAACCGCTCATCGCAGGCAAGCCAGAACCCCTGCTTTTCCAGGTTGCCGCGGAGCAACTCGAGGCCTCCAAACCACTGGTGGTCGGCGACCGTCTAGATACCGACATCCTCGGTGGCAACCGTGCCGGGTTCGCCACGGCCGTGGTCCTCACCGGGGTGGACGATCCTGCTGCCGTGCTGGGGGCCCCGGCAGATCAGCGGCCCAGGTTCCTGCTGGGAACCCTCGCGGAGCTGTACCTAGACTATCCGATCGTGCAGGCCACCGGGAAACAGATCGTGTGCGGGCACTCCCGTGCCGGGGTGGAGAATGGGAAGATCACCGTGGAGGGTTCGCGGGAGGACCTCACTAGCTGGCGGGCAGCGTGCTGTGCCTGGTGGTACGCGAATCCGCATGCAACGGAGCGGACGACGCCGGAAATCAGCTTCAACTCATAAGGGCGCCGGACGGCGTCGTCATCGCCGCCCTGCAGACCAGGAGGACCCCCATGGACACCCCAGAAGACGGACCGGACACCGACACGACCGGTGATGCCGTTGTTGATGCACAACTCGAATCGCTGAAGGCGGTGGACGGGCTGCCCGCAGAAGACCACGAGGCGGTCTATTCGAAGCTGCACGAAGCTCTGCAGCGCACGCTCGATGAGGACCCTTCCGAAGCATGAGCAGACTCGACCAGGAGCTCGTCGCCCGTGGCCTGGCCCGTTCACGGACCCATGCCGCCCAGCTGATTGCCGATTCCCGGGTGAGTGTCGATGGCCAAAAGGTCACCCGGGCGGCGAAGGCCGTGGCGGAAGCCCAGGACCTGGCCGTCAGCGAGGCCGAGGGAGAGGAATACGTCAGCCGGGCCGGACATAAGCTCGCCGGCGCGCTGGGGGTCTTCACCGACGTGCTGGTCCGGGGCCGTCGGTGTCTGGACGCGGGAGCATCGACCGGTGGATTCACGGAGGTCCTCCTGCGCAACGGCGCCGGGCAGGTGGTCTCCGTCGACGTCGGACACGACCAACTCGTGCGCCAGATCCGCGATGACCCGCGGGTCGATGTGCACGAGGGGATGAACATCCGCGGGGTGACCCGCGAGATGATCGGTGGTCCCGTCGACCTCGTCGTCGCGGATCTGTCCTTCATTTCACTGCGTCTGGTCGTAGGCCCCCTGGCCGGGGTGACCCGCCCGGGTGGGGACCTGGTCCTGATGGTCAAACCCCAATTCGAAGTGGGACGGGACAACCTCGGGCGCACCGGTGTGGTGACCAGCGCGGAATTGCGCCGCCGGTCCGTCGAAGGGGTCGTCCAGGCGGCTCGGGAGGCGGGACTGTCCCTGGCCGGCCTGGCCCGCAGTCCCTTGCCCGGACAAGACGGAAACGTGGAGTTCTTCCTGCGGCTGAGCCGCGTAGCCACCGCAGACCTTCCACAACCGGACGCGGAGACCCCCGCATTGCCAGAAGTTGACTACTCTTGAAGGGGACCCGTTCCGGCCGGACGATTCCGTGTCAGGAACCGGGCAGAAGCACGCCTTCGTCTACCGTGAAGTAGGTTCACAAAAGGGAAGGAACGCATGAGACGAATACTCGTCCTGGCGCATACCGGGAGGGAAGACGCCCTGAGAGCGGCGTTGGATACCTGTCTTCGGTTGCGTGACTCCGGGCTCATCCCCGTGATGCGACGTGACGAACTCCGAAACCTGCGCAACGCCCCCGATGGCAAGAGCCTCGAAGTGCAGATCCTCGACGAAGACGTCTCCCTGAGCGATATCGATCTCGGCATGGTCCTCGGCGGCGATGGCACCGTGCTGCGTGCGGCGGAAATGGTGCGCGAATCGGCGGTCCCGCTGTTGGGCGTCAATCTGGGCCATGTCGGATTCCTGGCCGAGAGCGAGCGGGCTGATCTACGCCATACCGTCGACTGGGTCGTGAACCGGCACTACGTGGTCGAGGAACGCATGGCCATCGATGTGCAGGTCTGGCTCGGAAACCGGAGGATTGCCCATACCTGGGCCTTGAACGAGGCCGCCGTGGAAAAGGCCAACCGGGAACGGATGATCGAGGTCGTCATGGAGGTCGACGGCCGCCCCATCAGCACCTTCGGATGTGATGGGATGGTCATGGCCACGCCGACCGGCTCGACCGCTTATGCCTTCTCCGCCGGGGGACCGGTGGTCTGGCCCGGTGTCGAGGCCTTGATCCTGGTGCCGATTTCCGCCCATGCACTGTTCGCCAAACCACTGGTGGTCGCCCCGACGTCGACCATGGCGATCGAGATGTTGACGCGTACCGATGCCAGCGGAGTGCTGTGGTGTGACGGCCGCCGCACCCTGGATCTGCCGCCCGGATCCCGCGTCGAAGTGACCCGCTCCACGAAACCCGTGCGACTGGCCCGCGTGAACCGCACGCCGTTCAGCGAGCGGCTGGTCCGCAAATTTGAACTGCCCACCAGCGGTTGGCGTGGCCCCGTGGATGATGCACACCGTGATACCGCCACGTCCTCGCTACCGGTGGTGACCTCGCCCCTGCAAGTCATCGAGCCCCGCCACTACCAGCCGCGTCCCGATACGGAGCAGCACCCATGATCGAGGAGATCCGCATCTCGGACCTCGGCGTCATCACCAGGGCCACACTGGAACTGGATCCGGGCTTCACCGTCGTGACCGGCGAAACCGGTGCAGGCAAGACCATGGTCGTCACTGCCCTGGGGCTCCTCCTGGGCAACCGGGCCGACGCCGGTGCCGTCCGCCACGGAGCCAAGCAGGCAGTGGCCGAGGCAATATTGCGTCTGCCCTCCGATAGCCCGGCTTTGGCGCGGGCCGAAGACAGCGGTGCCCTGGTTGAAGAACACGCGGGGGATGCCGAGCTGATCCTGGCGCGCATCCTCAGCGCCGAGGGCCGGAGCAAGGCCGCCGTCGGTGGCACGGCCGCTCCGGTCGGGTTGCTCTCGGAACTGGGTTCCCACCTGGTGGCTGTTCATGGGCAAAGCGACCAGCTGCGTCTGCGCAGTGCGGTGGCCCAACGTGAATCCCTCGACAAATTCGGCGGTCCCGAGCTGGCCGCTGCGCGCTCGGCCTACCAGGAGACCTTCGATGGCTGGAAGGCCGTGTCCGTGGAGCTGGAGGAGATCACCTCCGCATCCCGTGAGCGGGCCCGCGAAGCGGAATCCCTGCAGCTGGCCTTGGAGGAAATCGATGCCGTTGAACCACTGCCCGGCGAAGATGAGGACCTCAAGGCCGAGGCCCAGAAGCTGGGGAACGTGGAAGGACTCCGTTCTGCTGCCGTCACCGCCCACGCGGCACTCAGTGGAGATGAATTCAGCGAGGACCCCAACGCCGTCGGCCTGGTCGAGGTGGCCCGGCGTTCCCTCGAGCTCGTCGCCGATGACGACCCCGAGCTGCAGGCGCTCGGGAACCGGGTCAACGAGATCGGCATCCTGGTCGCCGATGTGTCCATGGAACTGGGTAGCTACCTGGGCACCTTGGACGGGGACGGACCCGGCCGGCTGGCCGAGGTCGAGGAACGCCGTTCGGCCCTGAACCAGCTGATCCGGAAATACGCTCCCACCATCGACGAAGTCATCAGTTGGTCCGAGACGGCCCGGAGGCGGCATATGGACCTGCAGGATGACACCGGACGGGTTGAGTCGCTCCAGGCCCAGCTGGACGGCTTGCAAGGGCGGCTGACGGAACAGGCTGCGGCACTCAGTGCCCTTCGCCGTGACGCCGCACAGCGGCTCTCCGAACGCGTCAGCTCCGAGCTGATGGCGCTGGCGATGCCCGATGCCCGTTTCGTCGTGGAAGTCACTGACGCCGAGGAACCGGTCAGGCATGGGGCCGATCAGATCTCGATGCTGTTGCAACCCCATGCCGGCAGCGCTCCCCGCCCCCTGGGCAAAGGGGCCTCGGGCGGCGAACTATCGCGGGTCATGTTGGCGATCGAGGTCGTGCTGGCCGAAACCGACCCGGTTCCGACGTTCGTCTTCGACGAGGTCGACTCCGGCGTGGGCGGCAAGGCGGCCGTTGAGATCGGAAAACGGCTGGCCATGCTGGCCCGTCATGTCCAGGTGATCGTGGTGACCCACCTGCCCCAGGTCGCCGCCTACGCCCAGCGCCATATCCGCGTGATCAAGAACTCCGATGCCCAAGCACAGGAAGGCGCGGGCTTCACGGCCAGCGACGTCGTCCGGCTCGAGGAAGGCGATCGCGTCCGTGAATTGGCTCGCATGCTGGCCGGGGCCGAAGACTCCGACACGGCCCAGGCACATGCGGAGGAATTGCTTGAAAGCGCTCGTCAGGCCGTATCGAGCTTCGTGACATAGCTTTTCCGGACGCGGATACCAGCGTCCGGGAGATAGATTGACGACAACCCGTCCAGCAAATAGATGATAGGCTCGAACCCCGTGGTGCAGCGAACAATTTCCAAGTCCCGGTCCGAAACTACCAAGCAGATCTTTGTCACCGGTGGTGTGGCGTCGTCCCTCGGAAAGGGGCTGACGGCTTCCAGCCTCGGTCACCTGCTGCGGGCACGTGGCCTCACGGTGACCATGCAGAAACTGGATCCATATCTGAACGTGGATCCCGGCACGATGAACCCCTTCCAACACGGCGAAGTCTTCGTCACCGATGATGGGTCCGAGACGGATCTCGACATCGGCCACTACGAACGCTTCCTGGACGAGAACCTCGACGGTTCGGCCAACGTGACCACGGGACAGGTCTACTCCCGGGTCATCGAAAAGGAACGTCGCGGTGACTACTTGGGTGATACCGTCCAGGTCATCCCGCATATCACCGACGAGATCAAGCGTCGCATGCGGCTGCCGTCCGAGGCGGAGGACGCCCCCGACGTGATCATCACCGAAATCGGTGGCACCGTCGGAGACATCGAATCGCAGCCCTTCCTCGAATCCGCCCGTCAGGTCCGCCAGGACGTCGGCCGGAATAATGTGTTCTTCGTTCACGTGTCGTTGGTGCCTTATATCGGCCCATCCCACGAGCTGAAGACCAAGCCGACCCAGCACTCGGTGGCGGCATTGCGCTCGATCGGCATCCAGCCCGACGCCCTGGTGATCCGTTCGGACCGCGAAATCCCGACTGAGATGCGGGAGAAGCTCGGCCGCACCTGTGACGTCGATCCGGAGGCAGTCATCAACTGCGCCGATGCCCCGAGCATCTACGACATCCCCGTGACGATCCACGACCAGGGACTGGACGCCTACATCGTGCAGTCCCTGGGCCTGAAGTTCAAGGATGTCGACTGGACCCAATGGACCCGCCTGCTGCATGCGGTCCATCACCCGGACCATGAGCTCGAAGTGGCATTGGTCGGCAAGTACATCGAGCTACCCGACGCCTACCTTTCCGTCACCGAGGCGCTGCGCGCCGGCGGATTCGCCAACGGCGCCCGGGTCAAGATCCGCTGGGTCCCTTCCGACGACTGCGCCACCGAGGCAGGAGCCAAGAAGTCCCTGCACGGGGTGGACGCCATCTGTGTTCCCGGAGGCTTCGGCATCCGTGGGCTTGACGGCAAACTCGGGGCCTTGAAATTCGCCCGCGAAACCGGCATGCCGACCCTGGGCCTGTGCCTGGGCCTGCAGTCGATGGTCATCGAATACGCCCGCAACGTCGCCGGCCTGGCCGAGGCGTCCTCGACCGAGTTCGAGCCCGATTCGGTGCACCCGGTCATCGCCACGATGGCCGAACAGCAGCACATCGTCGACGGCGAGGGCGATTTGGGAGGCACGATGCGTCTGGGGCTCTACGACGCGACCCTGGGCGAAGGCACGGTCGTGGCCGCGACCTACGGAGCCACGCAGGTCTCCGAACGCCACCGCCACCGCTATGAGGTCAACAACAACTACCGCAAGCAGTTGGAGGAAGCCGGACTGGTCTTCTCGGGGACTTCCCCGGACGGCGACCTGGTTGAATTCGTGGAACTGCCGGCCGAGAAGCACCCGTACTACGTCTCCACCCAGGCGCACCCGGAACTGAGCTCGCGTCCGACCAGGCCGCACCCGCTGTTCGCCGGGCTGATCAAGGCGGGGCTGGACCACCAGAAAGCCGGTCGATAGACCATGGCGACCCCCGAGCGACAGGACGCGGGACCGGTAGACGAAATCAGTCGGCGCCGCGTGCTCCACTCCGAGTCCGTGTATTCGGGGCGGATCTGGAACGTGCTGCAGGACACCTTCGAACTGTCCGAAGGTGGCCAACCGCTGGTGCGTGACTACGTCGCCCACCCGGGAGCCGTGGCGATCCTGGTTCTGGATGACCAGGACCGGGTCCTGTTGGTGCGTCAATATCGCCACCCGGTGGGCATGCAGCTATGGGAGATCCCCGCGGGACTGCTGGACATGGAGGGGGAGCTGCCCCAGCATGCGGCGGCCCGTGAACTGGCCGAGGAAGCAGACCTGACGGCCGGACGGTGGGAGGTCCTGGTGGATATGTTCAATTCACCGGGTTCCTCCAGCGAGGCATTGCGCGTCTACCTGGCCCGTGACCCGCAGTTGATTCCTGCCGGCCAGCGTTTCGAACGCACCGAGGAAGAAGCGGAAATGCAGTGGGAATGGGTTCCGCTCGCCGAGGCCGTCCAAGCGGTATTGGCCGGAAACATCCACAACCTTTCGGCGGTTGCCGGGGTCATGGCCGCGGCCACCGCCAGGGCCCAGGACTTCACCGGCCTGCGCCCTGCCGACGAACCATGGACGGCCCACCCTCGTCTGCGGGCTTCCGGGGGATAGGGATCGGGTGAGCACATGTCCATGGCCGTGACACCGGAACCGGCAGCCACCGGTGACGGCGGGGGGATTCCCGGACCGCTGGCTCGAGAGCTGGCCTCCTACCTCCAGCACGTCGCCGTCGAACGGGGGATGGCGGCCAATACCGTGGCCGCCTACCGCCGGGACCTGCAGCGCTACGCCACGTTTCTCGCCGGCCGGGACATCGAGTCCGCGGCGGGAATCACCCGCCATCATTTGACCGAGTTCACCCAATCCCTGCGTGACGGATCGGATGGAGGGGCCCCTCTCAGCGCCCGTTCGGCGGCTCGTTGTGTCGTCGCGGTGAGGGGTCTGCACCGGTTCTGGGCCCTGGAGGGGACCACCACCGACAACCCGGCTGCGGATCTGCACCCCCCGGCCGCCGGGCAGCGCCTGCCCAAGGCCATCAGTGTTGCCGAGGTGACCTCGATCCTCGAGGCGGTTCCCACCGACTCCGAAGCAGGTCTCCGCGACCGGGCACTTCTGGAGTTCTTGTATTCCACCGGTGCGCGCATCAGCGAGGCCGTGGGCCTGGACGTCGATGACCTGCATCTGGAACGCCCCGCCGATGGTCCTGCGGTCGTTCGTCTGTTCGGCAAAGGCTCCAAGGAACGCGTGGTCCCGCTGGGATCCTATGCCGCCGCGGCGCTGGAGGCCTATCTGATCCGGGGACGCCCCGGCATGGCCGCCAAGGGCCAGGGAACACCCGGGCTGTTCCTGAACCTCCGGGGCGGTCGGTTGAGCAGGCAGTCTGCCTGGTCGGTGCTCAAGGTCGCCGCCGAACGCTCAGGCATCGGGAAGGACGTCTCCCCGCACACGCTGAGGCATTCCTTCGCCACCCATCTGCTTGAAGGCGGAGCCGATGTGCGGGTCGTCCAGGAACTGCTCGGCCATGCCTCGGTGACGACCACACAGGTCTACACCATGCTCAATGCCCAGACCCTCCGCGAGGTGTACGCCGCCACGCACCCCCGGGCAAACCACTAGGAACGGATCTTCGACATCATGGCACCCACACCGGCAACCCCACCCGTGCAGGTCGTCCTGTGCCTGCCCATCCTGAATGGGCTCACCGGACGCCAAGTGCTCCTGGGGCTGAAGCAACGGGGCTTCGGCGCCGGCCACGTGGTGGCCCCCGGAGGGAAGATCGAGCCGGGGGAGAGCCCGGCCCAGGCGGCGGCACGGGAACTGCACGAGGAAACCTCGGTGCTCACCGATCCGGCCACGCTGGAACCTGCCGCCCGGGTCTATTTCCGTTTCCCGGCCAACCCCGCGGCGGATATGGACTGCCAGGTCTTCCTGACCACGGAATTCTCCGGCATGGCCGCCGCCTCGGACGAACTCCTCCCGGGCTGGTATCCGGTCGGGCACCTGCCGTTGGACCGGATGTGGGAGGATTCCCCGCTGTGGCTGGACCGGCTGTTCCGTGGTGAACGCTTCGATGCCCTGGTCCGGTTGGGTGATGACAACGAATCGGTGGCGCACTTTGCCACGATTGCCTGGCCGGAGGGCACAATGCCTGATGCCCCTGCCACGGAATCCGATTTCCCCACCCCGGCATAACGCGTCTCGGGACCAAGCCTTCGCGGGCGGGCCCGGCAGGACGGCAGCCAGGGGCGGCGTTCATAATCTAGTGGATAAGTAGCCTAGGAGACCTGACTCCTCATTTTCGAGGCCCTGCGATGTCCCGAACGACCAATCATCGTCGTCGATGGCCGAACGCCCGCGGTTCGGGCAGGATGTCTGCAAGGGGGTGTCGGTCCAATGCCCGGACTCCAGCTGCCACCGGGGGACCGCCCCGAGGCGGAAGGACGGTTTTCAACGGAAGGACACCGATGCCGGTCGGGGCTCATCAGGCAGGGGGCACACGCCGCGCCGTGCCGAAGAGGACGGTCTTCCTGACGGGGGCTAGCGGATCGATGGGTTCCGCCGCACTGGCCGAACTGGTCCGACGCCGGGACAAGTTCGACCTCGTGATACTGGTCCAGCATTCGCTCCGGGCCCGGCGTGCCTTGCGGCGCTACATGGCCATGCCCGGACTCCGGATCATCTGGGGCGACCTGCGTGACTACGCCGCGGTGCTCGAAGGGGTCGACGGAGCCGATTACGTCCTCCATGCGGCCGCCCTCATTTCCCCGGCCGCGGATCGTGATCCGGTGGCCACCGATCAGATCAACGTCGGGTCGATCATCAACATCCTCCGGGCGATCCGGGCACAACCCGATCCCGATGCCGTGCACCTGGTGTCGATCGGCTCCGTGGCGATGACGGGCAGCAGGCTGCCGCCGATCCATTGGGGACGTGTGGGGGATCCGATCGCCCCGGCGGTGGGGGACCACTACGCCGTCAGCAAGATCGAGGCGGAACGGCTCGTCGTGGAATCCGGCTTGGCCCACTGGGTCTCACTGCGCCAGACCTTCATCTGCATCCCGCGATTGTTGAGCCTCCTGCACCCGATCCTGTTCCACCAGCCGTTGGACACCGTCTTCGAGCTCGTGACGGCACGTGACTCGGGCCGGCTGTTGGCCAACGCCTGCGAGGAGGGGGTCGGAGGCGACTTCTGGCGCCACGTCTACAACATCGGTGGTGGCGAGGACTGCCGCGTGGGGTACCTGGAATACCTGGACCGGGTGTTCAGCAGGTTGGGCCTGCCCCCGAGCCGGAAACTCTTCCGCCGTTCGTGGTTCGCGTTGAAGAACTTCCATTGCCAGTGGTTCCTTGACTCGGACGTCCTCGAAAAGCACCTGGAATTCCGCCGCGACGGCTTCGAGGAATATCTTGACCAGGTCGCTTCACAGGCCTCCTGGTACCTGAAGGCAGGGGTCGCGCGGCTCGTGCCGGGCTGGCTGCTGAGGGAGCTGCTGATGAAACGGATCGCCAGAAGGCCCGAAGGACCTCTGCACTGGATCCAGGGAAACGACCACGAGCGCATCGCGGCCTTCTTCGGGACGCGCACAAACTGGGAATCCATTCCCGGATGGGCGGAGGAGATCGGCGAACCCGGCCCGCCACGATCGCTCAGCCACGGCTTCGACGACCAGCTCCCCGACGCCGAACTCGGGGTCGTCCAGGCGCAATCGGCCGCGGCGTTCCGTGGAGGCGAGTATCTGGGGTCGTCCCTGGAACCCGGTGAGCTGCATACCCCGGCCTTCTGGCGGTGCGCCTTCGGCCACGAATTTTCGGCAACCCCCTACCTGGTCCTCCGCGCGGGGCATTGGTGCCCGGAATGCCAGGCACCTCCGTGGGACTTCGACCGGATCGCCGCCGTGAACCCCTTTTTCGCGCAGGTCTGGCCGACCGCCGAGCACCGGGGCCCCGACACGGAGAACGGCGGTGCCGAACCCCCGTTGGGGGCCGACACCGCCGTCGCCGGAGAGTAGATCCGGCGCTAGAGCTCGCGCTGATCCGGGCCGTTGTAGGCCGATAGCGGGCGGATCAGCGCGTTGTTGGCGCGCTGTTCCATGATGTGCGAGGTCCAGCCGGAAATACGCGAGGCGATGAACAACGGGGTGAACATCTGGGTGTCGAAGCCCATCAGGTGGTACGTCGGCCCCGCGGGGTAGTCGAGGTTGGGCTTGATGTCCTTCGCCTCGGCCATGGCGGACTCCAGCCCGTCATACAGTCCCAGGATCTCGGCGCGGCCGTAGTAGGCGACCATGGCATCGAGTGCCTTCTTCATGGTGGGCACCCGGGAGTCGCCGTTCTTGTAGACGCGGTGTCCGAAGCCCATGACCTTCTTCTTGGCGGCCAGGGCCTCCTCCATCCACTTCTTGGCGCGGATGGCCGCGTCCTCGCGGGTCTCGTCCTTGCGGATGCCCAACTCCTCGAAGGTGTCCATGACGGCTTCGTTGGCACCCCCGTGCAGGGAGCCCTTCAAGGCACCGATGGCCCCGACGACCGCCGAATGCATATCCGACAGGGTCGAGGTGATCACCCGTGCGGTGAAGGTGGAGGCGTTGAACGAATGCTCCGCGTAGAGGACCATCGACACCCGGAAGGCGTCCACGACCTCCGCGGGTGCTTCTTCTCCGTTGGTCATCCACAGGAAGTTCTGCGAATAGTCCAGATCATCACGCGGGGCGACCACGTCCTGGTTCCGGCGACGACGCTGGTCGTAGGCCAGGACCGCGGGGAAACGGGCCAACAACGACTTGGCCTTTTCCAGTTCCGCCTCCGGGGATGCGTCCTCGGCCAACGGGTGGTTGGCCCCGAGCACCGAAACTGCGGTCCGGGCCACGTCCATCGGGTGGCAATCCAACGGCAACAGGTCCACTGCGGCCTTGACGTTGTCCTGCAAGGCACGATTGGACCGCTCGAAGGAGACGAACTCCTCCAGTTCCGAGGCGCTGGGGAGTTCCCCGGTCCACAGAAGCAACGCCACTTCCTCGAAGCTCTTCCGGGCGGCCAGGTCCTGGACCGGGTAGCCACGGTAGAGCAGGGAATTGGTCTCGGGGTTGACCTTGGAGACGGCGGTGTAGTCGACGACGACCCCGGCCAGGCCCTTTTTGATGTCGGTCTCGGTTTCGCTCATGCTTACTGCTCCTTTGAACCCGATGGGAGATTTGCGCCATTGCCGTCGATCTCGAGCCCGGGGACCTGGAAATTGAAGATCCCGGTATCGAAGCGGTTGTACGCTTCATAGTCCACCAGATCATACAGCCGGGCGCGGGTCAGCATCTGCGGGACCTGCTCCTGCTGGGTCCCCTGGGCGCTGATGGTGTCCAGGACGCGCTCGGCGGCACCCATGGCGCTGCGCAGCAAGGTCACGGGGTAGATCACCAGGGAGACGCCGGTCGCGGCCAGTTCGTCACGGGTGAACAATTCCGATTTGCCGAATTCGGTCATGTTCGCCAGCACCGGCACATCCACGGCTTGGCAGATGGCCTCGAACTCCGAGAGGTCCTTCATCGCCTCGGGGAAGATGGCGTCCGCTCCCGCATCGACCAGGGCCTTGGCCCGCTCCACGGCGGCCTGCAGCCCATCCACGGCCCGCACATCGGTCCGGGCCATGATCAGGAAGTTAGGATCCCTGCGGGCATCGGCGGCGGCAGCGATCCGCTTGACCATGGTCTCCAGATCCACGACGTTCTTGCCATCGAGGTGGCCGCAGCGCTTCGGGTTGAACTGGTCCTCGATATGGCAACCGGCCAGACCTGCATGCTCGAGTTCCTGGATGGTGCGGGCCACGTTCATCGGTTCACCGAAACCGGTGTCGGCATCGACGATCGCCGGAAGATCGGTCATCCGGGCGATCTGCCCGGCCCGGCCGGCTACTTCACTCAGCGTGGTCAGCCCGACATCGGGCAGACCGAGTTCGTTGGCGAGCACGGCACCGGAGATGTAGACGCCGTCGAACCCCTTTTCCTCGATCAACCGGGCCGAGAGCGGGTTGAAGGCTCCGGGGAACTGGCGGGCAGTCCCGGGGACCAGCATCTCGCGCAGGGCGCGGCGCTTGGCCTCGGCGGTGGTGGTGGAATACAACATCTAGAACAGTCCCTTCGGTGCGGCGGCAGCGTCGATGACACCCGGTGCTGCCACGATGTTCAGCTGGTCCATTTCCCCTGCGGCCAGCTCGGGCAGCCGCTCGGCGGTCGCGATGAAACGCTCGATCTCCTCCGGGGCGACCATTCCTTCGGCCAGCGAGCGGAACTTGTTGATGTACTGTTCGCGGGCGAACGGACGGGCCCCGAGGGGGTGGGCGTCGGCGACGGCGATGTCATCGGTGATGACCGTGCCGTCATTCAGCGTGATCTCCACTGATCCGCCGAAGGCCTTCTCGGCGATGTCCTTCGAATGGTAGCGGCGGGTCCATTCGGCATCTTCTTCGGTGGTGACCTTATGCCACAGTTCCACGGTGTCGGCCCGCCCGGCGCGCTCGGGGGCGTAGGAATCGACGTGGTGCCAGGAGCCGTCCTGCAGGGCCACGGTGAAGATGTACGGGATCGAGTGGTCCAGCGTCTCTCGGGAGGCGGTCGGATCGTACTTCTGCGGGTCGTTGGCGCCGGAACCGATGACGAAGTGGGTGTGGTGGCTGGTCTTGATCAGCACGGACTTCACGTTCGCCGGGTCGGTGGCCTCGGGGTGTTCGCCATGGAGCTTGCGGGCCAGGTCGATCCACGCCTGTGCCTGGTACTCGGCGGAGTGCTCCTTGGTGTAGGTATCCATGATCGCGCGCTTGGTTTCACCGGGGGCGGGCAGCGGCACCGTGTAGGAGGCGTCGGGTCCGTCGAGCATCCAGGCGATGACGCCGTCCTCGCCTTCGTAGATCGGCACGGGGGAGGTCTGGCCGCGCATGGCACGGTCGGCGGCCTCGACGGCCATCTTGCCGGCGAAGGCCGGGGCGTGGGCCTTCCAGGTGGAGATCTCGCCCTTGCGCGACTGGCGGGTCGCCGTGGTGGTGTGCAGTCCCTGGCCGACGGCCTGGAAGATGGTCTCGACCTCGAGACCCAACAGGGTGCCGATTCCGGCCGCAGCGGAGGGGCCGAGGTGGGCGACGTGGTCGATCTTGTGTTCGTGCAGGCAGATGGACTTCACCAGGTCGACCTGGATCTCGTAGCCGGTGGCGATGGCGCGCACGACGTCGGCACCGGTGGCACCGGTGTGCTGGGCGACGGCGAGGATCGGAGGGATGTTGTCGCCGGGGTGGGAATACTCGGCGGCCAGGAAGGTGTCGTGGTAGTCGAGTTCACGCACGGCGACCCCGTTGGCCCAGGCAGCCCACTCGGGGGAGACCTTCTCGGTGATCCCGAAGACCGATGCGCCCGCGCCGCCGGAGCTGGGTGCGTGGCAGAGGGCCTGGGCGCGGGCGGCGATGATGGGGCCGCGGTTCAGCGAGGCCACGGCGACCGAGGCGTTGTCGATCACCCGGTTGATGACCATGTCGGTGACCTCGGCGGAAACCTCCACCGGATCGGCGGCGACGGTGGCGATCTTATGGGCCAGCTGCTCCTCGCGGGGCAGGTTCTCTTCCGAACGGTAGACGCGGACTGGGTGGTTGATCATGCTGAAGCCTCTTTCGGTAGGGCATGGGATTTGATGTGTTCAAGACTGTTGTGCAGGTGCAGCAGCGTGGCGGCCGACGCGAGTCCGGGATCCCCGGAGGCCACGGCTCGGGCGATCTGGGCGTGTTCGCGGGCCGAGGCACGCAGTCGCGCCGGGGCATCATGGGAGAGTCGGCGCAACCGGGCCAGATGCACGCGCAGGCCCTGGAGGGCCTGGGCCAGATAGGCATTGGATGCGGCGTCCTCGATGGCGGCATCCAGCTCGCCAGCCAAGGAATAATAGCCATCGCGCTCGGCGGCGGCACTGAGCGTGCGGGCCGCGGCGTCGAAGCGTCGGGCCAGTTCGTTGAAGACGGCCGGGCTGCCGGTCCTGGCTGCGCTGCGTGCGGCTTCGACCTCCAGGGCCCGGCGGAGCGAAAACAGGTCATCGACATGGTCCAGGGAGACATCGGAGACCACGACCCCGCGACCTCGTTGGGATACGGCCAGACCATCCGCTGCCAGCCGTGACAAGGCCTCCCGCAGCGGTGTGCGGGAAACGCCGAGTCGTTCAGCCTGCTCCACCTCACCGAGCACCGAGCCCGGCGGCAGGGCCCACGAGACGATGTCCCGTCGCAGCGCCGCGTAGGCCTTATCACTTGCCTTCATACCATCAGTGTATACAAGAACTCGAGATGATGCCCAGAGGATTGGGGGTCCTATCGAGTTTTCGTGAGTAGATTCGGGATCTATGTATACATAATGGTTGAGCCTCTGTGACCCGGGCCATAGAGTGGGCCCATTACCTGCCCATCTACGAGGGAGTGCCTGATGTCTGACTACCGTGAAACCTATGCCGCCAGTACCGAGGATCCCGCCGCCTTCTGGCTGGAAGCGGCCACGCTGGTTGACTGGAGCACCCGCCCCGAACGCGGGCTGGACGACTCCCGGGCACCGCTGTACGGATGGTATCCGGACGGGAGGCTGAACCTCACCGTGAACGCCTTGGACCGCCATGTGGCCGCCGGTCGCGGGGACCAGGCGGCCCTGGTCTACGATTCCGCGGTCCTGGGGACCCGGCGCAGTTACACCTATGCGGAGCTGCTCGACGAGGTCTCGCGCTTCGCCGGGGTCCTGCGGGACCGGGGGATCGAGGCGGGGGACCGGGTCATCCTGTATCTGCCGATGATCCCGCAGGCCGCGATCGCCATGCTGGCCTGTGCCCGGATCGGGGCCGTGCACTCGGTGGTCTTCGGCGGGTTCGCCGCGAAGGAACTGGCGGCCCGGATCAACGATTGCCGCCCGAAGGCCATCGTCACCGCCACCGGCGGGGTCGAACCGGCCCGCCGTGTCGAATACCTGCCGGTGGTTGCCGAGGCGATGGAGACGGCGGCACATAAAATGGGCACCGTCGTCGTGCACCACCGTGAGGGCTTCCAGCACGACCGTTCCGAATACGGAGGCACCCCTGCCGGGTGGCTCGATTGGGAGGACCTCACCGCAGCGGCCGAGCCCGCGGGCCCGGTGGACATGGCCGCCGGGGACCCCCTCTACATCCTCTACACCTCCGGAACGACCGGGTCCCCCAAGGGAGTGGTCCGCGATACCGGCGGGTACGCGGTGGCCATGGCATGGTCGATGCGCAACATCTACGGAGTCGAAGCCGGCGAGACCATGTTCACCGCCTCCGACGTCGGTTGGGTGGTGGGCCACTCCTACATCGTCTACGGGCCGCTGATCGCCGGGGCGACGACGGTGCTGTACGAGGGCAAGCCGGTCGGCACCCCCGATGCCGGTGCCTTCTGGCGGGTCGTGGCAGAACACGAGGTCGACGTCATGTTCACGGCCCCGACCGCGCTGCGGGCGATCCGCAAGGCGGACCCTCGGGCGGAACTGCTGGAGAACTACGACACCTCGCGGTTGCGGGCGCTCTTCGTCGCCGGTGAACGGCTGGACCCGGACACCTTCAGCTGGGCCGGAAAGGTCCTGGGGGTGCCCATCGTCGACAACTGGTGGCAGACGGAGACCGGCTGGCCGATCGCCTCCAACCTGCTGGGCCTCGAGGCACTCCCGATCAAACCGGGGTCCCCGACCGTGCCGGTCCCGGGATACCACGTGACGATCCTGGATCCGCTGGGCGAACCGGTCGGGCCCGGGCAGGAGGGGAACATCGTCCTGGAGCTGCCGCTGCCCCCGGGGGCGCTGCGGACCCTGTGGGGCAAAGACGAGCGCTACCGCTCGGCCTACCTCGACCAGTTCCCCGGCTTCTACACCACCGGTGACTCGGGCTACCTGGACGAGGACGGCTATCTCTATGTGATGGGTCGTACCGATGACGTGATCAACGTCGCCGGGCACCGGCTCTCCACCGGGGCGATCGAACAGGTCCTGGGGGCCCACCCCGCGGTGGCCGAATGCGCGGTCATCGGGGTGGCCGACGACCTCAAGGGCCAGAGCGCCTGCGGTTTCGTGGTGCTCAAATCGGGGATCTCCACCTCCGAGGAACAACTCGCCACCGAGCTGGTGGCCCTGGTGCGTGAGCGGATCGGACCAGTGGCCGACTTCCGCCGGGTCCGGGTGGTCGAGGCCCTGCCCAAGACGCGCTCCGGGAAGATCCTGCGCAAGACGATGCGTCAGATCGCCGACGGCAAGGCCTACTCGGTACCCTCGACGATCGAGGACCCCGCGGTCATCGAGGCGCTGCTGCCGTTCCTGCGGATGGAGTGAGGCGGCAGGATCGGGTGTGCCTACCGCCAACGGTATTCATATTCCGGCCGGCCCGGGGTGCCATATCGCGGTGACTTGATCGCCTGATCGGCCCCGGCAAGGTATTCCAGATAGCGGCGGGCGGTCACGCGGGACAGCTGCACGACGTCGGCGACTTCGGTGGCTGACAAAGCCGTCGGTTTGCTCTGGCGGGCACCGGAGACCGCCGCGAGCGTCTCCTCCTGCAACCCCTTGGGCAACCGGGTGGGGGCCACCGTGCGCAAGGCAGCCAAGGCGCTGTCGATCGAGGCCTGCGTGGCAGTGCCCTCCGCATCGGCAAGGTTGAGCCGGAAGTTCCGGTGGTTGTCCAGCCTCTCCCGGAACACGGCGAAGCTGAACGGCTTGATCAGGTACTGCGTCACCCCGGCCGACAGTGCCGTTTTGACCACGTGGAGATCCCGGACGGCGGTGATGGCGATGATGTCCACGGTATGCCCGCGGCCGCGGATCCGCCGCGCCACATCGAGGCCGTGGAGGTCGGTTAGATTCATATCCAGCAGGACCAGATCGATCGGGGCCCCGACGGTGGCCGCCGCGTCGAGCCTGGCGAGCGCCCCGCCGCCGGTGAGCACGACGGCATCGACCACGTAGCCCGGGATCCGGCGCACATAGTCTGCGTGGGCCTGGGCGGTCATCGGTTCGTCATCGACGATGAGCGTGCGCAATTCGCGGTCAGTGGCCATGGTCGACACCTCCTGATGATGGGTGGTCGGGGATCTGGCGGCCCAGTGGCAAGGTGATGGTGAAGATTGCGCCACCGTCGGATTCAACCTCGAGCGTTCCGTTGAGCCGGGCCACGGCCTGCCGGACAAGGGCCAGCCCGAGTCCGCGTCCCCCAGGAGCCCCGGGGCCCTTGGACGTGCCACCGAGACGGAAGATCTCCTCGAGCTGGTCGGTGTCGACCCCCGGCCCGGAATCGGCAACGGAGATGATCAGCATCTGGTCCGCCACCGAGAAGTCGGCCCAGACGGTGCGGAGCGGTGAGGTGGCGGCGGCATCGAAGGCGTTATCGAGCAGGTTGCCCGTCAAGGTGACCAGATCCCGGGCATCCAGCGCCCCCGGAGGAAGGTCCCCGCTGGCAGACATCGTCAAACGGATCCCGCGTTCGTGGGCCTGGGCCGCCTTGCCGATCATCAGGGCGGTCAGGAACGGCTCGTCGATGGACTGCACGAACTCGTCGGTGAGCCGCTGGGACTCGTATTGGTCCTGCACGGCGAATTCCAGCGCCTCCCGTTCGCGACCAAGTTCGATCATGGTCGCCACGGTATGGAGCCGGTTGGCATGTTCGTGCGTCTGGGCCCGCAGCGCCTCGGAGAGCGTCTTCATCGACTCCAGTTCCCCCGTCAGCGCCTGCAGCTCCGTGTGGTCACGCAAGGTGGCCACCGTGCCCAGCTGGCGCGGGGTTGGACGGGCCGCCGGCTCTCCCCGGCGCAGCCCACCGGACCTGCGGAACGGAAAGACGGGCGAAGGGCCGATATCCGGTTCGCTCGCGCGCTGTTGGCTGATCACCAGGATCCTTTCGCGGGTCAGATGGATCTCATCGGTGGCCCTGCGGCCCGACGCGAAGAGGTCCAGGACCGTCTCGGGTAGTCCCAGCTCCGCCACCGGAGCAGGTTTCAAGGCTCCGGCCGGCGGGAGCGCCAACAGGTCTGCAGCCTGGTCGTTGTAGAGCACGAGGCGACGGTGGTCATCAATGAGCACCAGGCCTTCGCGCAGCGAATGCAGTGCCGAATCGTAGTAGGCGAAGAGGCTGCGCAGTTCCTCGGGACCATATCCCAGGGTCACCCGGCGTAAATACCGACTGAGCAGCCAGGAACCGAGACTGCCGAGGATCGTCGCGGCCAGAGCCACCCAGAGGACCGTGGGCAAGGAGGCCGCCTGAGCCAGGGACAGGCTCTGCAGGGTCACCCCGACGGCGACCATCGCGATCACCCCGCCCCCGTCGTCGTGCACCGGGGCGATCGCCCGGACGGAGGGGCCGAGGGTGCCCTCGTATTCCTCGACCTGGCTGTGCCCGGCCAAGGCCTGATCGATGCTGCCGATATAGGGGCGGCCCAGCTCGTCGGGATTCGGGTGCGTGAACCGCGTGCGGTCGGGAGCCATGATCGTCACAAAGTCGACGTGTGCCATGGCATCGACCTTCCGCGTGTAGGGCTGCAGTGCGTCAGAAGGGGCAGGACCGGTGACGGAGTCCTCCACGAAGGGGTCGTTGGCGAGGGTCACCGCAATGCCGAGGACCCGGTCCGCCGTCGCCTCCCGGGCCTGGGTCTGTGCCGTGGCGTAGTTGCTTGCACTGACGGCGGCACAGATCAGGACGACCAGCAGCAGCTGGGCCAGGAACAACCGGCTGGCCAGCGAAAAAGTACCCTGCACCGTTGGATGTGCCTTCGCCGCCATGGGGTCCTCCTTGGAATCCGTCACCAAGTTTCGCACGGGGACCGGCGGACCCGGCGCGGAGACGCGTGACCAATATGAACGCAAGCGTGAGGTGAATCACTTTCGGTCCGACCATGGAGGGAACCCATATTTCGAAGAGCAGAAGGAGCCGGCATGGCAACGAAGCCAGCAGCATATGAACCCAGTCCCGGAAGCGTGGCGGCCGGTCAGCCTCCAGTGCGGAAGAAGGACAGGACCCACTGGCTGTACATCATGGTCATCATCGCCGTCGTCCTGGGCGCGACGATCGGACTGGTCTTCCCGGAGGTCGGCAAATCGCTCAAGCCACTGGGCACCGCTTTCGTCGCACTGATCAAGATGATCATCGCCCCGATCATCTTCTGCACCATCGTCCTCGGTGTCGGCTCGGTGGCCCGGGCCGCGACGGTCGGCAAGGTCGGCGGTCTGGCGCTGGGCTACTTCATCACGATGTCCACCTTTGCCCTGGCCATCGGCCTGCTCGTGGGAAACCTGATCCACCCCGGTTCAGGACTGCATCTGCAGCCCTACGATGCGGCCGCGGGGGATCAGGACAGCGGAACCGTTGATTTCCTGATGAGCCTGATCCCCGGTTCCATCCCGGTGCTGCCCACCCTCGTGCTGGCACTGCTGGTCGGCTTCGCCCTGCAGTCCATGGGCAAATCCGGGGAAGCGGTGCTCAAGGGCATCCAGCACATCCAGGGCGTGGTCTTCAAACTGATGATGATGATCATGTGGGCCGCCCCGATCGGCGCCTTCGGGGCCATCGCCGCAGTGGTGGGGGCCACCGGCTGGGCGGCCATCGGCTCCATGGCCATCCTCATGGGTTCCTTCTACATCACGTGTGCGCTGTTCATCCTCGTGATCCTGGGCTCGATCCTCAAGGCGGTGACGGGGCTGAACATCCTGAAGCTGATGAAATACCTGGCCCGGGAATACCTGCTGATCTTCTCCACCTCATCCTCCGAATCGGCCCTGCCGCGCCTCATGGCCAAGATGGAGCATGCCGGGGTCTCCCGGCCGGTGGTGGGGATCACCGTGCCGACCGGCTATTCCTTCAACCTCGACGGCACGGCGATCTACCTGACGATGGCCTCGCTCTTCGTCTCCACCGCCATGGGGATGCCCATGAACCTGGGCGAACAAATATCGTTGCTGGTGTTCATGATCATCGCTTCCAAGGGCGCCGCCGGAGTCACCGGCGCCGGACTGGCCACGCTGGCTGCCGGTCTGCAATCACACCGTCCCGAGCTACTCGACGGCATGGGAGTGATCGTGGGCATCGATAAGTTCATGTCGGAAGCCCGCGCACTCACGAACTTCACCGGCAACGCCGTCGCCACCTTGCTGATCGGCAAGTGGACCCGCGAAATCGATATGGAGCAAACCCGCGCGGTGCTCTCCGGCCAGCGCCCGTTCGATGAGCTCTCGCTGGAACCAGAGGCTTTCGAGGCCGAGGCCGAGGCGCAAGCCGGGCAAAACCTGCCCGAACCGGCGCTCACGCATTAGCCGCCTCATGCACCTCGCCGTCGACCGGTTCGGCCCATGGGGCGGACCGGTCGACCGCGCCCTTCCGGCGGTGGAAGCCGTCCGCCCGGGGTCAACCCTCGAGTTCAGCTTCAAGGTAAAGGCTCGCCGTTTGCCGGCAAACCTGCGCGGTTGCGGACCGTCGCAGCGATAGCCTAGAGGCTAGGCAGTGAGAGAAGTAAGCAACGATCGGAAGCGTGGTTCATACCGTGAGCGAGGAAAAGGGTTCGAGGACTCGGACAGCAGGGTTGCTGAAGGAGCCGCCGGTGGTCGGGCCCACCGGTCGACCCCTGACGAATTTCCCCGAACCACAGCCGTTGGAAAGCCACGGCCCGGCCCGCATCATCGCGATGGTGAACCAGAAGGGCGGGGTCGGCAAGACGACCTCGACCATCAACCTCGCAGCCGCGCTCGCCGAATACGGTCGTAAGGTGCTGTTGGTCGACTTCGACCCGCAGGGAGCCCTCAGCGCCGGATTCGGAACCAACCCGCATGAGCTGGACATCACCGTCTACAACGTGCTGCTCGAACGCAAGACCAGCATCCATGATGCGATCCTGGGCACCGACATCGAGAACATCGACCTGTTGCCGGCGAACATCGACCTCTCGGCCGCCGAGGTCCAGCTGGTCAACGAGGTGGCCCGTGAACAGGTGCTCGAACGGGCCCTGCGCAAGGTCTCCGACGACTACGACGTCATCCTCATCGACTGCCAGCCCTCGTTGGGATTGTTGACCGTCAATGCGCTGACCGCAGCCCACGGGGTGATCATCCCGCTGACCGCCGAGTTCTTCGCCCTGCGTGCCGTGGCCCTGCTGGTGGAGACCATCGACAAGGTCCAGGACCGGTTGAACCCCTCCCTGCAGGTGGACGGCGTCCTGGCCACGATGTACGACGCCAGGACCTTGCACTCCCGGGAAGTCATCGGCCGGCTCGTCGAGGCCTTCGGGGACCAGGTCTTCGAGACCGTCATCAAACGCACGATCAAGTTCGCCGACGCCAACGTCGCCGCCGAGCCGATCACCAGCTATGCCACCAACCACCCGGGGGCGGAGTCCTACCGGATGCTGGCCAAGGAGCTCATCAGCCGCGGCGGCGCCCCGTAATGAGGACGGCGGACCGTGCGGACACCGTGTCGCCGTCCGCCGCCCCCGACCCGCAGGGCAGCGGTGGCTTCGCCGTGGCCCTGGAGAATTTCTCCGGGCCCTTCGACGTGCTGCTGAACCTCATCGGCAAACACCAGCTCGACGTCACCGAGATCGCCCTGGCGAAGGTCACCGACGAATTCATCGCCTACCTGCGTGAGCTGCGCGACGGCGCGGGGGAGGGCGCCCTGGAGGAGACGACGTCGTTCCTGGTGGTGGCCTCCACCCTGCTGGATCTGAAGGCGGCCCGGTTGCTGCCCACCGGCGAGGTCGAATCCGACGAGGACATCGCCCTACTGGAGGCGCGTGACCTGCTCTTCGCCCGACTGCTGCAGTACCGGGCGTTCAAAGCGATCGCCGGGGAATTCTCCGACCGCCTCGCCGTCGAAGCCGAACGCTACCCGCGCCGGGTCTCCCTGGAACCCGGTTTCGCGGCCCTGCTGCCCGAACTGGTCTTCACCACCAGCGCGTCCACCTTGGCCCGGCTGGCCCGCAAGGCCATGGAACCCAAGCGGATCGAACCGACCGAAGTCGGCATCGAGCACCTGCACGCCCCCGCCGTGAACGTGCGTGAACAGGCCGAACTGATCGCCACCCGCTTGATCGGAGGCGGACAGGTCAGTTTCACCGAACTGGTGGCCGACGACTCCCGGACCCCCGTGGTGGTGGCCAGGTTCCTGGCGCTGCTGGATTTGTTCCGTGACCGGTTCATCGGCTTCGAGCAGGCAGGTCCGCTGGCGGAACTGTTGGTCTGCTGGAACCAGGATGCCGGGGCGTGGGACCCCGAAACCGTGACCGGGGACCATCAGCTGCCTCCACCCGTCGCGGCGGCCCCCGCGGCGGGGGAGGAGGGGCCATGACCGGCAACGACGCCGGGGCGCCGCCACCGCCCGAGGACCCCCACGTCGATGACCTTCCCGGTGGGGCGCGGGCGGCCATCGAAGCCGTGCTGATGGTCGCCGACGAGCCGGTGGCCCCGCAGCGGCTGGCCGAGGTCCTGGCGGTGGACGTCCAGCGGGTCCGCGAACTGCTGGCCGAGCTGCAGAACGACTATGACCTGCATCACGGTTTCGAGCTGCGCGAGCTTGCCGGAGGGTGGCGGGTCTATTCAAAACGTGACTTTGCTCCCGTTGTCTCCCGCTTCGTCCTGGACGGCGCCACCTCCCGTCTGTCCCAGGCGGCGCTGGAGACCCTGGCGGTGATCGCCTACCGCCAACCGGTCTCCCGCGCCCGCATTGCGGCGATCCGCGGGGTCAACGTGGACTCCGTGGTCAGGACCCTTTCGATGCGCGGTTTGGTCGCCGAAGAGGGGACGGATCCGACTTCGGGTGCCATGCTGTATCGGACCACCGGCTATTTTCTGGAAAGATTGGGGGTGGACAGCGTGGCGGACCTGCCGCAGCTCTCCCCCCATTTGCCCGGACTGGACGACCTCGAGCACTACGACGAGGACCCTTTCTAGGCCACCATCTCAGTAAGCAACGAAGGAATCGACATGACCCAGGGATCCAATTCAGGCGCAGGCCGCGGCAATCAACGCCGGTCGACGCCCGGCCAGGGTGCCGGGCGCGGCGCTTCCGGACGACGACAGGACGGACCCAAGCAGGGCCCGAAATCAGGGGGCAGCTACGGCGCCAAGAAGCAGGGCGCAGCCAAGAAGGACCAGTCATCCTCGGCCCCGCGGGGGCCCCAGGCCTTCGGTGGCGAACGCTTCGGCCGGAACCTGGGACCGGTGAAGAAGAACCGCCCGGCTCCCCAGCGACGGACGACTCCGCGCACCGAACCGACGCAGGACCAGGACGGCGTGCGTCTGCAGAAGGTCATGGCCAACGCCGGGGTGGCGTCACGCCGGGTCAGCGAGGAGATGATCACCGCCGGACGGGTGGAGGTCAACGGTGAGATCGTCACCGAGCTCGGCATCCGGGTGGACCCGGGCTCCGAGACCATCCATGTGGACGGCATGCGGATCCAACTCAACGAGACGATGAAATACCTCGTCTTCAACAAGCCGCGCGGCGTCGTTTCCACCATGGAGGACCCCGAGGGACGGCCCTGCGTCTCGGATTTCCTGCGCAAGAAGGGCGAACGCCTCTTCCACGTCGGCCGTCTGGACGTGAACACCGAGGGACTGCTGTTGCTGACCAACGACGGGGAACTGGCCAACCGGCTGACCCATCCCTCCTACGAGATCCCCAAGACCTACCTGGTCCAGGTGCCCGGACCGATGGCCCACGGGGTGGGTGCCGAGATGAAGAGCGGCATCAAGCTCGAGGACGGCATCGCCAGCGTGGACTCCTTCAAGCTCGTCGATTCCACCCCGGGCAAGGTCCTGGTGGAGGTCGTCCTGCACTCGGGCCGCAACCGGATCGTCCGCCGGCTCTTCGACGCCGTCGGCCACCCCGTCAAGCGCCTGGTGCGCGTGCAGATGGGCCCGATCCGTCTGGGTGACCAGAAGCAGGGCACCATCCGCCAGCTGGGCAACCACGAGGTCGGCCACCTGCTTTCCGAAGTAGGTATGTAGCAGGTGGTTGCCGCACATCTTCCAGGTCCGGTACTGGTGATCGGTACCGGACTGCTCGGCGCCAGCGTCGGTCTCGGCCTGAGCCGGCTCGGCGTCCAGGTCTCGTTGGCCGACACCTCCCCGACCGCCGCACGGGTCGCGCAGGACATCGGTGCGGGCACCCTGTACGAACCCGGTGTCTCACCCGAGCCGCTGCTGGTCGTCGTCGGCGCGCCGCCGGACGTGAGTGCTGCGGTGGTCTCCGATGCCCTGCGGGCCCATCCGGGGGCCACGGTGGTGGACATCGCCAGCGTGAAGACCTCCATCCTGCGGGCCTTGAGGGCCGATGACCGGCTGACCGAGGCCGACCTGTCCCGCTACGTGGGGACCCACCCCATGGCCGGGCGGGAGAAATCCGGTCCCGCGGCCGCCCGCGGTGAATTGTTCACCGCCATGCCCTGGGTCGTCTGTGCCCACCCCGGGTCCCGGGAGGCCAGCGCCGTCATCGCGGCGGACCTGGCCATAGACCTCGGCGCCACCGTGCACCGGATGGAAGCCGCCGAACACGATGCCGCCGTCGCACTGATCTCGCATTTCCCGCAGATCGCCTCCTCGCTGTTGGCATCGCGCCTGCTCAACGCCCCGGCCCATACATTGGCCCTGGCAGGCAACGGGCTGCGCGACACCACGCGCATCGCGGCCTCGGATCCCCGGCTGTGGATCCAGATCCTGAGCAACAACGCCCCCGAGCTGGTGGGCATCCTGCACGGGTTGCGGGAGGACCTGAACCGGCTGATCTCCACGCTGGAGGACCCCGAGGGCCCCGGAGCCCTGTTGGACCTGGCGGAACTCATGGGGGAGGGCAACGCCGGTCAGGCACGCATCCCCGGCAAGCACGGGTCCCCGCCGCAGGCCTTCGCCGTGGTCACCGTCATCGTGGACGACCGCCCCGGGCAGATCGCCCAGCTGTTGGCCGACGTCGGCGACGCGGGAATCAACCTGGAGGACCTGAGGATGGAACACTCCTCGGGCCATCAGGTCGGCATGGTTGAAATCTCCGTTTTACCCGGGCGCAGCCAGGAACTCATGGAAGCCCTCACCGAACGCTCATGGAAGGTAGTGCAGTAAGTGCAGAATCTAGTGGTGGCCATCGACGGCCCGTCAGGCAGCGGAAAATCATCGGTCTCCAAGGAGGTGGCCCGCCGGCTCGGCGCCGCCTACCTGGACACCGGGGCGATGTACCGGGCGCTGACCTATGCCTGCCTGGAGGCCGGGACCGATCTGCAGGATGCCGAAGCAGTCACCGCAGCGGTGAAGGCGGCCTCCGTGCAGATCGGCACCGAGACCGATACCGAACAGGTGATGGTCAACGGGGCCGACGTCAGTGAGGCAATCCGTGCACCGCACGTGTCGGAGGCCGTTTCCTCCGTCGCCGTGATCCTGGAGGTCCGGGCCGAACTGGTGCGTCGTCAGCAGGAGATCATTGCCGCCCACGAGCGCATCGTCGCCGAAGGCCGGGACATCACCACCGTGGTGGCCCCCGAAGCGCCGGCCCGGATCCTGCTCACCGCGCGTGAGGAAGTGCGCATGGCCCGCCGCGGCCTGCAGCTCGGCGGCACCCAGAGCGGGGAGGACCTGCAACGCCAGGTCGTCGCCCGGGACGCCAAGGATTCCACGGTCACCAGTTTCACCACTGCGGCCGACGGCGTGGTCACGGTCGATTCCTCCGACCTGGACTTCGAGCAGACGGTCCAGGCCGTGCTGGGCGTCGTGGAAGCCGTCGACGCCCCGGCCTGAGGACCCACGGGCCCCAAGCGTGCAAAAATAGTAAGTGCTTCCGCGTACGGCGGAAGCGGCGAACAAAGGAAACCCCTGAACATGACCGATCACGCCGCCGTTACCGGCGACGGAGACGAATACGTCCCCTCGGGAGAGGACCACGTCGCCGAAAAACTCGAACTGATCACCGATGAGGAAGCCGAGCAGCGCGCCGCTTCCCTGCGGGAAGGCCTGTCCGACTACGAACTCGACGACGAGGACACCCGGCTGCTGTCCCACCTCGACGACGATGATTTCGAAGAGGTCGAGGAGAAGGCGCCCCCGGTGGTGGCCATCATCGGCCGCCCCAACGTCGGCAAATCGACCCTGGTCAACCGGATCATCGGCCGCCGCGAAGCAGTGGTCGAAGACGTTCCGGGAGTCACCCGCGACCGGGTGTCCTACAACGCCGAGTGGAGCGGACGCGATTTCACCCTCGTGGACACCGGCGGCTGGGAACACGATGCAAAAGGCATCCACGCCCGGGTCGCCGACCAGGCCGAAATCGCGGCCGAGCACTCCGACGCGATCATCTTCGTCGTCGACTCCGCCGTCGGGGCCACCGCCACCGATGAACTGGTCGTGAAGATGCTCCGCCGGCAGAAGAAGCCGGTGTTCCTCGTGGCGAACAAGGTCGACGGCGAAGCCCAGGAAGCCGACGCCGCCTCCTTGTGGAGCCTGGGATTCGGGCAGCCCTACCCCGTGTCCGCCCTGCATGGGCGCGGTACCGCCGATCTGCTCGATGACCTGTTGGATAAGCTGCCGGCCTATTCGGCGGTCAGCGCGCTGATCCCCACGGGAGGACCGCGCCGCGTGGCGCTCATCGGGCGACCGAACGTGGGCAAGTCCTCGCTGCTGAACAAATTGGCAGGAACCGACCGCGTCGTCGTCGACGACACCGCCGGAACCACCCGGGACCCGGTGGACGAACTGGTCGACATCGGTGGACGCACCTGGCGCTTCGTGGACACCGCGGGGATCCGACGCCGCCAGCATATGGCCGTCGGCTCCGACTACTATGCCTCCCTGCGCACCCAGTCGGCCCTCGAGAAGGCCGAAGTCGCCGTGGTCCTGTTGGCCGTGGACGAGGTCCTCAGTGAACAGGATGTGCGGATCCTGCAGACCAGCATCGACTCGGGACGTGCCCTGGTCCTGGCCTTCAATAAATGGGACCTGCTCGACGACGAACGCCGGCACTACCTGGAGCGGGAAGTTGAACACGACCTGGCCCATGTCGATTGGGCCCCGCGCGTGAACATCTCGGCGGCCACCGGCTGGCATAAGGACCGGCTCGTCCCGGCCCTGGACCTGGCCCTGGAGTCCTGGGACCGCCGCATTCCCACCGGCAAGCTCAACGCCTTCCTCGGCGAGCTCGTGGCGGCGCACCCGCACCCGGTCCGCGGGGGCAAGCAGCCACGGATCCTCTTCGCCACCCAGGCCTCGTCACGGCCGCCGCGCTTCGTGCTGTTCACCACCGGATTCCTGGACCCCGGGTACCGCCGGTTCATCACCCGGCGGCTGCGGGAGACCTTCAGTTTCGAAGGCACACCCATCGAGGTCAGCATGCGCGTGCGTGAGAAGCGTGGGCGGTCAAAGTAGAACGGAAAATAGGGTAGAGTAGCCGAGGAGCTTTTCGCAGACGGCACCCGCCCCTCGAGGACGGGAGAACGGCTGCGGAACCGCCGGGCTATGGCGCAGCTTGGTAGCGCGCCTGACTGGGGGTCAGGAGGCCGTGGGTTCGAATCCCGCTAGCCCGACCGGCTAAGAAGGACCTTGTCAGAACGAACTATCGTTCAGGCAAGGTCCTTCTTGCCGTGCTCTGCTCCACGGGGCCGGAACCTCTTCCGCCCCCGGTTCCGCGTCCGGGGAGGCCGCGGCCGGCCATGGGCCCCGAAGTGCCCCGAAGCGTCAGCGTGAACCGTCCGCACCCGGATCGTGACCACCGGCTTGCGTCGAGGGATAACCGGTAGGCTAGGCTGGATAAAACACAAAGTGGGCGCGCCATTTGGGCGTTATGGCCCCCGGTGGCCGAAGTAGGGACATGGCATTTCAGGGAGGAAACACATGAGTGGCGAAAACCGTTGGGAGGACACCGCTGCGGACCGCAAGGAATCTGCTGCGGAAACCACCAGCATCGGCCTGCCTCCGACCACTGACGAGGTCTCTCCCGAGACCTCGCTGTCGACGGAGGAGCGCTCCTCCGTCAACGCCTTGCCCGAAGGTTCCGCCCTGCTGATCGCCCATTCCGGACCGAATCGCGGTGCCCGGTTCCTGCTTGACGGGGAACTGTCCACCGTGGGCCGGCACCCCGAAGCCGATATCTTCCTCGACGACGTCACCGTCTCGCGGAAGCACGCCCAGTTCCGCCGGGACGGCGAGGGGTTCCAGGTCGTCGACTCCGGCAGCCTCAACGGCACCTATGTCAACGGCGACCGGGTGGACGCGGTCCGCCTGCGCACCGGCTCCGAGGTCCGCATCGGCAAGTTCCGCCTGACCTTCTACTCGGGGACCGTCCCCACGACCGCCGCACGGCAGGACTGACGGTCATCCCTGTGGTTTCATCCGCGCACTCCCGCCGGGGTGTCGGCGTAGGCGCCGACACCTCCCGGCCCAGTGTGCTCAACATCGGCGAGGTCCTCACCGAACTCTCGGCGGACTTCCCGCAGACCACGGCCTCGAAGATCCGCTTCCTCGAGGAAAAGGGGTTGATCACCCCGCAGCGCACCGCCGCCGGATACCGCAAGTACACGGCCACGGACATCGACCGGCTGCGCTTCATCCTGTCCCTGCAGCGGGACCAGTACCTTCCGTTGAAGGTCATCAAGGATTATCTGGACGCCGTCGACCGGGGTGAACGCCCCGACCAGTTGGCCAGCGGGCTGACCTTGACCCCGCGCAGCGTGACCGACCAGTTGGCCCAGGAGATCGCCGGGCACACCCGGCCGCTGACCCGGGCCGAACTCCAAGGGGCCACCGGGGCCTCGGACGACCTGGTCTCCGAGCTGCTGGCCTACGGCATCATCTCCGAGGACGACCAGCGCTTCGACGAACATGCCGTGCGCATAGCCACCGCCAGCGCCAAGCTGGCTGGACACGGGATCGAACCACGGCACCTGCGTGGCTTCCGCGCCGCCGCGGACCGTGAAATCGGATTGGTCGAACGGGCCGTCGCCCCGCTGGCCAGTCGTCGTGACGTCTCCTCGCGCGCCAGCGCGGCGGAGACCGCGCGCGAAATCAGCGACGCCTGCCTGGCCCTGCATAGCGCCCTGGTCAACGGCTCGATCGCAAAGATGGACCACTAGGCGCTGCAGGAGGAACCCATGCGAGAACTGATGCTCGTCGGAGTCCGGATCGAACTACCCTCCAACCAGCCGTTGGTACTGCTCAAGGAAATCGACGGCCCCCGCCACTTGCCGATCTGGATCGGCACCCCCGAAGCCTCGGCCATCGCCATGACCCAGCAGGGGATGGGCACCCCCCGGCCGATGACCCACGACCTGCTGGAGACCATCACCTCGGCACTGGGCCACCCCCTGGTGGAGGCCCGGCTGGTGTCGGTGAAGGAAACGGTCTTCTACGCCGAACTGGAGTTCGACGGCGGGGCCACCGTGGACTCGCGGGCCTCGGATGCGATCGCCTTCGCCCTGCGGGCCGGATGCCCCATCACCTGCGCCGAGGAAGTACTGGAGGAGGCGGGGGTCCTGGTCAACGACGAGGGCTCCACCGAAGAGGCCGCAGAGGACCAGGTGCGCGAATTCCGCGAGTTCCTCGCCGACGTCGAACCCGAGGATTTCGACAAGTAGCGACACGCCCTCAAGTTAAACTTGAAGGTCTTTGACGTGGGACTGGTTCAGCCGTACCGTCAAAGCATAAGAATCCCATTGCTTCGCTGTCCCATCACTCGGCACAGTGGACGGCATCCGATGCCGCCACGGTTCCCCGACAGCTGGCAAACTCCCTATTGGGGGGAGTTTTCAACTAGGAGGGTCCACGTGAGTCCGATAGGTGAGCATAGCGGGGCGTCAGGCCCCGGCCAGACGGGCGCCGGAGACAATTCCCAGGGCCTGCTGTTCACCGAGGACCTGCCCGTCCTGGACGAAGGGGCGGGATACCGGGGCACCGTGGTCTGCAAGGCGGCCGGGATCACCTACCGCCAACTCGACTATTGGGCCCGGACCGGGCTGGTCGAACCAGCCGTACGCGGGGCTGCAGGCTCCGGCAGCCAGCGCCTCTACAGCTTCCGGGACATCCTGGTCCTCAAGGTCGTCAAGCGGCTGCTGGACACCGGGGTCTCCCTGCAGCAGATTCGTTCCGCCGTCGTGCACCTGCGCGAACGAGGTGTGGAGGATCTGGCCCAGATCACCTTGATGAGCGACGGGGCCTCCGTCTACGAATGCACCTCCGCCGACGAGGTCATCGACCTGGTCCAGGGCGGACAGGGCGTCTTCGGCATTGCCGTGGGCCGTGTCTGGCGCGAGGTCGAAGGCAGTCTGGCCGAACTACCCAGCGAGCATGCCGTCGTCGAGGAAGAGGTCTTCCCGGGCGACGAATTGGCCCGCCGTCGTGCGGCGAAGAAGTCCGCCAGCTAGAGACGTCATCGGTTCCGGTCCGTGGAACCGGTCAACGAGGAACGGCGCGCATCCCCGGGAAGGGGGTGCGCGCCGTTCCTCGTCCGGGGCCGGGAAGCCCCTAGCGCGACGTGGTGGTGCTGTCCGGTCCGGTGCGCAGCCCGGCCAGGAGTTCATCGAAGCGTTCCGCCGACTGGCGGGCGGCGTCGCCGGGCCATTGGTGGACGGGGTAGGCGGCACCCTGGATCTGCTGCCAGTTCGCCTGGTCGGGCAACACGGGGGAGAGCAGTGCATCACCGAACATGGTGCGCATCTCCTCGAGCCGGAAACGCTGCTCGGCCGAGGACTGGCGGACCCGGTTGGCCACCACCCCGGCGGTCTGCAGTCCCGGGACGAACTCGCTGCGGAAGAGTTCCAGGGCCCGCAGGGTGCGTTCGGTGCCGGCGACGGAGAACAGGCTCGGTTCGGCGACGAGGAGCACGTCGTTGCTGGCGGTCCAGGCCATGCGGGTCAGCCCGTTCAACGAGGGCGGGCAGTCGATGAGCACCAGTTCGTACCGTGTCTGGCGCGCGAGCAGCTGTTTCAAGCGGCGCAGATGGCGCAACCGCAGGTCGGGACGGTCGTAGATGCCGCTGAAGGCCCCGCCGACGGCCACGTCGAGCACGGCCGGCCCGGTCTTGCCGGAGGACGCCGGGGCCCTGCCGGTCCACGGGCTGGGGACCGCTGCGGCGGTGATGTCGCCACGACGGGCGTTCTTCAGCAGGTGTCCGATGTCGTTGTCACCGTTGGGTTCCACGCCCAGGCCGGTACTGGCATCGGCATGTGGGTCGAGGTCCACCACCAGGGTCGGGATACCGGCGGCCAGCGCCGCCGACGCCAAACCGAGGGTGACCGACGTCTTGCCAACGCCACCCTTGAGACTGCTGATGCTCACGACCTGCACGGAACGGACCACGACCTTACTGTTTTTTTACGCTGATTCGGCTCCCAACCATCATAGGGTGGCCCCGCCGTTCGGCGCCTCCCCCTGCCACGGTGTGGCTCAGGTCATGAAGAAATAGAGTTTTAGCTGTGTGATGGCCCACTGTAAGGTGAGCGCAGGCTTGAATCTACGCTTCGCGCCTGACGCACGGAGGCAAAACCCCCCGAGACCCGGGGAGACCGTTGCGTTCGTCCTGTCCGAACAGACACCATGCAGGAGAACCATGTTTTCAAAGGTTTTGGTAGCCAACCGCGGCGAAATCGCGATTCGCGCATTCCGTGCCGGCTACGAATTGGGAGCCAAGACGGTTGCCGTCTTCCCCTACGAGGACCGCGGATCCATCCACCGCCAGAAGGCCGACGAGGCCTACCAGATCGGCGAGGAGGGCCACCCGGTCCGCGCCTACCTGGACGTGGAGGAAGTCATCCGCGTCGCCAAGGACTCCGGGGCGGACGCGATCTACCCGGGCTACGGGTTCCTCTCGGAGAACCCCGATCTCGCCCGTGCCGCCGAGGAAGCCGGCATCACCTTCGTGGGGCCCCCGGCCGATGTCCTGGAACTGGCAGGAAACAAGGTCCAGGCGCTGAAGGCCGCCAAGGCGGCAGGAATTCCGACGCTGGCCTCCTCCGAGCCCAGCGACGACGCCGAATGGCTGATCGGCGAGGCCGATAAGATCGGCTTCCCCATCTTCGTCAAGGCGGTGGCCGGCGGTGGCGGTCGCGGCATGCGCCGTGTGGATACCCGGGAGGATCTTCCCGAGGCCCTGGACGCCGCCATGCGCGAAGCGGCCACCGCCTTCGGGGATCCGACCATGTTCCTGGAGATGGCCGTGCTGCGCCCGCGTCATATCGAGGTCCAGGTCCTCGCCGATGCCCACGGGGACGTGGTGCACCTCTTCGAACGGGATTGCTCGCTGCAGCGCCGCCACCAGAAGGTCGTGGAGATCGCCCCGGCGCCGAACCTGGACGAGGGCATCCGCCAGGCCCTCTACGCCGATGCCGTGAAGTTCGCCAAGGCCCTGAACTACCAGAACGCCGGAACCGTCGAGTTCCTGGTGGACACGGTGGGGGAGCGGGCCGGCGAGCACGTGTTCATCGAGATGAACCCGCGGATCCAGGTCGAGCACACGGTCACCGAGGAGATCACCGATATCGACCTGGTCTCCGCCCAGATGCGCATCGCGGCCGGGGCCTCGCTGACGGATCTGGACATCCGCCAGGACCAGCTGCATATCCGTGGTGCCGCCCTGCAATGCCGCATCACCACCGAGGACCCCGCCAACGGGTTCCGCCCGGATGTGGGCACCATCACCGTCTACCGGTCCGCCGGCGGCTCGGGGGTCCGGCTGGACGGAGGCACCATCTACACCGGTGCCGTGGTCTCACCGCACTTCGACTCCATGCTGGTCAAGCTGACCTGTCGCGGCCGGGACTACGAGGCCGCCGTACGCCGGGCCCGCCGCGCGCTGGCCGAATTCCGGATCCGTGGGGTGGCCACGAACATCCCGTTCCTGATGAACGTGCTCGATGACCCGCAGTTCATCGCCGGGGACGTCGCCACCGACTTCATCGATTCGCGCCCCGATCTGCTCGAGGGCAACCGCAGCCAGGACCGTGGCACCAAGGCATTGTCCTTCCTGGCCGATGTGACCGTGAACCAGCCCAACGGCCCGCGCCGTGAGGGCCTGGACCCGCGGCAGAAGCTGCCGTACTACCCGGGGGACAAATCCGACCAGCCGATGCGCAGCCCCTTCGACGGCCCCTCGGAGCACGAGCCCGCCGCCGGCTGGCGCCAGGTCCTTCTCGAACGCGGGCCCGAGGGCTTCGCCGCCGAACTGCGCTCGCGCACCGAACTGGCGGTCACCGACACCACCTTCCGGGACGCCCACCAGTCGTTGCTGGCCACCCGGGTCCGCACCCGTGACCTGATTGCCGCGGCCCCGGCCTACGCCCATACGCTGCCGCAGCTGTTCTCCATGGAGGTCTGGGGCGGGGCCACCTACGATGTCTCGCTGCGCTTCCTGGGCGAGGACCCGTGGAAGCGGCTCGAACTGCTGCGCGCCGAGCTGCCGAACATCCCGTTGCAGATGCTCCTGCGCGGTCGCAACACCGTGGGATACACCCCGTACCCCACCGAGGTGACCGATGTCTTCGTCCAGGAGGCCGCCGCAGCCGGGATCGACATCTTCCGGATCTTCGACGCCCTCAACGACGTCTCGCAGATGGCCCCGGCCATCAAGGCGGTCCGCGAGACCGGGACCGCGGTCGCCGAGGTGGCGCTGTGCTACACCGGGAACCTGCTCGATCCCGAGGAGAAGCTCTACACGCTGGACTACTACCTGGATCTGGCCCAGCAGATCGTCGACGCCGGCGCCCACATCCTGGCGATCAAGGACATGGCCGGGTTGCTGCGACCGGCGGCCGCCGCACAGCTGGTCACGGCGTTGCGCGAACGCTTCGACCTGCCGGTGCACCTGCACACCCACGACACCGCAGGTGGCCAGCTGGCCACGCTCATGGCGGCCTCCAACGCCGGGGTCGACGCGGTCGACGTCGCGGTGGCCTCCATGGCCGGGACCACGTCCCAGCCCTCGGAATCGGCGTTGGTCGCCGCCCTGGCCAACACCGACCGCGATACCGGGATCCCGCTCGAGGCGGCGGCCTCGCTGGAACCCTACTGGGAAGCCGTGCGCTCGATGTACGGGCCGTTCGAATCGGGGCTGCCCGGTCCGACGGGCCGGGTCTACCGCCACGAGATCCCCGGCGGCCAGCTCTCGAACCTGCGCCAGCAGGCCAAGGCGCTGGGGCTGGCCGAGCGTTTCGAGGACATCGAGGAGATGTACACCGCGGCCAATGCGATCCTGGGCCGGTTGGTGAAGGTCACCCCGTCCTCGAAGGTCGTCGGCGACCTGGCCCTGCATCTGGTGGGCATGAACGTGGACCCGAAGGAATTCGAGGCCAACCCGCAGGAATTCGACATCCCCGATTCGGTGATCCAGTTCCTCTCCGGCGAACTCGGGGATCCGCCCGGTGGATGGCCCGAGCCCTTCAGGACCAAGGCCCTGCAGGGACGCAACGTCAAGGTCCGGGTCGAGGAGCTCGAGCCCGAGGACCAGGAGGGCCTGGCCGGGGATTCGTCGACCCGCCGCCAGACGCTGAACCGGCTCTTGTTCGCCGGGCCGACCCGTGACTTCGAGAAGCTGCGGGCCGAATACGGCGACGTGTCGCTGCTGCACACCCGGGACTACCTCTACGGGCTGGTCCAGCACGCCGAACACGTGATCTCCCTGGGCAAGGGGGTGCGCCTGCTGGTGACCCTGCAGGCGATCTCCGAACCCGACGAGAAGGGCATGCGCACCCTGATGTGCACCCTGAACGGGCAGATGCGCCAGATCACGGTTCGCGACGACAACGTCGAATCCACGGTCAAGGCCGCGGAGAAGGCGGATCAGTCGAATCCGGGCCACGTGGCAGCACCCTTCGCCGGTGCGGTCACCGCAGCCGTCGAGGTCGGCGACACCGTCCCCGCCGGCGGCACCATCGCCACGATCGAGGCCATGAAGATGGAAGCAGCGATCACCTCGCCCGCCGGTGGCCGGGTGAGCCGTATCGCCATCGAAGGCACGGCCCAGGTCCAGGGCGGGGACCTCCTGGTGGTTCTGGAGGCCTAGGGCCGCCGTACCACCGCAGGACGGGACGTCCACCGACGACACGGTGGGCGTCCCGTCGGTGCGTTAGGGTGATGGCTGACGTTCCTACAGCCAGTACTTTCCGCAGAGGATGCCATGACCCAGCCGCACCAGAACCACGACGACGACGAAGCCCCGGAGACCCCGGAACCGGCTCCGCACGACGAAGTGGACCCGTCGGAGCCCAGAACCGACACCCCGGAGGAGGACCTCGGCGAGGACCTCAAATCCGCGGGGGCCGGCCATGGGGCCGCCGACCTGCCGGACCTCTCCGATTGGCAGCCGGTGGACCAGGACGAGGCAACGGCCGCGGATCCCTCCGATCCGCGCCCGCTGGCCCAGGGCATGGTCATCCCTGCAGCACCGACCGACCAGCAGGACCCCGGGGCCGGCACCGCCGGTCCGGTGGGGGGAACCCCGGGCCCCGGCCCGGCCACAGCCACCGCCACCGCCTCCGCCGGCGTCGGGGCGGGAACCACCGCCGGAGCCGGCGCGGCCCCGCAGCCCAAGGCCCCCGAAAGTGCTTCGCAGCTGACGCCCGACCGGCTGCTCGAACCCCGGGACCGCGAACCCGTGGGCGGATGGCGTCGCCTGTTGTTCCGGGCCTCCTTAGGCCGGGTCAACGTCGGGGATTCGGACGCCGTGCGGATCCGCCGGCAGATGCAACACCGGATTTCGGCCCCCTTGCCCGGAACTACCCGCTACGTCCCCGTCCTGTCCCGGAAGGGAGGAGTCGGCAAGACCACGGTGACCACCCTGCTGGGCATGGCCCTGGCGCAGATCCGGGAGGACCGGGTCATCGCCCTGGACGCCAACCCCGACCGCGGGACGCTCAGCGACCGCTCGCCGGGCAAATCGGAGTTCACCGCCCGGAACCTGGTCCAACACCGTTTCAGCGTCGACACCTTCGCCAAGCTCTCCTCCTATGCCGCACGGGAAGGATCACGTCTGCACGTGCTGGCCTCGGACACCGACCCGCGGGTGGCCGAGGCGTTCGACGACGCCGACTACCGTGCCGTCACCGAGCTGCTTTCGAAGTACTACTCCATCGTGCTCACCGATTCCGGGACCGGGATGGTCCATACGGTCATGAAGGGCACCCTGGAGAAGGCCGATGCCGTCGTCCTGGTCTCCGGGGCCAGTGTCGACGAAGCCCGGTTGGCCTCCGAGACACTGTCCTGGCTGGAGGCCCACGGGCGCACCGAGCTGGCGAAGAATGCGATCGTGGTCATCAACCAGTCCTCCGGAACCGGTCGCGGGGTGAACGTCGAGGAGATCGAATCGCATTTTCGCTCGCGCGTCGCCACGGTCGTTCGGCTGCCGCATGATCCGCATCTGGCCGAAGGGTCCCGGGTCTCCCTGGACCGGCTCAAACCGGGCACCCGCGACGCCGTGATGGAGCTCGCGGCGTTGGTCGTGGACGAACTGAAGGGCTGAATCACTTGACGCATTATGACCTGGCCATCGTCGGATCCGGATCCGGCAATTCACTGATCACCGGTTTCTGGGACGATAAGAAGGTCGCCATGATCGACGCCGGGACCTTCGGCGGGACCTGCCTGAACGTGGGGTGCATCCCCACGAAGATGTTCGTCTACCCGGCCACCCTGGCCGCCTCCCCCCGGGAAGCGGCCCGTCTCGGGGTCGACTTGGAACACCGTGGAACCGACTGGCCGGGGATCCGGGACAGGATCTTCGGGCGGATCGATGCGATTTCGGCCGACGGTCTGCGCTACCGGGACCAGGAGCTCGAGAACGTCGACGTCTACACCGAGAGCGTCCGGCTGCGTGACCCGCGGACGCTGGTCACCGAATCCGGGCAGGTCATCACCGCCGACCAGATTGTTTTGGCCTCCGGCTCCCGGGCCGTGCTGCCCGAGGTCCCCGGTGTGGAGCTGCCCCAGGTCCACACCTCGGATACCGTGATGCGCCTGGACGCGCTGCCGGAACGGGTGCTGATCGTCGGTGGCGGCTTCATCGCCGCCGAGTTCGCCCACGTCTTCCATGGCCTGGGCTCCCAGGTCATCCAAGCGAACCGTTCCGCGGCCCTGCTGCGCCATCACGACCAGGAGATCTCCCGCCGGTTCACGCAGTCCGCCGCCCGACGCTGGACCCTGAAGCTGGACCATGCCCTCAGTGCCGTCACCGAGAACGACGACGGAACCGTCACCGGGCACTTCGAGACCGCTGAAGGGCCCGTGGAAGTGGTCGCCGACGTCGTGCTGATGGCCACCGGCCGGGTGCCGAACTCGGACCGGATCGGGGCCGAAGCCGCCGGATTGGACCTGGAACATGACGGCCGGTTGGCGGTGGACGGGTTCCAGCGGGTGCTCTCCGGGGGTCAGGCGCTACCCGGGTGCTATGCCCTGGGCGATGCCTCCAACGAACAGCAGCTCAAACATGTCGCCAACCGCGAAGCCCGGGTGGTGGCGCATAACCTCGAACACCCCGGGCAGCTGCGCTCCACCGACCGGTCCTTCGTCCCGGCAGCGGTCTTCACCGATCCGCAGATCGCCTCGGTGGGACTGACCGGCGAACAGGCCACGGCCCGGGCGCAGGACCCCGAGGACGTCGTCACCGTCGTGCAGGATTATGGCTCCACGGCCTACGGATGGGCGATGGAGGACCAGGAAGGCATCCTCAAGCTGGTGGCCTCCCGGTCGACCGGCTTGTTGCTGGGGGCCCATGTGATGGGACACGAGGCCTCGATCCTCATCCAGCCGCTCATCCAGGCCATGGCCACCGGGCTCGGGGTCGTCGAGATGGCCCGGCGCCCCTACTGGATCCACCCGGCGTTGACCGAGGTCGTGGAGAATGCGTTGCTGGGCCTTGAGCTGCCCGCCGGGGAGGACGCACCGCTGTAGCGGAGCCGCACCGCAGCACACAAAAAGGCCGGGCCACGCACTGTGCGTGGCCCGGCCTGTTGTCTACCGGGGCTCAGGACGGCTTCTTGGCCGTGTAGATCTCCTCGACGACCGTTTCGAAGTCCTTGAGCACCTGGGCGCGCTTGACCTTCAACGACGGGGTCAGGTGGCCGGAGGCCTCGGAGAAGTCCGTGGGGACGATGCGGAAGGCCTTGATGGCCTCGGCGTGGGAAACCGTCTGGTTGGCCTTGTCGATGACGGCCTGGACGCTTTGACGGACCTTGGGGTGCTCGGCGGCCTGCTCCACGGTCAGCGATCCGAGCTGGTGACGGCCCAACCACCCGGGCAGGGCCTCCTCGTCGAGGGTGACCAGGGCGGAGATGAACGGGCGGTTGTCCCCGACCACCAGGGCCTGGGAGACGAGGGCATCGGCGCGGATCTGGTCCTCCAGCAAGCCGGGGATGACGTTCTTCCCGCTGGCGGTCACGAGGATTTCCTTCTTGCGCCCGGTGATCTTCAGGAACCCGTCTGAATCGAGCTCGCCGATGTCGCCGGTGCGGAACCAGTCGTCGTCGAACGCCTCCGTGCGCAGATCCGGTCGGTTGTGGTATCCGGCCATGAGGCAGACGCCCCGGGTGAGGATCTCGCCGTCGTCGGCGATCTTCACGGCGTTGCCCGGCAGCGGCCTGCCAACGGTGCCGATCTTCAGCTTGCTCGGGGTGTTCACGGTGATCGGGGCGGTGGTCTCGGTGAGGCCGTAGCCTTCGAGGATCATCAGCCCGGCACCGTTGAAGAAGTGCCCGAGGCGTTCGCCCAGCGGGCCACCGCCGGACACCGCATACTGGATGCGCCCGCCCATGGCCTCGCGGATCTTCGAGAAGACGAGCTTGTCGAACAGGCCGTGGCGCAGCTTCAAGGCCAGCGGCACCGAGCCCTCGCCCTGGGCGCGGGAGAACTGGACGGCGGTCTTCGCCGCTGCGTGGAAGATCCTGGCCTTGACGTTGCTGGCATCCTCGGCCTTGAGCATCGAGGAGTTGTAGACCTTCTCGAAGACCCGTGGAACGGCCAGGATGAACGTGGGCTTGAAGCCTTGCAGATCCGGGAGCAGGTTCTTGATGTCGGGGGTGTGGGCGACCTTGGCGCCGCCGGCGACGGCCAGGACCGAGATGAAGCGGGCGAACACATGGGCCAGGGGCAGGAACATGATGGTCGAGGACCCCTCATGAACACATTCGGGCAGGGCTTCCTGGGCGTTGCGGGACAGTTCCACGAAGTTCAGGTGGGTCAGCTCGCAGCCTTTGGGGCGTCCGGTGGTGCCCGAGGTGTAGATGATCGTTGCCACGGTCTCGAGTCCCATGGAGGAGCGACGTGCCTCCAGTTCCTCGTCGCTGACCCCGGTTCCGGCCGAGCGCAGGACGTCGAGTCCATCGCCGTCCATCTGCCAGATGTGTCCGATGTCCTCGAGCTGCTCCTGGATGGAGGCCTGGCGGATCACGTTCTCGTGGTTCGGTGATTCCACGATGGCCGCTGCGGCCCCGCAGTCACCCAGGATCCAGGCGACCTGGCTGGGGGAGGAGGTCTCGTAGACCGGCACGGAGATGCATCCGGCGAACCAGATCGCGAAGTCGACCAGGGTCCATTCGTAGCGGGTCCGGGACATGATGCCGATCCGGGAGCCCTTTTCGAGCCCCGCGGCGATCAGGCCCTTGGCCAAGGCGCTGGCATCGTCCCTGAACTCCCGGGCCGAGACATCGATCCATCCGCCGTGACCGTCGGGCCGCGAGAACAGCATCGGGTTGGTCCCATTCGCTTTTTCCAGCACGAAATCCGTGGTGTTGGACGTCGCGGGGCTGACCACGAGCGGGGGTACGCTGAACTCTCGCACGATGTGCTCCTCTACTTCAGTAGGCTATTCAGATTGGACATCTGACGATGGGGATCGTCATCCAAGCATAGTGTGTTGCATCACTAACCTACTCGCTAGTAACTTATGGTGCCAACATCGGGCCAGGGAAGGGCATCGCCATGGGTACGGCACCGGCAGCGGACCAGGCCATCGGGCTGGACATCGGCGGCACGAAGATCGCCGGTGGCGTGGTCGACGGGGCGGGGAACCTCCTGCACCGCGACCGGCGTTCGACCCCCGGATCGAGCCCCCAGGACGTCGAACTGGCAGTGCTGGACCTGGTGGCCGGCCTCCGCCGCTTCGCCCCCCGGGCCCCGATCGGCGTCGGGGCAGCCGGCTGGATGAATCCCGAGACGGGCACCGTGCTCTTCAGCCCGCATCTGGCCTGGCGCAACGAACCCCTGCGCGACCGGCTGGCCACCGTGCTCGGCGGGACGGTCTGCGTGGTCAACGACGCCGACGCGGCCGGCTGGGCGGAATATCGTTTCGGGGCCGGGCAGGGTGAACCGAACCTGGTGTGCCTGACCCTGGGCACCGGGATCGGCGGTGCGCTGGTCGCCGGGGGACGGCTGCGCCGGGGCCGGTTCGGGTTGGCCGGGGAATTCGGCCACCAGGTCATCCAACCCGGAGGCCACCGCTGCGAATGCGGGAACCGCGGTTGCTGGGAACAATATGCCTCCGGCAACGCCCTGGGGCGTGAAGGCCGTGAAATAGCCCGGGCCAACTCGCCGGTGGCCCACACGCTGCTGGACGCCGTGGAAGGGGACGTGGAGGCCATCAACGGGTCGTTGGTGACCGAGCTGGCAGCGGCCGGGGATCCTGCCTGCCAGGAGCTGATCATCGATGCCGGCCAGTGGCTGGGGCTGGGCCTGGCCAATCTGGCCGCCGCCTTGGATCCGGGGACCTTCGTCATCGGTGGGGGGCTGGGATCTGCCTCCACCCGGTTGCTCGAGGAAGCCGAGACATCGTACCGGAAGAACCTCACCGGACGGGGCTACCGGCCGTTCGCCGGCATCCGGCAGGCGGGGCTGGGGGCCGACGCCGGGCTGATCGGAGCCGCCGACCTCGCCCGGCAGGAAGCCGCCCCGAGCCGAGGGTGACGACCGCGGGGCCGTGCCGTCCCCGGGCAGGGGTCAGACCCTGGCGCCGTTATCGCCGTCCTGCCGGTGGCGCGGGAGCCTGAAGGCCAGATAACCGGCGGCGGCCACGAAAGCCACGCACAGGGTCAGCCAGACGCCCATCGGCGCCGAACGCCACAGGATGGCCAGAAGCAACAGGGCGATCGGTGCTCCGGCGGCACAGGTCCAGGCCAGCACGGTCAGCGGATTGCCCGAGCCCAGGGCCGGAGGATCTTCCGGGGTCCAATCCTCCTCGGGCTCCTCGAGCAGTTCGTAGTCCCGCGGCCCACCGGCCGGGCGGAGCAGGGGAACCGGCTCGTCGAGGGGATCCGGGGTCGGGCCCGGTGGATCGGCGGCCTCGGCTTCCGGATCGACATCCATCCCGACGTCGTCGAGCCGGCTGACCAGATCCTGCCAGGCGGCCTCGTCGGCGGCCCGGTCCCGGGGGGAGCGGGCGTTGTCATCAGCCATGGGCATGACCTCCCAACGCGTCGAAGAAGGCGAGCGAGCCCTCGAAGATCGCTGCGGCGTCGTAATCAAGGGTCGCCACGTGCAGGCTGCGTTCCAGATACCTCAATTGCAGCCGCGGCACCCCGGAAGGGTGCATGCCGACCAGCTCGCGCCGCAGCAGATCCAACCCCGGTTCGGAGACCACATGGTCCACCACCGAGCGGAAGACGAACACCGGGGCCTGGATCGCTTCCAGATTCTTCCGGGTGGTGCGGATGAGCCGACGCAGCTCGTGCACCGCGGCCACCGGGGTCCGTGGGTAGGCCCCCTCGTCCTGGCCGGGGCGGGCGATGTCGTTGGCGATGGCCGGCACCGAGGGGACGAACCGTTTCAGGATCCCGGCCAGGGCCGCGGTGCGGTCCACCATGCTCAGGGCGGGGTTGACCAGGGCGAGCCCCGCGGGTCGGCGTTCAATGCCCAGATGCAGGGCCAGCGTCCCGCCCATGGACAGTCCGACGACGAAGACCTTGCGGTGGGCGGCGGCCAGGAGATCGAATTCGGCCTCGACGGCCGCCGTCCACGCGGAACGGGGGGTCCGGGCCAGTTCCTGCCAGCTGGTCCCATGCCCGGGCAGCACCGGCAAGGAGACCGTGTAGCCGCCCGCCAGAAGGGCGTCGGCCCAGGGGCGCATGCTGCGCGGGGTGGAGGTGAAACCGTGGATGACCAGGACCGCATCACCGTTGCCGCCGCGGACCCGGAAGCCTTCAGCCGCGTCGGAGGGGGCCGTTGCCGAGAATTCCATAGCGCTCCCAAGCAGGCCGGGGATCGTGCCCCGGGGTGGATATGTGCCTAGAGTAGAGCGTAACCGACATGGGGTCCGTGCGAGGCGGGCGCCCGACGACCTGCCCGGCGGAAGGCTCCCACACGTGTTTTATTGGATCATGAAGCGGCTGCTCATTGCACCGCTGACCAACCTGCTGTTCCGGCCGTGGGTCAAGGGCATGGACAACATCCCTGCCGAAGGTGGCGCGATCCTGGCCAGCAACCATCTCTCGGTCTCCGACTCGATCTTCCTGCCCGTGGCGGTGGACCGTCCGGTCGTCTTCCTGGCCAAAATGGAATATTTCACCGGCAAGGGCATCAAGGGCAAGCTCACTGCCTTGTTCTTCCGCCTCTCCAACCAGCTGCCGATGGATCGTTCCGGGGGTGCCGCCTCGGCGAACTCGCTGGGGGCGGGGGAGCAGGCCCTGCTGGACGGGAACCTGTTGGGCATCTACCCGGAGGGCACCCGCAGCCCCGACGGGCGCCTCTACCGGGGCAAGGTCGGGGTTGCCAAGCTGGCCCTGGCCACCGGCGTCCCGGTCATCCCGGTCGCCATGATCGGCACCGACAAGGTCCAGCCGATCGGCAAGACGGTACCGAACATCCGACGGGTCGGGCTGATCGTGGGCGAACCACTGGATTTCTCCCGCTACGAGGGGATGGAGGACGACCGCTTCGTCCAGCGCTCGGTCACCGACGAGATCATGTACGCCCTGATGCGCCTCTCCGGCCAGGAGTACGTCGACTCCTACGCCGCCTCCGTGAAGGCCAGGATCACTGCCGATCGGCTTGCCGAGCGCAAGGCGGCCCGTGAGGCCCTGGCGGAGAACGCCCGCGCCCAGGTCCGGGCCACGGTGGACGCCGCCAAGAAGGAGGTCGAACACATCCGTACCCCCAAGGACGGGGCGGACGGCGATACCACGGAGGAGCCCCCGGCAGCGGAGCAGACCACGGGGACCGGCCAGGCGGACGACGACGATGCTCCCAGCGACACCGGACTACCCGGGGATCCCGGGAAGAACGGCAACTCCAACCCGGCGTGAGCGGTGGTCGGGCGGCAGTACCGTCCTGCCCCGGATGACCGGCCGAAACGAAACTTTACGCCGCGAATAGGGTGCCGGCCCACGACCCGGATACGCTGGGTTGGTGACTGATTCGACCCAGACTTCCGCCCCGTTCCACCAGCCCATCCCCGGGCCCGCTGCCGATCCCGGCCTCGACGCCTGGCGCGAGCTCCCGATTTCACAGCAGCCCACGTGGTCCGGCCCGGAATATACGAAGGCAGTCGACGAGCTGGCCTCCCTGCCGCCGTTGGTCTTCGCCGGAGAAGTGGACATCCTGCGCGAGCGGCTGGCCGCCGCGGCCCAGGGCCATGCCTTCCTGCTGCAAGGGGGCGATTGCGCCGAGACCTTTGCCGGGGCAACCGCCGACCGCATTAGCGCCCGGGTGAAGACGATCCTGCAGATGTCCGTCGTCCTGACCTATGGCGCCTCGATGCCCGTGGTGAAGATGGGGCGCATGGCCGGGCAGTTCGCCAAGCCGCGCTCCTCGGATTCGGAGACCCGCGAGGGGGTCACCTTGCCGGCGTTCCGCGGTGACATCGTCAACGGGTTCGAGTTCACCCCCGAGTCCCGCCGTCATGACCCGGCCCGGATGGTCAAGGCCTACAACACCTCGGCCGCCACGTTGAACCTCATCCGCGCCTTCACCCAGGGCGGATTTGCCGACCTGCGCAGCGTGCATCATTGGAACAAGGGCTTCCGGGCCAACCCGGCCCACAGCCAGTACGAGTCGCTGGCTGCCGAAATCGACCGCGCGGTGCGGTTCATGGACGCCTGCGGTGCAGACTTCGAAGCACTGAAGACCACCGAGTTCTTTGCCAGCCACGAGGCCCTCCTGTTGGATTACGAACGGGCCTTGACCCGCACGGACTCGCGCACGGGCCAGCCCTACGACACCTCCGGGCACTTCCTCTGGATTGGGGAGCGGACGCGGCAGCTCGACAGCGCCCACGTCGATTTCCTTTCCCGGGTGCGCAACCCGTTGGGGGTCAAGTTGGGCCCGAACACGACGCCCGAGGATGCCCTGGCCCTGGTGGAGAAACTGGACCCGAACCGCGAGCCGGGCCGGCTGACGTTCATCACCCGCATGGGGGCGAAGAATATCCGCGAGAAGCTTCCGGACCTCGTGGAGAAGGTCACCGCCTCCGGGGCCCAGGTCCTCTGGGTCACCGACCCGATGCACGGCAACACGGTGACCAGCGAGAACGGCTACAAGACCCGGAAGTTCGATGACGTCATGGACGAGGTGCGGGGCTTCTTCGATGTCCACAACTCGTTGGGCACCTACGCCGGCGGACTGCATGTGGAGATGACCGGTGACGACGTGGCCGAATGCCTCGGCGGTGCCGACCCGATCCGCGCCGACCAGTTCGACGATCTCTACGAATCCGTCTGCGATCCGCGGTTGAACCACCGGCAGTCCCTGGAGATGGCGTTCCTGGTGGCCGGCGCATTGGCCGAGCGCAAGCCGCGCACCGACTGATCGACCTGAAGCGCCACACGACGAAGGCCACGCCCGGGGAAGACCCCGGACGTGGCCTTGTCGTTGGAGGATCGAGCGGGCGGGGTGGCTCAGACGACCCCGAGGGTCACCGTGGACCCTTCGGGGAGTTCGCCGGAGGACGGGTCCTGCGTGGCCACCGTGCCGAAGATGATGCCGAAGCTGCCTTCGTTGATCTCGACCTCGAAGCCGGCGTCTTTGAGGATCTTCTCGGCCTTCTCCAACTGCTTGCCGCGCACCTTGGGCACCTCGACCATCCGCGGTCCCTTGGAAACGGCGAAGGTGACGGTCGTTCCCCGCTTGGCCTTTCCGGAGGAGGGCTCCTGCGAAATGACGATCCCCTTGTCGACCTTCTTGTCGAATTCCTTGCCTGACACCTCCGGTTCCAGGCCCGCGTCCTTCAACGTGGCTTTGGCGTCCTTCTCGGTGCGGCCGGTGACGTCGGGGACCTTGACGGGGGCCCGACCACGGGAGACCACGTAGGAGACCTTGGTCCCCCGGCGCACCTTCGACTCCGGCTTCGGCTTCTGCGAAACGACCTGACCGGCGGCGATCGATTCGTCGTACTCCTTCTTGGCCTTCCCCGGCACGACCTCGGCGTCCTTCAGGGCTTTTTGGGCGGTCGATTCCTCCAGCCCGACCACGTTGGGCACCGCAAAAAGCTCCGGACCTTTGGAGATCAGGAGCTCGACTGACTGGTAGCGGCGGATGGTGGTCCCCGCTTCCGGTTCGGAACCAACCACCAGGCCCTTCTTGATCTCGTCGTCGAAGACCCGGGTCGCACTGGACGAAACGCGGCCCGCCTCCAGGGCCTGCTGGGCGGAGGCAGCCGACTGGCCACTGAGCTGGGGGATCTGCACCGGTGAACCGGGGCCCATCCCGAAGAACCAGGCTGCGGTGGCCACCAGCGCGGTCACCAGGAAAAGTATGATGCCCAGGATCCAACCACGTCGTCGAGACGAGGGGGAAGCAAGGCTCTCCCGGGGTTTCTGTGCTTCACGCGCCCACTGCCGGCGGGAGTTTTTGGCCTCCTTGCGGGTCTGGCGTTCACGGGCCCGCCGGGACAGCATGGCCTGCTTCGACCGGCCGGCTCCGGACGCGGAGTCGAGGGCGGGTTGTTCTCCGGTATCGGTGGAATCGTTGTATCGGGGCAGTGCCTGTGTCGCTCCTGCAGGCGTTGAAATGACGCTGGTGGCGTTGTCTGGGACGCCCAACACCTCGGTTGCCCCATCCGGAAGGCCGGTCTGGCCGATGGCTTCGGTCCGGGCCGTGCCGTCGTCGGCGGCCGGCAGGGACATCGGGGCCCCGACGATCCGGGTGGGTGCGGATCCCGGCCCGGTATCCGGGGCGTCGGAATCGACAACGGGCTGGTCGAGTTCCTCATCGGTGAGCGTCCGTCGGATCTGCCGGATCTCGCCCAGGAGTGCTTCGGCATCCTGTGGCCGGTCCTCGGGTTCCTTGCGGGTGCAGAACTCCACGAGTTCATCGAGGTCGGCAGCAAGGTTCGGCAGGAGGAGCGAAGGGGCCGGCACGTCATTGGAGACATGCTGGTAGGCGATGGCAATGGGAGCTTCGGCCACGAAGGGCTGGCGCCCGGTGAGCATCTCGTACAACATGATGCCCACGGCGTAGATGTCGCTGCGGGCGTCGGCGGGGGCCCCGGTGACGAGTTCGGGGGAGACGTAGGCCACCGTGCCGATGAGGTTGCCGGTGGAGGTCTGGTTGCTCGCGGCGCGGGCCAGCCCGAAGTCGGCGAGTTTGATCTGGCCCGAATTCGACAGCAGGACGTTTTCCGGCTTGATATCGCGATGGACCAGGCCTGCAGCGTGTGCCGCGGCCAGGCCCTCGACGACCGCGTCCAGCAGGGCCAAGGCCTGGCGCGGTGCCATGCGTCCCTGGCTCTTGAGCAGGTCGCGCAGGGTATGGCCGTTGACGAGCTCCATGGCCAGGTAGGCGGTGTGTCCGTCGACGCCGGTATCCAGGACACCGACGATATGCGGATGGGAGAAACCGGCTGCGGTGATCGCCTCGGCACGGAAGCGCTCGACCAGCACCGGGTCCTCGGCCAAGTGTGGATGCAGGATCTTCAGCGCCACGTTGCGTTCGAGGCGGATGTCGGTGGCGAGATAGACCGTGGACATGCCGCCGACGGCCAACCGCTCGACAATGCGATAGCGGCCGTCGATCATCGTGCCCCGGTCGGGACTGGCTCCGTGTTCACTCACCCCACGATGGTAGCCAGAACCCGGCGCCTTTCCGTGGACATCCGCTCGGGGGAGGCGGAATCGTTGGGTGACGCTCAGGTCCTTAAACAGCCGGAGGGAGCGAATCCGTGGATTCGCTCCCTCCGAACGGCTAGAGGTTCTGTCTCGCTATGATGCGCGGCGGGCCCGGGCTGCGCGGCGCTTCAGGGCGCGGCGCTCGTCTTCGCTCATGCCACCCCAAACACCGGCGTCCTGGCCGGATTCGATGGCCCACTGAAGGCAGGTGTCGATGACCGGGCACCGGCGGCAGACGCTCTTGGCCTCTTCGATCTGGAGCAAGGCTGGTCCGGTGTTCCCCACGGGGAAGAACAACTCGGGGTCTTTGTCCAGGCAGGCTGCGCGACTACGCCAATCCATGCTTTTTGATGCTCCTTGGAATAGGTTTCGGGGGACGACCCACCACGGTCAATCCGAAGAGTGGGGCGGTGGCAGCACAAAAGAGAGCACTCACGAATGCTCCCGTTCACCTGCCCCATAAGATTGTCATGTTACTTGTGTGTAAACAAGGGTTGGACCGCAACCAATCGTTTCATGACACTGAGGCTTTTCTCACCCCAGCAAGGCCTTGCGGGGCAGGCGTTCCCATGTCAAGGCCCGCTCCGGGGGTGCCCTGGGGACACCGTCTGGTTGGGCCTGCCCAGCTCGTCGAGTAGATTCGGGGGGTGAGTTCCCCGAGTTCCCCCTCCCACCCTCCCCACGATCCGGCAGCCGTCCGTCGGCGCCCGCCATCGATCGTCGTGGTGGCGATGTTGTTGTTGCTCGAGGCCGTCGCTGCACTGGGCGCGGCTGCTTGGTACGCCACGTCGCTGGGTGAACCCGGACCCTTGTCGATGGGTGGGCGCATCTTCATGCTCGTTCTGATTCTCGGGGCGGCAGCATGGCAGGCCAACGTCGGGGTCCAGGTGTTCAAGGGGAATGCCTGGACACGCGCGGCCGCCGTGGTCTGGCAGGTCTTCCAGGTCATCTTTGCTGTTTCGTTCCTCGGGAGCGGGGGGTGGAGCCTGGTGCTGGGCCTGACGCTGCTGATCCCGGCGGCAGCGATCATCCTGCTGATTTTTGATCCGAAGGCCACTGCATTCTTCGGAGACCGCACACCACAAAACTAGGCGTCGGCACCATCCGCGACGGCACATTGGATCTGGGTCAGCCTTCCCTGGCGCAGCACGACGGCCCGCCCCGGCAGTGCCAGTTGATGTGGCCGGAGCCTCCATCCGGGGAAGTCCCCGTCACTGGCTTGCCGGGGGTTGAGCAGAAGAAACGCAGCCGGTGGGAGCATTCGTGCCACCGGGGGGAGCCGAGCGAGCCCGACCCGTTCGGGTGAGGCCGACATGACGACATGGGTGCCTGAGCGGATCAGGGAATCCAGATGAGCCAGGTCGGCGTCGGTGAGTGCCAGAACGTCATCGAGGAACAACAAGTCCGGTGGGTCAGTGGCCGGGCCCAAGGACCAGCGGATATCGAGGCCGGACCCCAGCTGGCCGGCCATCATGCGCAGGACGTTCGATTTTCCTGTTCCCGGGCCGCCCAGGACGAGACCAACGCGGCCGGGTTCCCAGATCCACGGCCGGTGTTCCGGCGCCATGAGCCCGATCTGATATCGGCCCGGGTGGCGGTCGATGCGCGGCAGCTGGTCTGTGCCGACCCGTGAAGGCAGGGGATGACACGAGCGAAGCGGCAGATTGGTCGGCGGGCCCTGGGCCTGGACGGTCGATGGCGCCGGTGTACAGAGTTGGACGACGACCCCCCGCTCAGGGGTAAGGGGGGACGTATATACGGCGCGCCCCGGGTATGGACCGGTGTTCTTGAGTCGTGGCCAGCCCATCAAGGTTTCTTCGCCCAGGCCAAAACGGAGGTACAGCCGATGGTCTGCCAAAGCGTGGAACCGGGAGGAGGTCAGATCACGATCCCCGGTGACGATGAGACACGTGTTTTCCCGCTCCGTCGTACGGGCCAGGGCCGCGAGCCGGTCATCGAGGGAAGCGAAGTCCGAAACCCCCAGCACCGTGGCCCATGCCGCGAGTCCGCTGACGAGCAGGACCCGAGTTGCTGTCGGTTGGTCTGCGGCATCCGGCGGTGCATCAAAGACGTCCAGGAGTTCATGGACACGTTCCGGTTCCCCGGCAGTGACGTAACCGGCGACACGTGGGTTCCCGGAACCGGGGCCGAAGTGTCCTGCCCCGTCCAACACGTAGATGTGGCGCTCCGGTTCCCCCTGAGCGAGGGTGTTGAGTAGTCCGAGGAGCGAAGCGGCAGCGGAACTTCCTGGACCGGCGATGACTGCTAGGCGTCTTTGGGATTCAGGAATCCACCACAGCGGCAGCAGACGCTGATGCTCGATGTCGTCGATCAGGCCGAGCGCGATGGCCCCCTCGGGCCGTTGCGTACGGAGCCGTCGCGGTATGAAATGGAGTTCGACAGGGAGCGGTGCAGCGAACGTCGCGACCGGGGACGGCGGCTCCTGGACATCCGAGGTCCTTCGTTCCAGAAGCCCTGCCGGGGAAGAATCCGCGGGCTGTGGTCGGTGGATCGTCGTGATGGGACGGCAGTCCTGGAACCCTGGGCCTGTTTCCCACACCTTCCAGACCGGTGCGTCGTCGCCGACGGGCAGGGACCGAAAAGGCATGGGCGGATCACCGGCTCGACGCATGAAGCCGAGCCCCGGGCTGGACGCAGGGAGTTCGGCGGCCGCCGAAGTGCCAAGGAGCTCGCTCGAATCCAGTGGGCTGAGCAGACGAAGGGCGATGACCGTGTTGATGTTGGCGCGCATGGACGCCGTGACGACTCCCTGCGGGCGTTGGGTGGCGAGCAGCAGATGCACACCCAGGGACCGCCCCACTGTTGCGATGCGCATGAGTTCAGGAACGGCGTCGGGCAGTTCGTCGCTGAGGACACGAAACTCGTCGACGATGACCACGAGGCGCGGAAGTGGTCCGGACACCGAATCGGCAAGGGCCCGATAGCGGGCGTAGTCTTCTGCCTTTGCCTCCTTGAAGAGTGATTCCCTGCGCTGTAGTTCAACTCGTAGTCCGCCGAGGACCCGTTCTCCGGATTCGGCATTGAGATCAGTCACCAGGGTTTGGCAATGTGGTGTTTCTGCGTAGGGCCCCAGCGTGGCTCCACCTTTGAAATCCAGCAGGAGCAGCGACAACTGATCCGGACCGTAGCGGCAGACCAGATCCAGGGTCATGGCCTTGAGGAGTTCGGACTTTCCCGAGCCGGTGGTTCCCGTGACGAGGACGTGGGGACCATCGCAGACGAAGTCCAAGGACACGGCAGTCCCCTCACAGACACCAAATCGACTCAGGAGTGATTCTGCCGAGGAGGCCTGCCAGACGGGGGTGTGCCCTGCCGAACCTCCGCGAGGTGTATCGAGTTCGTCGTCGCGTGCGGCTGCCCCCGCAGCAGGAAACTCCAGCTCTTGTTGGGATGACCTGCAGGCCGTGGAGAAAGTCGCGGAGGAGATGCCGTCCACCGCGACCAGAACCTCGTCGTCGCCGTGGCTCAACGTGGACGTGGTGAGGTCGAGACTCCAGTCGGCCGTGGCCTCGGATATTGGAGTGGTGAGGATCAGGGCCGGCGGCTGGCGGTCCCCGTCGATACCGCGGATCGCCGCAGCGATGCGGTCTCCACCGAGGGTCCCTGGCGTGACCAGCAGGACCGAGGAAGGGTGCAGGGCGGGTATGAGCAGCAAGGCTTCATCCGCGTCGTTGCACACGCGCAGGCACGGCATGAGCCGTACTTCCATTGGGAGGGTATCGGTCCCGCCGATGATCATCAGGGTCGAAGCCGCAAGAGAACAGGCTTGGGAAAGCTGGATGACGGCCGAGCGGATGAGCGGGCCGAGGCCCGGTTCTGGTCCCGACAGGAGCCCCAATTTACCTGAAGAAATCGTGATGATGACGGGAGCGTTGACGGAAGGCACCTGGGGACCTCGGTCGGAAGGTGGCTGGAGGATGAGTGGTGGGACCACGCGTCCTGACCCAAGACGCAGGGGGTGGGAGACAGCTGCTGGCTGCCGTGCTTTGAGCGAGGCGCTGCCCCTTCTCGTGTTTTGGAGAACCTGGAGTCCGACTGGTGGGACCAGGTGTTCCATGTCCTGGATCAATTCCGTCGAGATGCCGTGGATACGTCGACGCAAATGACGACGTGAATTGAGCTCGATGGTCGCCGGGACCCCGCCGGTGACGAGGCCGAAAGCGCTGAAAGCCAAAAAGAACCATGAACCCAGGGTCAGCGCCAGAACGATACCGATGAGGAGGGGGAGGGCCGCTGTAGTCATCATCAGCCACGGCCTGCTGCCGGAAGCGGGGCGTGATAGTTGCGTCGGAGGTGGCGGCCATGGAGCCGGACGATCATAGGGGGACCGCGCATGGCCATCGACCCGGACGGAGTGAATGCGGAAGGTGGTGTTCCCCAGGGAGAACTCGTCGTCGGCGCCGAGGAACTGTTTCCTTGGTTTTGAGACACCGCGTCCGGTTGATCGTGGACCAGTGGTTTCCACAAGTGCAATGGAGGTCTTGTCGACGATGATGTCGGCATGGTGGCGGGAAAGCCCGGGATCGGAAGTAGCCAGGTCGCAGTCACCGCGTCCGATGGAGTATCTCCCGCGGGTCAGGAGCAGACGGGGACCACAATCCGGTCCTTTGATGGCAACCAGCCATATTTCGGAGGGCGTAGGCGGAGGTGAAAATGGTCGGCTGAACGGTGTGAGGGTCACCATCCCCTCGGTGGGGAGCTGTTCCACCTGATCCAGCTGTCCGCCACCGGCCAGACGGAGTCGCGCGTAGCCCAGATCGGTCAGGACACTTCCCAGCTCGGCCCCCGATAGACCGTCGGGGCCGGTGACTTCGAAACTCGTTGTCCGGGCAGCGTCGAACGGGCCCCAGGGCTGTCGGACGACGGCGACGTGAAGTGTCATGTGAAAGCGCCTTTCGCTCAATGATCCCCGGCTCCAGGTCACGTTAGCCCGGATTCACAAGCGCAATATTTATTAGCGAAATATTGTGGATAACATGCACAAGGATTTTCCACACATGGGCCTAATCCCTTGTTTGATGCATGCGGTGTGGGTAACGTCACAAGAGTTGTCCCAGCGGAGGACACCACGGGTATCAAGTCCTGTGCCCAGAACTTTGCACGGGAGATGCAGGTGGACGGACAACGCACCATCGAGGACGAGGCACGCGAGCGTGTTCGGCGCCGGGGACTGGACCCTTCCGAACATGTCGCCGAGATCCGTCGGATCGTGGACATGGCAGTGCGTGACTACGATGAACGATCCTTATTGGAAGGGCTGCCACGACTCGGGGACCTGGAGGAAGCAGGCAGATCGGTCTTCGACGCCATCGCGGGCTTCGGGCCGTTGCAGCCGCTATTGGATGACCCGGAGGTCGAGGAGATCTGGATCAACTCTCCTTCGGAGGTTTTTGCTGCGCGGGGCGGCAGTTCTGAATTGACCTCGATTCGGTTGGACGACGGGCATGTGCGGATCCTGGTGGAACGCATGTTGAAGACGTCGGGCCGCCGCCTGGACCTATCCACACCCTTTGTCGATGCCGCGCTGCCGGATGGGTCGCGTCTGCACGTGGTCATCCCGGATATCACCAGAAAACACTGGTCGGTCAACATCAGGAAATTCATTGCCAGGGCATCTCGCCTTGATCATCTGGTTGAGCTGGGATCGCTCAGCCGACAGGCCGCTGACTATTTGCACTCCGCTGTTGGGGCTGGACTCAATGTGCTGGTCTCCGGGGCCACACAGGCAGGAAAAACTACGCTGCTGAATTGCCTGGCTTCGGGGATCGGTAGCCGCGAGCGAGTCATCACGGTGGAGGAGATCTTTGAACTCAAGATTCCACTGCGCGATGTAGTGGCCATGCAGTGCCGCCAGTCGAACTTGGAAGGTCACGGCCAAATCGACATGCGCCGCATCGTCAAGGAGGCTCTGCGCATGCGGCCGGACAGGATCATTGTCGGAGAAGTCCGCGAAGCAGAAGCGTTGGACATGCTGATCGCGATGAACTCGGGACTTCCGGGGATGGCTAGCGTTCACGCCAACTCCGCCCGGGACGCCGTCACGAAAATCTGTACGCTGCCCCTGCTGGCCGGAGAAAACATCAACTCCAATTTCGTGCTGCCGACCGTTGCCTCCTGCATCGACCTGGTGGTGCACTGCGAGCGGAGTGCTGCGGGGCATCGCAGGGTTTCCGAGATCATCAAGCTAGGTCGCAGGGTCGAAAACGGCATCATCGAGTCCTCGACGACGTTCAAACGGACCGACGGCGAACTACGGATGGCTCCGTCGGCGGATCTGGCCCACGACAAGTTCGACAACGCTGGAATCGACCCGACCTTGCTCTTGGGGGTCGGACAATGACTTTGGTCTGGGGGCTGGTCTTGGGCCTGGGACTCCTATTGGTTTGGCAGGCATGCTGGAGCGAACCAGCGAAGCCGGCGAAACCACGGAAGCGCCGAATCCAGGCGCTGCTGTTGCGTGCCGGACTGGATAAGGTCAGTGTCGCTGGCTTCATGTCTGCCATGCTGCTCTGTTTCGTCATCGTCGCCGTGATCGTCTTTGTTGTGACGTTGTCGCCGCTGATCGCTCCCATATTCGGAGCTTTTGGCACACTCGTCCCGATGTTGGTCGTCCGCTGGCGTGCAGCCAAGCGAGCAATGGTGCTCCGGGAGCAATGGCCGGATGTGGTCGACCATCTTCGGTCGGCCATCCGGGCCGGTCTGTCGTTGCCGGAGGCGCTGATGCAATTGGGGGTTCAAGGCCCCGAGCAACTCCGGCCGGCCTTTACGGAATTCGGGCTCGACTACCGGGCAACGTCGCATTTTGTTGATGCGATGGAGCGACTACGGTACCGACTGGCAGATCCCGTCGCCGACAAGATCGTTGCGGCCCTGATGATCACCCGCGAGGTCGGTGGCTCGGATCTGGGAGAGATGCTGGGGACTTTGGGCGGGTTCCTCCGCGATAGTGCCCGCACCCGTGGCGAGCTCGAAGCTCGACAGTCATGGACGGTGAACGCGGCGCGCCTGGCCGTCGCTGCTCCCTGGGTGATCCTGCTACTCATGGCGTCCCAGCCACAAGCGGTCAAAGCATATTCAACGGTCGGAGGCGCCGTCGTACTTTTGGGCGGGCTGTTCATTTCCTTCTTGTGCTACAGGATCATGCTGGGTATTGGGACATTGCCCTCCGAGGAAAGAATCCTCAAATGACGGGCTCAATTGCCTGGTCCCTGGCGTTGGGGCTGCTGCTGGGCTCAGGACTCTGGTTGTGTTTTGTGAGACTTCCCGCCCTGCGTCGGGTGAAGTTCTCAGATCGCATTTCCGGGCAATTGCGCCCGGCCGCGAATCCTTCCGGGACCCGCCCCGGTCAAGTTGCGGCGGAAACGCCACTGGGTCCGCTGGTCAAGATCCTCTGGCCGGTCCTGAAGGATCTTGTCACCATGTTGAACCGTTTCAATCCGGCTGGGGGAGGAATTCAACGGCGGCTCCAACGGGCAGGACTGGTGGCGAGCGTTACCGAATACCGGATATCGCAATTGACTTATGCAGGTGCCGGACTTCTGCTGGGAAGCATTTTCGTTGTCGCATCGGCGGCGAGGGGGAACTTCAACGGGGTCCTGGCAATCACGGTGCTGTTGATCGCGGGGGTAGCGGGATTTGCGTTCCGAGAATGGCATCTCACGGAGCTGGGGACCCGACGGAGCCGGAGGATTCTGGGGCAGTTTCCGAGCATTGCCGAACTCATCGCCTTGGCCGTGGGGGCGGGGGAGAGCACAGTGGGGGCCATCGAGCGTATCTGCAGCACTGCCGAAGGCGATTTACCGGACGAATTCAAGGCCCTATTGGCGGATGTTCGATCCGGAACGCCCATGACAACGGCGTTCCAACGGCTGGCCAGAAGACTTGATCTCAACGCAATGACCCGATTTTCCGACGCAATCACGGTCGCAGCAGAGCGCGGGACGCCATTGGCAGAAGTGTTGCGGGCCCAAGCCCAAGATGTCCGGGACGCAGCCAAAAGAGAGTTGATGGAGACTGCCGGGCGTAAGGAAATCAGCATGATGATCCCCGTTGTCTTCGGCATGCTCCCGCTCACCATCGTCTTCGCCGTCTATCCGGGTCTCTCGCTGATCGACATGAACCTCTGAATGCCGAATGGGGTCTTATCCGCGGCATCCAGCCATCTAGCAGGAAGGCACAACACAATGAAGTACGCATGGAGCCAAGCCAGGGCACTCGGATTGACGGCGACGTTGATCTGCATGGCCAGGGTCCAAGGCCTCGGCTCGCGGTTTCGCGATGACGAACGGGGAGATGTACCTGGGTGGGTCATGATCACGCTGATGTCTGCGGTGCTGGTGGCGGCGCTGCTCGCCGTCGCGGGCCCGCGATTGAGCGATCTGTTCAACCAGGCCATCAACCGGGTATCCGGTCTCGGCTAGGAGGAGCCAGGACGAGATAGCCTCGATGAAGACTCTGCAGCATGCCGACAGGTGTCGCACGAAGCACGGCGCGGAAGCCGGTCCGGAGAACGGTTCCGCCGTCGCGGAATTCGTCATGGTATCTGCCCTGTTGACGATGCTGTTCGTCTCCGTTCTGCAACTGGCACTTGTCCTGCACGTACGCAACACGTTGATGGACGCCGCCGCGTCGGGAGCGCGGTTCGGCACACTGGCTGATCGTTCACCGGCTGAGGGGGCGCAGCGTACGAGGGAACTCATCGATGGTTCGCTGGGGCCGGGACTGAACAAGGACGTCGAATTCACAGCCACGACCATCGGCGGTCAGCCTGGGCTCAAGATAACAGTCAGCACTCCCTTACCACTGCTGGGGTACTTTGCGGTGGGTGGGCATCTGCATGTCAGCGGGGAAGCGGCGCGATATGGCGGATAGGGAGCTCATGAAACGAATCCGCCAGACGTGGGCCGATGGGCATTCATCGGAACGTGGATCCTCCATGGTTGAATTCATCTTCCTCGGGGTCCTCCTGCTGGTTCCGGTCACCTACCTCATCATCAGCGCTTCGCAGTTGCAGGCTGCCTCCTTCGCTGCAGTCGGTGCTGCAGACCATGCTGCAAGGACGTTCGCGACTGCCGATACCGAGACGGAAGGGGCGGCCCGGGCCAGGAACGCGGTTGAGGTGGCGTTGGGAAATCTTGCCGTGGACTCCCAGGCGGCAACGATGGAATACCGGTGTTCGCCGTCCTGCCTTGAGCCGGGGTCGACGGTGACGGTGGATGTCTCCATTCGTGTGGGACTGCCGTACCTGCCACCAGGAGTGGACCTTGATTTCGGGCGGTCTTCCTCGTCGGCAACCGTCCGCGTTGATCGGTATGGGTGAGTCGAACATGTCCACCGGAAGACGATGGTTCACCGGACACCGCCCCGGGTGCCGCAGAGTGCACGGGGCGTGGGGCCGCCACCGACCCCCCATGACCGAGGAAACCGGACAATCGATGATCCTGATCATCGGCTATGTACTGATAGTGCTCCTCGCCGTCAGCGCGACCCTGGCTGCAACCCTGGTCAACACGCAGGCCCGCAAACTCCTGAGCGTTGCCGATAGTGCCGTCACGGCTGCGGCCGACAGCTTCGAAGTGGAGGAAAATGGCGAAGACGGTGCCCTGGACTTGCGTCTGAGCGACGAAGGAGTGGCGGCGGCCGCCGCCAAGTACGTGGCCGACGTGGGTGCGGCGGAGAGGTTCGACGGATTCGCCCTGGCGCGCGCCAGCTCCAGCGGAGACGACACCACAGCGGTCGTGCGCCTGAGCGCGGTGGTGCGCCCACCCATTATTGGTTGGTTCGTCCCCGAGGGGATTCCCATCAGCGTCGAGTCCAGTGCCCGAACCGGACTCACCAGATGACGTAGTCTTGGAAGATCATGGCTTCTACTGACTTTCCCGCGGAAATCCGCGACCTGCGCAATACATTCGCCTCCATCGAAGCCGTCACCGACATCGAGCGGATCAAGACGGATATCTCCGAGCTATCCGAACAGGCTGGTGTCCCTGACCTCTGGGACGATCCCGCTGCGGCGCAGGTCATCACCTCCAAGCTTTCCCACCGGCAATCCGAACTGGGCAAGATCGAGCGGCTTGAAGCCCGCATTGATGACCTTGAGGTCCTGGTCGAGCTCGCGGCAGAGGAAAACGACGCTGACTCCCGGGCCGAAGCCGAGAAGGAGCTGAAGTCCCTGCGCAAGGCGCTCAGCCAGCTCGAAGTCGTCACCCTGCTTGCCGGGGAATACGACGAGCGGGCCGCGGTGGTCACCATCCGTGCCGGCGCCGGTGGTGTTGATGCCGCAGACTTCGCCGACATGCTCATGCGCATGTATCTGCGCTGGGCCGAACGCCACGGCTACACGACGACGGTCATGGACACCTCCTACGCCGAGGAAGCCGGCCTGAAGTCCGCGACGTTCGAGGTCAATGCCCCTTACGCCTTCGGGACGTTATCCGTCGAGGCAGGTACCCACCGGCTGGTGCGGATCAGTCCCTTCGACAACCAGGGACGTCGCCAGACCTCCTTTGCTGCTGTTGAAGTCATCCCGCTCATCGAAAAGACCGACTCGGTAGAGATCCCCGACAACGAGCTCAAAATCGATGTGTTCCGCTCCTCCGGCCCCGGAGGCCAGTCGGTGAACACCACCGACTCCGCCGTGCGGATGACCCACATCCCCACCGGGATCGTCGTCTCGATGCAGAACGAGAAATCCCAGATCCAGAACCGGGCCGCCGCCCTGCGCGTCATGCAGTCCCGGCTCCTCTTGGCGCGTCAGGAAGAAGAGAACGCGGCGAAGAAGGCGCTCGCCGGTGACGTCAAGGCCTCCTGGGGCGATCAGATGCGTTCGTACGTGCTCAACCCGTATCAGATGGTCAAGGACCTGCGGACCGAGCACGAGGTCGGCAATACCGGTGCCGTCTTCGACGGGGAGATCGACGACTTCATCGACGCAGGAATCCGCTGGCGGGCCAACGCCCGGCATGAACACGCCGAATAACACCCGTCACGACGCCCCGCAGAGGCCGCCGTCCCCTGACAGTTCCACCGCTGCCGTGCAATGATCCGAGTGCAGCGATCAACGGCGTGCTGCTTGGCCGGCCGCCTTCGATGATCGCTGGAACAGCGTGAAGTGCGAGAACGGGAGCAAAGCAATGAGCGGATATCTGCAGGGACGCCAGGCAATCGTCACCGGGGGAGCCAGCGGCATCGGAGCCGCATGTGCCCGGGCCTTTGCCGAGCGTGGTGCAACGGTCACGGTCGCGGACCTCAACGGGGAAGCTGCCGAGCAGGTCGCCTCCGAGATCGGCGGCAAGGCATGGCAGATCGACCTGGGGGACACCTCGGCGCTGGAGGACCTCAGCCTGGAAGCGGACATCCTGGTGAACAATGCAGGGATCCAGCGCATCAACCCCGTGCACGAATTCGTTCCCGACGACTGGCGGCTGATCCACCGGCTCATGCTCGAAGCGCCCTTCCTGCTCATCCGTGCGGTGCTTCCGGGCATGTATGAACGTGGGTTCGGGCGGATCATCAACCTCTCGAGCATCCATGGGCTGCGCGCCTCCGCCTATAAGAGTGCCTATGTCGCCGCGAAGCATGGCCTAGA
>NZ_JBQSWX010000022.1:0-57672 GCF_052377615.1 Arthrobacter sp. AOP36-A1-22
CGCTGCTACGAATGCTGACTCCGATACCTCTTCCAACGGCGAGGATGACGCATCAGCTGATGTGGTTATCACGAGCCCCACGGAGGGCCAGGACATTGATTCTTCCGATGATGGAAGCGCCGATGTTCCGGTGACCGGCACGGGCACTCCCGGTGAAGAGGTCGTCGTGACCTTGGACGATGGAGAGAGCCAGACGGTGACCGTTGACGAGGATGGTGATTGGTCGGTGACGTTCAAGGACGTTGACCCGGGCAAGCACAGTGTCACGGCTAGCCAGGAGTCCAACGGATCCGAAACTACCGTCGGATTCATGGTGACTGCTGCTGGCGACTCATCGGCTTCTGCCGATGCGGACTCGTCCGCGGATGCCAGCGCTGGAACCGGAGCAGATAGCGACTCCGCTAGTTCCGGTGTGAACGTCAACAACGGCGGCGGGCTTGCGTCCACCGGTGCGACCAGCTTGCCATTGGGCCTCGCAGCCCTGGCTCTGCTGCTCGCCGGTGGTACTGCACTGCTGATCGCTCGGAGGCGTTCAGTCTCCTAACGGAGGCAATAAGACGTGGGCTGGCACATCGGAGACGATGTGCCAGCCCACACCATTTATTCGTAACCGTCGCGGTACACCAGCAGTTGGCTGTACCGCTGGCGGAAGGGCCGAAGGTATTCCCCTGATGACACACACTCCAATGCCCACCAGAAAGCGTCCGGCGTGGTTGCGCGGCGTCACGATCGGGTGCGTCGCGATCACGGCTTGGCACCTTTTGGCCACCTTCCTATGGGTGGCTCCTCCGAGTGGTTTGCGGGACCTCGTTCCGCAGAAGGCGTTGAGTAGCTACATCATGCCGTTGTTCGGACAAAGCTGGAGCGTCTTCGCTCCCTCCCCGGTCAACGGCGACTACACCGTCAAGGTGCGGGCCCAGCTAGAAGGTTCGAAGAACGCAACCGAATGGGTCGATGCCACCGACGTCGAGTCACGCATGCTGACGCACCACCTGTCTCCGCAGCGGGCCGCAATTCTCGGGGGGATTCAGGGGCGTGACTATAAGAAGACCTTCGACAAACTCGAGAAGGCCCAGAAGGATGTTGTCGCCGCCGGCTATTTCAAAGGTGACGATTGGCTCGCCAGGCTTGATCAGTCATTGATCGCCTCCGCGGAATCAACGGCAGAAAAGCATCGCGCCGAGGCACATATGGAGGCGGAGAAGACCACCACGGCCTACGCAACCCAAGTAGCCCATGCCGTATGGGGAGACGCGGTGAACTACGTCGAATTCGAGGTCAGCCGCCAAAGCGTCGTTCCGTTCAAGCACCGGCATGATCCTGAGGCCAAACGTCCCGAGGCAGTAGTGATATCGACGGGCTGGCGCGGCCGATACACCGTACCGGGTCAGAACCAGGAACGGTTCGCCGAAGTCTTCAACCGGGCAAGGGGCGAAAGATAGCATGGAAGATTTTTCACGCAGGTTCGCCGGCTTCAAAGGCGGAGTAGCCGGATTGTGGGGCTCGTTCTGGAGCGAAGGCCCCCGGCACCTCCTGGCCGCCATCGGCGGCGTCTTGGTGACGATCGAAAACTGGTTGCTGGACACCAAAAAGGCCAGATACGGCCTCGCCGTCACCCGGATCCTCCTCGGAATCGCCGCATTGGGGCTGTGGACCACCAACTTCGGAAGCCGGTACTACACCTTTGGCTCGGGTGCGGCATGGACGGGCCAGATCCAGGACCCCGAGAGCAAGCTGTCCGCCTCCTGGCTGTTTTCGGCCTTCCGCCATGCAGCAACCAACGACACCGCCCTGACGTTGCTCTATCTACTGACCGGCGCTCTGGCCGTGACCGTCATCCTGGGGTACCGCACCAGGATCCTCCTCCCGCTGTTCACGGTGATGTGGGTCAGCCTCATCGAGGTCCAGGATCTGGCCTCGGACCAGGGAGACAATATCTTCCGCATTGCGTTGATCGGTCTCATCTTCGCTGATCCTTCGGGGCGTTGGTCGCTCGATGCGCGCCGTCGAGCCAAACGCGCAGGCAAGCAGAGGGCGGGGAAGGGGGCTGGGATCCTCGCTCGGATCGTCCCCGACCCGGTGCCGACCCTAGCGCATAACCTCGTCATCGTCGTGCTGGCCTGCCAGGTCATCTTCGTCTACGTTTCGGGTGCCCTCTATAAGGCCGGTGGGGCGCCCTGGCGTGACGGAACCGCGGTGTATGCCCCCTTGCAGACGGTCCGGTTCGGGCCCTGGCCGGAGCTCAGCGACCTGGTCACGGCCTGGGGACCCGCGGTAGCGATCGCCAGCATCGGCTCAATCATCATCCAGCTGACGTTCCCCGGGGCGTTGTTGTTCAGATGGACGAGGATCCCTGCGCTGTTCGCGATGGTGGGATTCCACGTCGGCATCGCCGTCCTTATGGGCCTGCCCTGGTTCTCGTTGGCCATGATTGCGATTGATGCGATCTTCATCCGCGACGTCACCTGGGAGCGGTTACGGTCGTGGATCGTCCAGGCCTGGCGTCAAGGTGCCGGCCGAATCCCGGAACCGTCGCGTCCCGCGGAAGAGTCCGATGGCATGACCGATGAGAAATCTTCTGAACAGGAAGCCCCCAGAGAGAAGGCCTCTGTCGGCGCCTCGGCGAGGGCCGCGGCCCGGAACGGGGCCCCGCTTAGTAGGTGAACATCCTTGCATTTGCTGCCTCGGCATCGTCGTACTGCTGTGAGGCATGGGACAAGGCGGTGTTGATGGCGGTCAGGGATTCTTCGACCTTCATCTGGGTGGCCCGCCAATCGGCGACGACGGCCTGGAAATTCGAGGCAGCAGCCCCGTGCCAGGAGGACTCGAGGTCCCGCAGACCGGCCTGCATGGTGTTCACCTCGGCACGTAGGCGCTCGATGGTCCCTTGGACTGCTTGGGCCCGTCCGCGCATTTCTGCTGTGTTGGCCGAAAAACTACTCATGGTGACTCCCCGCTCGTTTCCTTGACCTCCACGGTCGGGGACACCCGGATGTGCCCCAGCAACACGATGCACGAGTAGGAAGCGCTCCCGCGCCGATCGGGAACAAACTGTGGAAGGTTCAGGACCCGTCGTCGTCCGTGGAGGAGGAGTCGGCGGGGACCAACGGCAGGTGGATGGACATGGTGGCCCCACCACCAGGGGTTTCGGTGAGTCGGACGGACCCATCGTGCTGGGCGACAATGGCCGCGACGATCGCCAATCCGAGTCCGGTTCCGCCGGTCTCCCGCTGGCGGGAGCTATCGGCCCGATAGAACCGCTCGAACACCCGGGCTGCGTCCTCCTCGGAGATCCCGCTGCCGTGGTCCCGGATCGCCAGCACGGCATCCGAACGCCCGTCGATCACCGGCAGGACCCCGACCGCCACTTCAAGGGGTGAGCCTTCGGGGGTATAGCGCAGTGCATTGGTCATCAGGTTCCCCACGACCTGGCGCAGCCGAAGCTCATCGCCGCTACTGGGGGCGCTGGTGGCCTGCGGTCCGTCCAGGCCCACCAGACGGACTTCGCGCATTGGGGCATTGACCCGGGCGTCCTCCACGGCATCCGAGCCCAACTGCAGCAGATCCACCGGTTGGCGTTCCAAGGGGCGTTGTTCATCGAGGCGGGCCAGGGTCAACAGATCCTCCACGAGCTGGGCCATGCGTTTGGCCTCGCCTTCGATCCGGCCCATGGCCGTCCCGATCTGCTCTTCCCCGCTCACCCCGCCGTGCCGGTAGAGCTCGGAGTAGCCCTGGATGGTCACCAGAGGGGTCCGTAGCTCATGGGAGGCGTCCTGGATGAAGCGGCGCATCTTGCGTTCGGAGGCGGCCCGCCCGCGGAAGGCCTGCTCGATATGGGCCAGCATCGCGTTCAGAGAACGGGATAATCGGCCGACCTCGGTTTCGGGGGGATATTCCTCAACACGTCGGGAAAGGTCCCCGGCGGCAATCGCCGCGGCGGTGCGTTCGACCCGGACCAACGGCCTCAGGGCCCTCCCCGTGATGCCGTAGGCGATCATCGACATCACCAGGGTCACCAGCGTGCCACTGGTGACCACGAGTTTCGTGGCCTTGTCCACGGTGCCCATCGTCGACTGCAGGGGCAGTGAGACGACGATGTATCCGTCGTTGTTGCGCAGGGTGTAGATACCCGTGCGCCAGCCACGGGAGGATTCCTCCGTGCCGGGGACGTCCATGTTGAAGGATTTCAGGTCCCGGACCTCATCGACGGTCATCGGCGGGACTTCGGGTGCATCGGTGTGCTTTCGATGGGGGAGTTCGTAACGCACGTTGCCGTCGTTGTCCCGCAAGGTCCCCCGGAAGCGGTTGAACTCCAGCGTCGCCCCCTCGCTGGGCATCTCCTGGTTCTTCCAGGAAGACCACATGATGTTCGCCAGGGCGATCGAGTTGTCCTTGAGATCGGTATCCATCTGGTCCTGCAGCGTCAGCCGAAGCGAGGCCGACGCGGACAATGCCGTGACCAGCACCCCGCACATCATCAACGTGGCCATGAGGGCCACGAGCTTGGAGCGGAGGGATACCTGCCGCAGGAGGCGGGGGAGCGAACGCACCAGAGGCCGGACCTAGCGCCGATCGGCCGAGCGCAGCAGGTAGCCGACCCCCCGCTTGGTCTGGATCATGGCCGGCCAGTCCTCCCGGGCATCGATCTTCCGGCGCAGGTATGAAATATAGGACTCGACGATGGAGGCGTCCCCGTTGAAATCGTATTCCCAGACGTGGTCGAGGATCTGGGCCTTGGAGAGCACCCGGTTCGGATTCATCATCAGGTAGCGCAACAGCTTGAACTCGGTGGGGGATAAGTCGACTACTTCGCCGGCACGGCGGACTTCGTGGGCATCGTCGTCGAGTTCCAGATCGTCCACGCGGATGATCGCATCGTCCTCGTCCAGCGGCTGGGTCCGTCGCAATACGGCACGGATCCGGGCCACGACCTCGTCGAGGCTGAATGGTTTGGTCACATAGTCGTCGCCCCCGACGGTCAGGCCCTGGACCTTGTCCTCGGTTCCGTCGCGTGCCGTCAGGAACAGGACGGGGAAGTGGCGGCCGGCCGCGCGGAGCTTGCGGGTGATGGTGAACCCGTCCATGTCCGGGAGCATGACGTCCAGCACGGCAAGATCCGGGAGTTCCTTTTCGACGGCGGCCAAGGCTTCACGGCCGTTGGCCGCAGCGGTGACGTCGAAGCCGGCGAAACGCAGGGAGGTGGACAGCAGCTCACGGATATTGGGTTCGTCGTCGACGACGAGGAGCTTGGCTTCCGCAGGTTTGTCAGTCATGGCACCAATTGTGCGTGTAAAGTCTGGGAGTTTTCTGTGCGCCAGTTGTGTGCCATGGTACGAGGGTATCGGCGCGGGCCGATGGTCTCATCGACGCCGTCTGGCGTTGATGCGCAGCAGAAGCAGGGTGATGAGCAACAAGAAGGCGACCGGTAGCCCGTAGAGGCCGACGGCCATGACCGGGGTGAATGGAGTGGCACCCGCGGTGTACTGGATCAGGACGAAGGACAGGCACGCAACGGAGACCAGGGCGATTGCCGCGGCCAACACGGTCACGATGCGCTGTGCGGTGGCGGGGGAATCAAGGGTGTTCACCCGGTCAAAATATCAGCGTCGGGGCGGCGGACAAAGTCCTCTCGGCCGCGCCCATGCCGTACTCTAGACGAATAGACTTCCCCGACCAGGATCGCATCCGCGCCCAGACGCAGTCGATGCGGGTTCGGTCGGGAATCCAGACGCGGCGCGGCCATCGGGCCGGGCGTCGCCGGTACGCGAGAACGAGGTAGGCGAAGTGCCTTTTGGCAAAGTGAAGTGGTTTGAAGCCTCCAAGGGTTTCGGGTTCCTGGTCACCGACGACGGCCAGGAGGTGTATCTGCACGCCTCGGCGTTGCCCGAGGGCGTCAGCGAGGTCCGCGCGGGCACCCGTATGGAGTTCGGGATCGCTCAGGGCCGTAAAGGGGCCCAGGCATTGACGGCGCGCGTCGTGGAGGCCGCCCCTTCGGTGGTCCGTGGCAAGCGGAAGCCCGCAGAGGACACGGCGATCCTGATCGAGGATCTCATCAAGGTCCTCGACAAGGTCTCCAATGGATTGCGCAAGGGCCGGTACCCCGAGAAGGGCCAGGCCACCAAGATTGCTGCGGTCCTGCGCCGCGTCGCCGACGATTTGGACGCCTGATCATGGCACGGGCACCAAAAGTCGACGCCCTTCTGAGCGCCGAAACCGACCTCGCCCGCATGACGCTGTCGGCCACCGTGGAACCCGGCTGGGTGGGGGAGCACCTGGGCGTCGCCGCTGATGACGATCGCGTGCTGACCCACCGTTTCGAGGCCAGGCTCCCCGGGTACGCCGGATGGAACTGGTACGTGACACTGGCCCGGGTTCCGCGCGGGAAGGTGGCCACGGTCTGCGAGACCGGGCTGTTGCCCGGCGAAGGAGCCATCGTGGCCCCCGCATGGGTGCCGTGGGCCGACCGGGTCCGCCCCGAGGAACTCCAGGCCCAACGGGAAGCCGAGGCGGCCGAAGCCGCGGGGCAGGAATCCGGCGGCAAGGAACCGGAACAAAAGCCAGAACAGAGCGACGGCGCAGCCGCCTCCGCGGCCACGGGCACCGGGAAGGGGTCGGCGGCCGAGCCCGCGCAGGCTCCGGCCGATGAGCAGCATGACGGGGACGGGGAGGAAGCCCCCGCGGCCGAGCAGACCCAGCAGCCTGCGGGCCGGGGTCCGCAGCGCTCCCGGTCCCGCCGTCGTCGCCGATAGCGGCTACATGTTCTCCACGACGTAGTCGATGCAGGCGGTCAGGGCCGAGACGTCGTCCGGTTCGATCGCCACGAACGTGGCGATCCGCAGCTGGTTCCTGCCCAGCTTCCGGTACGGCTCGGTATCCACGATGCCGTTGGAGCGCAGGATGGAGGCCACCCGGGCGGCGTCGATGGAATCGTCGAAGTCGATGGTGGTGATGACGTTGGACCGGTCTTCGGTCTTCACGACATAGGGGGTTGCGACCTCGGAGGCCTCGGCCCATGAATACACCCGGCCCGCCGAGTCGGCGGTGCGGGCTGCCGCCCAATCAAGACCGCCCTGGTCGTTGAGCCAGGAGATCTGCTCATCCAGGGTCACGAGGGTGGCCAGCGACGGGGTGTTATAGGTCTGGTTCTTCAACGAGTTGTCGATGGCCGTGCGCAGGTCCAGGAAATCGGGGATCCAACGCTCGCCCGACCCCACGCGTCCGGCGCGTTCCAGCGCAGCGGGCGAGAACAAGCCCAACCAGAGACCGCCGTCGGAGGCGAAGTTCTTCTGCGGGGCGAAGTAGTAGACATCGGTTTCGGACACGTCCACGGCCAGCCCTCCAGCCGCCGAGGTCGCGTCGACCAGCAATAAGGCCCCGTCGTCGGCGTCCTCCACACGCTTCACCGGTGCCGCGACACCGGTGGAGGTTTCGTTCTGTGGCCAGGCGTAGACGTCCACGCCCGGCTCCGCGAGCGGGGTCGGCCGGGTGCCGGGCTCCGAGGAGATGATCGAGGACCCCTGCAGGAAAGGGGCCCGGTCGGTGGCCTTGGCGAACTTCGAACCGAACTCGCCGAAGGACAGGTGCTGGGCCTTCTGCTCGACCAGGCCGAAGGAGGCGACGTCCCAGAAGGCCGTGGAGCCGCCGACACCGAGGATGACTTCGTAACCTTCGGGGGCGCTGAAGAAGGTGGACAGGCCCTCACGGATGCTGCCGACCAGGTTCTTGACCGGGGCCTGGCGGTGCGAGGTCCCCAGGATCCCGGGGTTGGCCGCTGCCAGGGCCTCCAACTGCGCGGGACGGACCTTGGAGGGGCCGGCGCCGAACCGGCCATCCGCCGGCAGGAGGGATGCGGGGATGCTCAGAGAGTCGGTCAAGTGGTGCTCCTGCCATCGGTGAAATCAGTGGTGTGGACTTCGTGGGTTCGGAAAATACCCCGGACCAATGGTGGCGCAACAGTTGGTGGAATGCCGAAAGCAGGTGGCATTGTTAACGCAGGTAGAGTTGCAACCACGGGTTCCCCCTTGACCGCCCCGCCCTACAGGAGTGCCACGCAGTGACAGATCTGATCGACACCACGGAAATGTACTTGAGGACCATTTTGGAACTCGAGGAAGAGGAAATCACGGCTCTGCGTGCCCGCATTGCCGAACGCCTGGACCATTCAGGGCCGACGGTTTCGCAGACGATCGCCCGGATGGAACGCGACGGCCTGGTGGTCGTCAACCAGGACCGGCACCTCGAACTCACGGTCACTGGACGGGAACGGGCCACCTCGGTGATGCGCAAACACCGTCTGGCCGAGCGGCTGCTGGCCGACGTGATCGGACTGGATTGGGAATACGTCCACGACGAGGCCTGTCGGTGGGAGCACGTCATGAGCGAGCGCGTCGAAAAGCGGCTTTACGATCTGCTGGGCAAACCCACCGACTCTCCCTACGGCAACCCGATTCCCGGGTTGGAGGCCCTCGGGGGACCGGCGGCCCACGAATTCTCCATGGGGGTACAGAACCTAGACTCCGCCTTGCTGGACGAGAACACCGGGCCGGTGGCCGTCGAACGGCTGGCCGAGGCGATCCAGGTGGATCCCGAACTGCTCGCCCAGCTCAATGAAGGCGGCATCCGTCCCGGGGCCCAAGTGACCCTGGAACGGGCGGGGGACTACGTCCTGGTCCGCGTCGAGGGGATCGAAGGAGCCCTGGAGCTTCCCGTGGAGGTCAGTGCCCACGTTTTCGTGGCACGGCAATCGCTATAGTCGATATAGTTATAACGGAACTGTTACTTCGTATCCGATTCGGGTAGCGTGGATAACGGATGGGGATTCGTCCTCATCCACTCGTTCCGACGCTTAGCCCTGCCTGCGGATCGGGTCCGTTCGCCCAAATGACAGGCAGGGGTGGAGAACCCAAACACCGACGGCCGGCTCGCCTGTTTCCTTGGCACCAGGCCGTCTTGGGGTGAAGCTGCAGCTTTGTGCGCGGCCGGATCCGTGGGATCCGAACCCGACAGCTAACTCCGCAGGCGCCATGAGAGGTCTCTCGTTTGACAGAGCAAAAACGTTCCGGGCGGCGTGCCGCCCCGGCACCGCTGGCCGAAGCTGTAGCACCGGACATCGTCCACGGCCCGTATGTGCCCCGGCGGTTTGCGTCGACCATGCGTTACGCGGCACCAGCGACTTCGGTGCGTTGGGAGGCAGCCCAGGCGGTTGCCGCCGAGCAGCCGGCCGATCTTGCCGACATCGTTCCGCTCCTGGCCGATCCGGCAGGCAGCCAACAGTCTTTCCCCGCACCGCAGGACACCAGGGAGTCGTTCGATTCCACGGTGATCGGCCTGCCCGTCGGTGTCCGCGCCGCCGGCCCCCGGGCTCGCACGCATTCCCCGCGCCGCCCCGTCCTGGCCTGGAGCCACCGGTTTGCCGCCGTGGCAGCGGTCTCCGGGTTGGCCTTGGCGGCCGCGTACCCGGCGCTGGATGGCGGCGACGAGCCCGCCGGGCCCGATGAGCGGGTCGCCCACCAGGCCAGCGCCAATATCGCCGACGTCGACGTGCCGGACTCCGATGACTTCGCCATCGTCCGCGCCTCGGTCTCCAGCAGCTTCAGCAAGGACGACCAGCTCGATTACCTGATGTCCGCCTCGAGGGGGGACGTCAGTCGGATCAATACCCGCGGCGTCCTTGCCCAGCCGGTTGATCATGTCCGGATCACCTCCCCGTTCGGCGCTCGGTCGAATCCCACCGGTGCGGGCGGACAGGTCCACATCGGACAGGACTACGGAATGGCCTGCGGGTCCCCGGTGAAGGCCTCGGCCGCGGGCACCGTGGTGCAGGCAGGCTGGGCCGGGCATTCGGGCAACCGGGTCCGCGTCGACCACGGCAACGGCCTGGAGACCACCTACAACCACAACAGCAGCCTCAAGGTGTCGGTGGGGCAAAAGGTCAAGCGTGGCCAGGTGGTGTCCCTGAGCGGGACGACCGGCAACTCCACCGGCTGCCATGTCCATCTGGAAGTCCTGGTCGACGACACGCCGGTTGACCCCGCAGGGTGGCTTTAGCCCCGGAAAGTCGCGGGTCGTGACCTGGAGCTAACCGTTTCGTGACCTGAACGTGACTTTTAGAAGCACTTCATATAATGTTGTCGTCGTGCCAGACCGCATAGGGGTCAGGCACACTCGAGCAGATTGCCGAATACTGCCACTGCCCGAGGTCCGTTCGCAAAATCGCTTGGCAGTAGCGGGGGAACCACATTTCGGGTCCATCAGGATCCTTGGGGTTAAGTGTCAGGGTCCGTCCAGCGGGCCAGACACCGAGTGACTCCCACTCGAATCCGACAGCTCACCTCGCAGGCATTGGGAGAGGTAATCAATTCATGACCACGCGTCACGCTCTTGGCCGTCACCGCGCCACCCCAGTTCGCACCAATCCGTTGGAGTCGATCTCCAAGGCAGTGTCCTCCAACGCAGGCTCCGTTGGCCGTCAGGCCGCCGTGATCGCCGCAGCATCGGGCCTCGTCCTGTCCATCGGCGTTCCCGCCCAGGCCACCCCGGCCACCCGCGAAGCAGATAAGGCGCCGGTTTCCGACGTCCTGCAGGCCGACCTCGTCGCCAAGAAGGCCTCCGTGCAGGGCACGGTCAAGGTCGCTGCCGCGAAGAAGAAGGACGCCCCGGTCGTCAAGGTTCGCTCGATCAAGTCCGCCACCGATGGCGCCGACTACCGCGCAGCACAGAAGGCAGAGCGCGAGGCAGCCGAGAAGGCCGCCGCCGAGCGTCGCGAAGCAGCTCAGGAAGCTGCCGCCGAGCGCCAGGAAGCAGCTCAGGAAGCTGCCGCCGAGCGTCGTCAGGCCGCTGCCGCCTCGAACTCGACTTCCTCGAGCAACTCGTCCTCGAGCAACACTTCGTCGAGCAACTCCTCCTCGAACAACGCGTCCTCGGGCAACACCTCCTCGACGTCCTCCAACGTGACGAAGAAGGAAACGAAGACTGCCCCGAGCACCGGCAACTCCAGCATTGCCAGCATGGCCAAGCAGTACATCGGATCCCCATACGTCTTCGGCGGCTCGACCCCGGGCGGCTGGGACTGCTCCGGCTTCGTGCAGTACATCTACGGCAAGGCCGGCGTCAGCCTGCCGCACAACGCCGCGGCACAGCGCGCCTCCGGCAAGCTCGTGCGCACCTCCAGCCCGAAGCCGGGCGACCTGGTCTTCCAGAGCAACGACTCGCACGTCGGCATCTACATCGGTGGCGGCAAGATGGTCGGGGCCCAGAACCCGAAGGCCGGCACGGTCATCCGCGACACCACGGGCCCGTACGCGGCCCCGCTGGTCGGCTACTACACGATCGCTGGCTAATAGACTTAGCATCTAGTGGAGCTCTCACCCGAAAGGGTGGGGGCTCCACTACTTTTAAGCCAGCGGACACCCCGACGACGGGAAACGATCCCGGGCATGAACCCCCCGGACAGGGCAGCATGAATTCGTCGTGGGGGCAGGAGTGACACGCGCGGCGACGAGGCGGGGTGGTCCCCACGACGGGGGTTGCGGGCTTAGGCTGGTGCCCGATGGACCTTGCACGAGAACCGCGGTCAACGGTTTGGTCCGCTGACCACGGGTGGACACCACGACAAGGAACGCCTATGCGAACCCTGGTATTGAATGCAGGATATGAACCACTGGCGGTGGTGACCTTCCGCCGGGCGCTGCTTCTTGTGCTGACCGGCAAAGCCAGCGTCCTGGCCGAGGACAGCGAACCAGTGGTGACCCCACGGACGGTCGTCGGAAGACCGTCGGTGATCCTGCTCAACCGGTACGTCAAGGTGCCCTACCGGAACGCAGCCAACGTCACCCGACGCGGAGTGCTGCGCCGGGACGGCCGCCGATGCGGGTACTGCGGCAAGGCAGCCACCACCGTCGACCACATCACGCCCCGTTCCCGCGGAGGCACCAACACCTGGGAGAACCTCATCGCCTGCTGTCTGGACTGCAACAGCACCAAGGGAGACAAGACCTTGCGCCAGCTGGGATGGAAACCCAGATTCACACCCCTCCGGCCCCGCGGGCCCCAATGGTTCATCACCGAACTGGAGCGTCCGGCACCCGGATGGTCGGACTTCCTCACCGGGACGGCAGCATGAAATTCGACGCCATCATCGTCGCCGGTGGCCGGGGGAGCCGGCTGGGCGGACGCGATAAGCCACTGCTGGCCCACGGGGGGTCCACCCTGTTGGAACATGCCCTCCGGGCCGCGTCGTCGGCGAACCGCATCGCCGTGGTCGGTCCGACGGAATTGAACCCCGTGATCTCGGATTACGCCCAGGGGGCAGCCGCCGGACAGATCCTGACGCTCACCCGCGAATACCCGGCCTTCGCCGGCCCGGCGGCCGCCGTGGCCGCCGGCCTGCACAGCCTGGGTGAAGGGACGGCCGGGGAAGTCCCGGCCCCGGTGGAACAGGCACCCCTGACCCTGATCCTGGCCGCCGACCTGATCGATCCCGGCCCGGTGGTCGAAGGCATCGTGGCCCATGCCGGCGACCAAGCGGTCGGCCCCGTTGCGCCGACGCCCGCCACCGAAGGAATCGAGGCCCAGGGCCTGGGGCAAGTCGACTTCGGCAGGGCCTGGGTCCCGGTGGATGCCGACGGAAGACTCCAACCCCTGAGCTGTGTGGTGGAGACCGGGGCACTGGTCCAGGCCGTCGAGTCCGCGACGAGCCAGGGGAAGGGGCTGGCCAACTCCTCGATGATGCGCCTGCTTGCTAAGGTGCAGATAGTCAGGGTGTCCCTCGACGGTGTGGACTACACCGACGTGGACACTTGGGAAGACGCCGACCGGGCAGGAATCAGCCGCCCGTCGGATGAAGCCAGGGGCCGGTAGCCCGCTGCAACAGGAGGTATGGATGTCCGAGATGCCCGAGCTGGATGAATGGGTCACCGAACTGCTGAAGGGACTCGAGATCCCCGAGGCCCCCGTGGACATCGACGCCATCCTGGGCATGGCAGGAGTCGCCGCGCATTCGATCATTCGTCCGGCCGCGCCCGTGACCACCTACGTCGCAGGTTTTGCCGCCGGGTTGGCGGCCGGAGCCGGCATGGCTGATGACAAGGCCTCCATGCAGGGGGCCACGCAGCGGGTCAACGAACTGCTGGCACGGCGCAGCGGCTCCGAGCAATAGTGCCAGAAGCAGACTGGCACCAGGCGCGACGCCTGGCCTACGAGGCCGGAAGCGCGCTGGCGGCGGCCCGTAGGGAGCCCGAACTGGTCCCTCTGGCCCGGGCTGCCGGGAGGGTCCTGGCGCAGGATATCCACTCCCTGCACACCATGCCCCACTATGCCTCCTCGGCGATGGATGGTTGGGCCGTGGCGGGGGAAGGTCCCTGGCAGGTGGAACGGCCCCGGGAGGATTCCGGGGACGACGCCGAACAACCGCGGCCCCACGCAGGCGCCGGCAGCACGCCGTCGCCGCTGGAACCGGGCCGGGCCCGGGCCATCGTGACCGGGGAGTCTGTGCCCGAGGGGGCGACGGCGGTGCTCCGGCAGGAAGCAAGCGAGCTGGAGGCGGCCACCGGAACACTCTCCACCCCCGACGCCCCCGCCGCGGGGGCCGATATCCGCCCGGCGGGCCGCGAGGCCGCCGAAGGGGAATTGCTCCTTCGTGCCGGCACCCGTCTGACGCCGGGGCGCATCGCGGTGGTCGCCGTCGGAGGACATGACCAGCTGCCGGTCGCCTCGACGGTGCGGATCCGTCTGCTGCTCACCGGCGACGAGGTGGTCACCGCGGGCATTCCGGCCCCGGGACAGGTCAGGGACACCTTCGGTCCGGTGCTTCCGGGGTGCATCGAGGCCCTCGGCGGGGTCGTGGCGGACGTGCTGCGGATCGGGGACGACGCCCCGGCGACCCGGGACGCACTGGACTCCGACTCCGCCCGGGGCGCCGATGTGGTGCTCAGCACCGGGGGGACCGGGCATTCGCCCGCCGACCATGTGCGTCCGGTGGCCGAGGAACTCGGGGGAACCTCGATCGTGGGTTCGGTGGCGATGCGGCCGGGGCACCCGGCCCTGCTGCGGGGCCTGCCCGGCGGACGGCTCCTGGTGGGACTGCCGGGCAACCCCCTGGCGGCCTTCATGGCCGTGGTGACCTTGCTGGAACCCCTGCTCCAAGGAGCCAACGGCCAACCGCCGTCGGCGCCGGTGGCCGTGCGGACCGGGGAGGCGGTCCGGGGGGCCGGGCACTCCCACCGGCTCCTGCCAGCCCGATGGACGGATCCGGTGGCCCGGCAGCAGCTGGTGGCCTCCGAACACACCGGCTCGGCCATGATGCGTGGCCTGGCCCAGGCCGACGTCGTCATGGTCGTCCCCCCGGAGGGAGTGGCGGCCGGAGGAGAGCTCACCTACCTGGAACTGCCATGGTACGGTCGGTGAAAGAATCCGCCGTGGAACCCCTGTGGTCCGAGATCGGCGGCGCGAAGAAGGAGGCCAACGGGTGGGCAGACTGACCCGGCGGCGCCGTGTCGTCCACTATTCCTCGGAGACCGGCTCCCGTGTCCGCGAAGAGACGATCGCCGCTGAGGAACCGTTGGAGATCCGATTGGGCCGGCGCGTCTTCAGCATCACCATGCGCACCCCCGGCAACGACTTCGACCTGGTGGCCGGCTTCCTGGTCAGCGAGGGAATCATCGGCGGCCCGGAGGAATTGAGCAGCATGCGGTTCTGCGCCGGCGAGGACGAGGACGGCCGCCAGACCTTCAACGTCGTCGAAGCAGGCCTGGGCGAAGGCGCCATCATCCCCGACCCGTCCCTGGACCGGCATATCTTCACGTCCTCCTCCTGCGGGATCTGTGGCACGGCCTCCATCGACGCGGTCGCCAAGACCAGCCGGTTCACCGTGGCCCCGTCCAGCGGAGTCATCGGCGTCGGAACCCTCCTCGGACTCTCCACGACCCTGCGCTCGAGCCAGGAACTCTTCGGCAAGACCGGCGGGGTCCACGCGGCAGGACTGTTCGACACGGACGGGAACCTGCTGTGCCTGCGCGAGGACGTCGGACGGCACAACGCCGTGGACAAGGTCGTCGGCTGGGCCCTGCGGGAAGGCAGGCTGCCGCTGCGCGACACCGTCCTGCAGGTCTCTGGCCGGGCCTCCTTCGAACTGGTGCAGAAGGCCTACCTCGCCGGCATCCCCGTGCTCTGCGCCGTCTCGGCGCCCTCGTCACTGGCCGTGGAACTCGCCGAGCGGGCCGGACTGACCGTTGCGGCCTTCGCCCGCGGAAGCAGCGTGAACCTCTATACCCACCCGGAGCGGATCGACACCGACGACTCCGTGGACCACCAGGCGCCGGCGCCCCACGCCCCGGCCGCCCCGGACAACAGGAAGTAGGACGGTCGACGTGAAGCGCTCGGCTCCTGAACAGGACATCAATGAGGATGCGCTGGAAGTCGGCGCCCCGAAGACGACGGCGGCCGGGGTCAAGGCGGTCATGGTCGCCTTGGACCGCGGATATTCCCAGGCCGGGGTCAGCCGGACGCTGCGCTCGATGCTGCGGGTGAACCAGCGCGGAGGGGTCGACTGCCCCGGCTGCGCCTGGCCCGAATCGATCACCGGGGCCCGTAAGCCCGCCGAATTCTGTGAAAACGGGGCCAAGGCCCTCGCCGAGGAGAGCACCACCCGGACGGCCGACGCCGCCTGGTGGGCCGAACACTCCATCGAGGACCTGGGCGACAAGACCGAGTACTGGCTGGGAAACCAGGGCCGGATCACCGAACCGATGATGATCCGTGAAGGGGAGAGCCACTACCGGCCCGTCTCCTGGTCGCAGGCCTTCGCCACCGTGGGCGAGCACATCAACGCCACGACCGCCGACCGCTGCGTCTTCTACACGTCGGGACGCACCGCGAACGAGACGGCGTTCATGTACCAGCTCTTCGCCCGCAGCATCGGGACGAACAACCTGCCCGACTGTTCGAACATGTGCCACGAGTCCTCCGGCACCGCGCTGAGCCCGACCATCGGCATCGGCAAGGGGACGGTATCGCTGGAGGACTTCGAACATTCCGAGCTGATCTTCGTCATCGGGCAGAACCCCGGGACCAACCATCCGCGCATGCTTTCGGCATTGGCCGACGCCCGCAAACGCGGGGCCAAGGTCGTCGCCGTGAACCCGCTGCCCGAGGCCGGCCTGCTCAACTTCCGCGACCCGCAAACCGTCGACGGCCTGGTCCGGGGCGGGACCCGGATCGCCGATGAATTCCTGCAGATCAAGGTCGGCGGGGACCTGGCCCTGTTCCAGGCGTTCGGTCACCTGCTCCTGGCGGAGGAGGCCCGTCACCCGGGCAGCATCGTGGACCGCGAATTCGTCGAGTCCCAGACCAATGGTTTCGACGCCTATGCCGCGGCCCGGGCCACGATCGATTGGGAAGCCACCGAGGAAGCCACCGGACTCTCCCGCCAGGAGATCTCGACGGTCGCCTCGATGCTGGCCAAATCCAAGGGAACCATCATCTGCTGGGCCCTGGGACTGACCCAGCAGCCGCATTCCGTGGACACCCTGAAGGAACTGATCAACGTCCTGCTGCTGCAGGGGAACTTCGGCAAGCCGGGGGCCGGCGCCTGCCCGGTCCGCGGTCACTCCAACGTCCAGGGGGACCGCACCATGGGGGTGTGGGAGAAACCGAAGGAGGACTTCCTGGCCGCCCTGGATGCGGAATTCAGCATCACCACCCCCCGCGAGCACGGCTACGACTCCACCGACACGGTCGAGGCCTTCGAGAACGACGACGTCGATGTCTTCGTGTCCATGGGCGGGAACTTCTCGCTGGCCTGCTCCGATACCGAAGCACTCGAGGCCGGGATGCGCCGGGCCGGATTGACCGTGCACATCTCCACCAAACCCAACCGCTCCCACGTCGTCCACGGCAGGACGTCATTGATCCTGCCCACGCTGGGGCGCACCGATCGCGACGATAAGCACCCCACCGGCCCGCAGTTCCTTTCGGTGGAGGACTCCATGTCCGTCGTGCACACCACCCAGGGCCGGCTCGCCCCGATGTCCCGGCACCTGCTGGCCGAACCGGTCATCGTCGCCCGCATGGCCGCGGCGACGCTGGGGGAGGACCATGCGGTCAACTGGCGGACCATGGCCCAGGACTACGACGTCATTCGCGATCACATTGCCGCCGTCTGCCCGGGCTTCGAGGACTTCAACCGGAGGGTGCGCACCCGCAACGGATTCGTCCTGCCGAACCCGCCGCGTGATACCCGGACCTTCGCCACCGACATCGGCAAGGCCCGCTTCACGGTCAGCCCCTTGGAATACCTTTCGGCTCCCGAGGGGCACCTGATCCTGCAGACGCTGCGCAGCCACGACCAGTACAACACCACGTTCTACGGTCTGGACGACCGCTACCGCGGGATCTCCAACGGGCGTCGGGTCATCCTGGTCCACCCGGAGGACCTGGCCGAGCTCGGATTCACGGACCGCGACCTGGTGGATGTGATCTCCACGTTCGGCGGAACCCAGCGCCGAGCCAACCGGTTCCGGCTCGTGGCCTACCCCACGGCCCGCGGCTGCGCGGCCGCCTACTTCCCGGAAGCCAATGCCCTGGTCCACCGGGGACTGGTCGCCAGGGAGTCGAACACCCCCGGCTATAAGGCCATGACCGTCGGGTTCGTTCCGCATACCGAAGAACCCAGCCGGACCTTCGACGAACGCGAGCGTCCCGCCCGCCGGCCGGAACCGGCAGCCTAGGGGTGCCCCGCCGCGGGTAGCATGGGGGCGCGTCCCGGCAACGTGCCGGGACGTCGTGATGGAAGGACCCCGCCGTGAGCATGGACCAGGCAGCCTGGAGCTCCCTGCATAAGATGTCCTCGGGAAAAACCGGGCGGCAGTTCGCCCCCGGGACCGTGCGTCGGATCATTGATTTCGCCCGCGGCTACGGGCGCCGGTTGAGCCTGTTCGTCATCCTGTCGGCCGTCGCCGCGGTCCTGGCCGTGGCGACCCCAGTGCTGGCCGGCAAGGTCATCGACGCCATCGTCGCCGACGGGCCGTTGTCCACCATCGTGCGGCTGGCCTTGTTGATCGCGGCCGTGGCCATCGCCGAAGCCGGCGTCTCGCTGTGGAACCGTTGGCTCTCCTCCAGCCTCGGTGAACAAGTCATCTACGATCTGCGCACCACCGTTTACGAACACGTGCAGAAGATGCCCATCGCCTTCTTCACCAGGACCCGGACCGGGGCCCTGGTCAGCCGGCTGAACAACGACGTCATCGGTGCCCAGCAGGCCTTCGCCGGAACCCTCTCCGGGGTCGTCAGCAACGTCGTGGCCCTCATCCTCACCGCGGGGGTGATGGTCAGCTACTCCTGGCAACTGACCCTGATCGCGGTGCTGATGCTGCCGATCTTCCTGATCCCCGCCCGACGCATGGGGGCCACCGTGGCCCGCCTGCGCCGCGAGGCCGCGGACTACAACGCGGATATGGGCACGCAGATGACCGAACGCTTCTCGGCGCCGGGGGCCACGCTGGTCAAGCTCTTCGGCCGACCCGAGGTCGAGGCGCAGGCCTTCGCCGAACGCACCGCCAGGGTCCGCGACATCGGGGTGAAGACCGCCATGCGCCAGTTCTTCTTCGTGACCTCGCTGACCCTGGTCACGGCCCTGACCCTGGCACTGGTCTACGGGCTCGGCGGTGCCTTCGCCCTCGAGGGCCGGCTGAAGGCCGGTGACGTGGTGACCCTGGCGTTGCTGCTGACACGCCTGTACGCGCCGCTGACGGGGCTGGCCAATGCCCGGGTGGAGGTGATGAGCGCGCTGGTCTCCTTCGACCGGGTCTTTGAGATCCTGGACCTGAAACCGCTGTTGACCGAGAGCCCCGAGGCCACCGACGTTCCCGCCGGGCCGGTATCGGTGCGCTTCCGCGACGTGCGCTTCGGCTACCCCAGCGCCGAGAAGGTCTCCCTGGCCTCGCTCGAGGACGTGTCCGTGCTGGACAGCCGAGGTGGCCAGGAGGTCCTGCATGGCATCGACTTCGAGGTCCCCGCAGGGCAGACCTACGCGCTGGTCGGTTCCTCGGGTGCGGGAAAATCGACCATCGCGCAATTGTTGGCCCGGCTGTACGACGTCGATCAGGGTTCCGTGGAGTTCTCCGGACTCGATGTCCGCGAGGCCCGCTTCGCCTCGATGCGGGCCACCATAGGCATGGTGACCCAGGACGGCCACCTCTTCCACGACACCATCGCGGCGAACCTGCGCATGGCCCATCCGGAGGCCTCCGACGAGGCTCTGTGGGATGCCCTGCGGCGGGCCCGGCTCGACGACCTGATCCGGACACTGCCCGACGGGCTGGACACGATGGTGGGCGAACGCGGCTATCGGCTCTCCGGGGGCGAACGCCAACGCCTGACCATTGCCCGCCTGCTGCTTGGCGCCCCGCGGGTCGTGCTGCTGGACGAGGCCACGGCGGCCCTGGATTCGACCAGCGAGGCAGCGGTCCAGGCTGCGCTGGGGGAGGCCCTGGCCGGTCGGACGGCCGTGGTCATCGCCCACCGGCTCTCCACGATCCGCACCGCCGATGCCATCCTCGTGGTCGAGGGAGGTCGGATCGTCGAACGCGGAAGCCATGCCGAACTGCTCGCCGTCGGTGGACGGTATGCCGAGCTCTACCGGACCCAGTTCGCCTCCACGGGCCCCGAAGCGGCCCCGGGGCAGTGAGCGGCGGCCCACCGCAACGCGCCCCGGCGTCCCGGCCCGGAGAAACGGCTTCCACCGGCTGAACAGGGCCGGGTTTGGGGGCTTTGGCCATGGCGCTCGGCCATGGGGACTGGTCGTATATGTAGAATCAAGGACCATGTGCTCCTCAGGAGCACGGTCTGGGTGGCGTTGCTTGGGAGAGACACGCCACGATCAACAATCATCCGTGGTACGAAATGATCTGGAGATTACATGCAGCGCGGCACCAACCTTGGGCGCCTAGGCGACTTCAACCAAGCGGTTATCTTTGAATCGATCCGGCGGGCGCTCGACGGAGTTAGTCGGGTCGAATTGGCGGGATCCACCGGTTTGTCGCCCCAAACGATCTCCAACGTCGTCCGTCGCCTGCTCGATGAGGGGCTGGTTCGTGAGGACCGCACCATCGTCTCCGGTCCGGGGAAGCCGCGGACCGTGCTGGAACTCGAAGTCAACCGCCAGCTCGCGGTCGGCATCCACCTGGACCCGGCCGGGATCACCCAGGTGATGCTGAACCTGCGCGGCGAAGTGCTCCATTCCAAGCGGTACTTCACCCCGGCCGTGGTGGATCCTGAATCCACCGTGGACCAGATGGCCGAGGCCGTCGAGGAATTGATCAAGGAATCCGGGCAGCCCCGGGACCGCGTCGTCGGGGTCGGCGTCGTCGTCCCCGGACCGATGGATCTGGAGGGTGGACACGTCACGGCGCCGCCGCTGCTCGATGGCTGGACCAAGGTCGAGTTCGTCAAGCCGTTGGCTGCCAAGCTGGGGCTGAACGTCATCTTGGAAAAGGACACGATCGCGGCGTCCATCGCCGAGGTCTGGAACGGCAAGAACCCCGAGGACGAGCAGGACTTCGTGTTCGTCTACGTCGGGGCGGGCATCGGCGTGGGCATGGTCATCAACGGGGAGATCGTCCGTGGGGTGAGCAATAACGCGGGGGAGATCGGCCACTTCTCGGTCGGTGAGGAGACCGGGCTCTGCGCCTGCGGTCGCAAGGACTGCCTGGCCGGGGCGACCTCCTTCGAGAACCTCGACAACAAGGCCACCAAGGCGGGGCTGGACCTGGGCATCCCGGAGAACGCCGATGTCGCCGGACGGGCCGAAGGGATGATGAAGCTGGCCGAACTGGCGGACGAAGGCAACGAGGTCGCCATCGGACTACTGCGCGACTTCGCAGGCCGGACCGCCGATATGGTCGCCCAGCTGATCAACGCCCTCGACGTCGACAAGGTCATCTACGGCGGACCCTACTGGCCGCTGATTAGCGACCACGTCCTGTCCGGGGCCGCCGAGATTATCAACCAGCGCTTCAACGCTAAGGACGTCCATTCGATCAGCGTCGTCGATTCCGAGCTGGGCCCGGAGGTCGCCGCCATCGGCGGCGGCTGCGCCATCCTCGACGCCAGCCTGTCGCCCAAGGCCAGCGTCCTGCTCCTGAACTGAGCCTCGACGGCAAGATATGACGCCACGGGCGTCATCGGTGAAAACCGGTGGCGCCCGTTGTCATAACGGGTTGGTTTCGAAGGTTGACATTCTAAGTCCAGTGGAATTAGATATAAGTGTCAGTGCTGCAGCCACCAAGTTGCCCATCGACACGGCAATGCGAGTCTCAACGGCTTCCGTGCCTGGTGGGGGAACGGCAGGTTGGCGGCTACGGGGAACAGGGCTGACATGGGTGCCGACCGGCACCGTTGATGTTTTTAAGGGAGCCATCAGCCATACGCCGGTCGGCACCAATATTTGTTTAATGGGTGCCTTCGTCCGGTGGCCCGGGGTGCCGGACGCGGGGGAACAGGGTGCCCCTGACCGGAATCGAACCGGTGGCCTACCCTTTAGGAGAGGGTCGCTCTATCCGACTGAGCTACAGGGACCAATCGCCGTGGGGCTGAGCCCGGGCGAACAGCAACCATCCTAGCGGCAGAATCCGGTCACACCGAAAACGACTCCGGTCGGGTCCGCCCCGGCTCAGGACAGTCCGGCCTCGCCCCACCTGCGTCGGAACGTGCGCACGAACGAGGCGATGACCACCGCCAGGGCGGTCGCCACCGTGGCGAAGAGCAGGATCCAGCCGGTGATGGTCAACGCCGAGGCCAGGCCCACCCGGTCCGGATCGGTGGTTCCGGCGAGCAGCCCGTCGATCATCGGGTTGGTCCACAGGGAGACGATCGCGAACAGCAGCGGGATCGCCCACAAGCCCCAGCGCAGCCCCCGCCGCGGCACATGCAGGGCAATGGCCAGCATCGCCACCAGGGCGGTGAAGAGCGGGAACAACGTGCCCGCCGTCTTATGCACGTAGGACAGTTGGCCCAGGGCATCGTCGTCCATGACCGTTTGGAGTTTCCGGATGTAGTCCGCGTCGAAGCCGCCGAGCAGCTGATCGGGCATCGCCAGGCCCCCGGAGAGGTCCTGCATCTGGTTCAAGACCAGCAGGTGATAGTACCAGAAGAGCAGGAGGACGGCGCCGAGCCCCGCCCAGAGGATCAGGTTGCCGTTGCCCTGGGCCTGTTCCGGGGTCCTGCCGGTGGTGGTGTTGGCCAGGGCGCTGCCCGGCCGCGGGGGCACACTGCCCGGAGACTGGCGGGGCGGACCGCCCGCACCGCTTTTCGCCGGCGATCCCGGGTTCCCCGTGGCCTGGTTCTTCTGCTGGCGGGACTTCTTGCGGCGCTGTGCGGGCTTCTTGGACATGGCGCCATTATGCCGGGACGGGGGCCGGGGCGGGAAAACGCCGGCAACCGTAGACTGGGGGGACCATGGATTTTCTCTTCGACGACTTTTCCGAGGCGCGCTCGCGCCTGAGTGCAAACGACGCCGGCGCCTCCGGGCCCCCGCAGGCCGCCGAACTGCTGGAGGGGCTGAACCCGGAGCAGGAACGGGCGGTGAAGCATGCGGGCAGCCCGCTGCTGATCGTCGCCGGTGCCGGCTCGGGCAAGACCCGGGTGCTTTCCCACCGCATCGCCTACCTGCTGGCCACGGGCAGGGCCCGCCCGCATGAGATCCTGGCGATCACCTTCACCAACAAGGCCGCCGCCGAAATGCGTGAACGTATCGGGGAGCTGGTGGGGGAACCGGCGCAGAAGATGTGGATCTCCACGTTCCACTCCTCCTGCGTGAGGATCCTGCGTCGCGAGGCCACCTCGGTGGGACTGAAATCCAACTTCTCGATCTACGATGCCGCCGATTCCCTGCGGCTGATCACGCTGATCGCCAAGGGGCTGGACCTGGACCCGAAGAAGTTCGCGCCCAAGGCGATGCAACACCGGATCTCGGCGTTGAAGAACGAACTGATCGACGACGAGGAGAATGCCTCCACCACGAACATGAACGACCCGTTCGCCGCGGCCGTCTCGGAGGTCTACCGCGGGTACACGCAGCGGCTGCGCCAGGCCAACGCCATGGACTTCGATGACCTCATCGGCCAGGTCGTGAACATCTTCCGGGCCTTTCCCGGCATTGCCGACAACTACCGGCGGCGGTTCCGTCATGTGCTGGTCGACGAGTACCAGGACACCAACCACGCGCAGTACTCGCTGGTGCGCGAACTCACCGGCCCCGACGGGCAGACCCCGGGCGGGGAATTGACCGTGGTGGGTGACTCCGACCAGTCCATCTACGCCTTCCGTGGTGCCGATATCCGCAATATCGTCGAATTCGGCAAGGACTACCCGGAAGCCGAGACGATCAAGCTCGAACAGAACTACCGGTCCACCCAGACCATCCTCAACGCAGCCAACGCGGTGATCTCGCTCAATGAGGATCGCCCCGAGAAGAGGTTGTGGACCGCCGAGGGGGAGGGCCCGCGGATCGTGGGCTACGTGGGCGAATCGGAACAGGACGAGGCCCGGTGGATCGCCCGGGAGATCCTGCGGCTCAACGACGAGGAGGGCATCCGCCCCGGGGACGTGGCCGTGTTCTACCGCACCAACGCCCAATCGCGCTCGCTGGAGGAACAGCTGATGCGGGTGGACCTGAAATACAAGGTCGTCGGCGGCACGCGGTTCTATGACCGCAAGGAGATCAAGGACGCGTTGGCCTACCTGCGGGTGCTGGCCAACCAGGAGGACGACGTCAACGTCCGGCGCGTCCTGAATGTGCCCAAACGCGGGATCGGCGACCGGGCCGAATATGCGGTGGCGGCCCTGGGGGAGAAGGAGCGCATCCCCTTCATGGAGGCCCTGCGCCGCGCCGATGAGGCTCCCGGGCTGGCCACCCGCAGCACCAAGGCCGTCGCCGGCTTCGTGAAGATCATCGACGACCTCGCGGTGGTCGCCGAAGGCTCCGGGGCGGCTGCCGCGGTGGAGGCCGTACTGGAGCAGACCGGCTACCTGGAGATGCTGCGCAAATCCGATGACCCGCAGGATGAATCACGGGTGGAGAACCTGGCCGAACTGGTCGCCGTGGTCAGGGACTACGAACGGGAGAACCCCGAGGGCACGCTGGGCGGGTTCTTGGAGCAGGTCTCGCTGGTGGCCGACGCCGACTCGATCCCCGATGCCCCCGACGACGACGAGGGCGCGCAGATGGCCGAGCGTGAAGGCATGGTGACCCTGATGACCCTGCATACCGCCAAGGGCCTGGAGTTCCCCACGGTCTTCCTCACGGGCATGGAACACGGCATCTTCCCGCACCAGCGTTCGATGACCGACCCCAAGGAGCTCGCCGAGGAACGCCGGCTGGCCTACGTCGGACTGACCCGGGCCCGTCGCCGGCTCTATGTCACCCGGGCGGAATACCGCAGCCTGTGGGGCCAGTCGCAGTACAACCCGGCCAGCCAGTTCCTGGAGGAGATTCCCAGCCAACTGCTCGATTGGAAACGCGAAGGGGCGATCCGTTCGGCGCCCGGGGCCTTTGGCAGCCGAGACTTCGCCACGAGCCGGTACGACGGCGGATCCTTCTGGGGTGCCGGTACCGGGGGAGGGGGCGGACGTCGCGCCGGGGATATCGAAACCGGCTCGCTACATACCGCGCCCACGGCCCGGGCCGCGGGACGGGTGCAGCCACAGAAGGAAGTCATCCAGCTCTCCGTGGGGGACAAGGTCTCCCACAGCACCTTCGGCGAGGGCGTGGTGCTCGCCTTGGAGGGGGCGGGGGACAAGACCGTGGCGAAGGTGAAGTTCACCGCAGAGGAGAAGCGTCTGCTGCTGCGTTATGCGCCGCTGAGCAAACTCGGCTGATTCGTCTCCGGGCAGGCCTGCCCGGTGCTCAGCGGCGGTGGGCCCGCAGGAAGCCCTGCGGAGAGGATTCATGGTCGCGGGGTGCCCGCTGCAGGTCTTCGTCGATCACGAAGCCCAGGGCGCCCAACCGCGTCACCAGATCGGCGGGGTCGTGCATGTACGCGGTCATCTTCACGTCGCGGCCGTAGGCCCGCCGGATCTCCCGGGGGCCGGAACCCGACTGGAACCCGAGCAACAGGCTCCCTCCGGGGCGCAGGACGCGAAGGAACTGGCCGAATACGGCCCCCAGTTCCTCCGGCGCCGTGTGGATGATCGAATACCAGGCCAGGACCCCTTCGAAGCTGTTCGCCGGATACGGCAACCCCGCCAGCTCGGCGACGGTGAACGATGCGCCCGGATGCCCGCGCCGGGCCTGGTCGATCATTCCCGGCGAGAAGTCGACCCCGGCGAGATCATGGTGTCCGAGGTCCCGGAGATGCCCGAGCAGGCGTCCGGTGCCGCATCCGGCATCCAGTATCGGGCCGTGGTCGGGCACCGCGGCACTGAACCTGCCCAGGACTTCACGATCCGCGGCCGCCTCGGCGGCGGTATCGGGCAGGAGCCGGGCGTAGTCGGCGGCGACCAGATCATAGGCGATGCGGGCGGTCGGTGCCGGACGGGAAGGGGGCATGTCAATCAAAATATCGCAGGCCGGAATGCACGTCCACAACGTGAAAACCCCGGAAAGTCGGCGATCTTTGTCTACGGAGCGTAGAACTGTGCTCTTTCTCACGAAAGCGATAGCCTAGGCAAGGCATCATCCGGCTAGGGGCTAAAGTTCCCTGTGGAGCCATCGGGCCAACATGTGCCGACGCTCCGAGTCAGAAACGACTTCGACGTAGAAGGACACACCCGTGGACCTGTATGAATACCAGGCGCGCGATCTGTTCGAGCAGCACGGTGTCCCCGTGCTTGCCGGCATCGTGGCGTACACCCCTGAAGAAGCCAAGGCCGCCGCTGAGAAAATCGGCGGCGTCGTAGTGGTCAAAGCCCAGGTCAAGGTCGGAGGCCGCGGCAAGGCCGGCGGCGTCAAGGTCGCCAAGACCGCCGACGAGGCGTTCGAATACGCGTCCGCCATCCTCGGGATGGACATCAAGGGCCATACCGTCGACAAGGTCATGATCGCCCAGGGCGCCGACATCGCCGAGGAGTTCTACTTCTCCGTGCTGCTGGACCGGGCCAACCGCAACTACCTGGCCATGTGCTCCGTCGAGGGCGGCGTGGAGATCGAGGTCCTGGCCGTGGAGCGTCCCGACGCCCTGGCCAAGGTCGCCGTCGACCCGGCCGTCGGCATCGATGCCGCCAAGGCCGACGAAATCGTCGCCGAAGCAGGCTTCGCCCCCGAACTGCGCGCCAACGTCGCCGCAGCGATCGTGAAGCTCTGGGACGTCTTCGTCAAGGAAGACGCCACCCTGGTCGAGGTCAACCCGCTGGTCCGCACCGGAGCCGGCGAGATCATCGCCCTCGACGGCAAGGTCACCCTGGACGACAACGCCTCCGAGGTCCGCCACCCGGACCACGAAGCGCTTGAGGACAAGGGGGCAGCGGATCCGCTCGAGGCCAAGGCCAAGGACGCAGGCCTGAACTACGTGAAGCTCGATGGCCAGGTCGGCATCATCGGCAACGGCGCCGGACTGGTCATGTCCACGCTGGACGTCGTCGCCTACGCCGGCGAGAAGCACGCCAACGTCAAGCCCGCCAACTTCCTGGACATCGGCGGTGGCGCCTCGGCCGAGGTCATGGCCGCCGGCCTGGACGTCATCCTCAACGACGAGCAGGTCAAGTCCGTGTTCGTCAACGTCTTCGGCGGCATCACCGCGTGCGACGCAGTGGCCAACGGCATCGTGAAGGCCCTGGAAATGCTGGGAGACAAGGCCACGAAGCCGCTCGTCGTCCGCCTGGACGGCAACAACGTCGAAGAGGGACGCAAGATCCTGGCCGAAGCCAACAACCCGCTCGTGACGCTGGCCACCACCATGGACGAAGGCGCCGACAAGGCCGCCGAACTGGCGAACGCCTAAGGATCAGGGGAAAGAAAACATGTCTATCTTCATCAACAAGGATTCCAAGGTCATCGTCCAGGGCATCACCGGCGGCGAAGGCTCCAAGCACACCGCCCGCATGCTCGCCGCCGGCACCCAGGTCGTCGGCGGCGTGAACGCCCGCAAGGCCGGCACCACCGTCACGCACGGCGAGGTCAGCCTGCCGGTCTATGGCGCGGTCGCCGAAGCCATCGAGGCCACCGGCGCGGACGTTTCGATCGTCTTCGTTCCGCCGAAGTTCACCAAGGACGCCGTCGTGGAGGCCATCGAGGCAGGCATCGGCCTGGTCGTGGTCATCACCGAGGGTGTCCCGGTCCAGGATGCCGCCGAGTTCTGGGCACTGGCCCAGTCCAAGGTCGACGCCAACGGCAACCAGGTCACCCGCATCATCGGCCCGAACTGCCCCGGCATCATCACCCCCGGCGAAGCGCTGGTGGGCATCACCCCGGCGAACATCACCGGCAAGGGCGGGGTGGGCCTGGTCTCCAAGTCCGGCACCCTGACCTACCAGATGATGTACGAACTGCGCGATCTGGGCTTCTCCAGCGCCATCGGCATTGGCGGGGACCCGGTCATCGGGACCACCCACATCGATGCCCTGGCAGCCTTCGAAGCCGACCCGGAGACCAAGGCGATCGTCATGATCGGCGAAATCGGCGGCGACGCCGAGGAGCGTGCTGCCGAGTACATCAAGGCGAACGTCACCAAGCCGGTCGTCGGCTATGTGGCCGGCTTCACCGCCCCGGAGGGCAAGACCATGGGCCACGCAGGCGCCATCGTCTCCGGCTCCTCGGGCACCGCGCAGGCCAAGAAGGAAGCCCTCGAGGCCGCAGGGGTCCAGGTCGGTAAGACCCCGTCCGAGACGGCATCGCTGCTGCGCAAGATCTACCCGGAGCAGGCCGAGGCCTCCAACCTCTAGGCACTCCACAGGCCCCCAAGGGCCATGCACGACGACGGCGGTCGCCAGCTTCCTCACGGAAACCGGCGGCCGCCGTTCTCATGTCGTTTGACGGCCCGGATGTCGTGAGCGCTCCTGGCCGCAAGCCCAGTGATCAGGGCTGGAGACGGTGGTGTTCCCAACTCGAGCCCGAACGCACATACTGCAGCCGCAGGTGGTTGCGATCTTCCTGCCCCTGCCAAAATTCCACGCTCGCCGGAACCAACTGCCAGACCCTCCACGTCTCCGGAACCGTCTCAGGTTCCTCCTCCAGCTGCTGACGGGGCGCCGAAAGGGCCCGGTTGAAACTGCCGGGGTCGGTGAGCTGACTGCTCTGCTGGGCGCTCAACGCCACCGTGCGCGCAGCCGGCCCCCGGGCGAGGAAGTCCCGCCGCGCCGCCGGGGCCGGTACCTGGGCCACGGTGCCCCGCACACGGATACTGCGGATCTGTTCCTTCCAATGGAACGTCAACGCAGCGGCAGGACGGGCACCGAGCTGGACGCCCTTGGTGCTCTGCGCCGACCCGGCGAAGGTCCAGGCACCATCGTCGGTCACCCCCTTGAGGATCAGCACCCGGGCATCGGGGAGCCCGTCGGCATCGACGGTGGACAGGGTCATCGCGTGGGGTTCGGTGACCCCGGCGGCGATGGCTGCGGCGAACCAGTCGACAAAAAGGTCCTGCGGGTGTTCGGGGGCGTGGTCCGGGGTGAACGGGGCAGGGGCTCCGACCAATGATCCGACCGAGGCCAGTAGTTCGGGCAGAGTTCTCATGGTCGAACCCTGTCAGGCGGGGAGCCCGGACCACAAGAAGGTGACGGGCGCCGGGGCGGCGGACGGCCCCGGATAGTTCTAGGCTGGAGGCCTACCGTCACCATCCAGTATCCAGGAGTCTTCAGCATGCGCGCCACCATGATCCATGCAGCCCACGACATCCGCGTCGAGGACCGGCCGGAGCCGGTCCTCCAACACCCCACCGACGCCATCGTCCAGGTGGCCGCCGCCTGCGTCTGCGGTTCCGACCTCTGGCCCTACCGTGGGGTCCGCGAGACGAGCGAGCCGCATCCGATCGGACACGAGTTCGTGGGTACGGTGACCGAGGTGGGATCTGCCGTCACGACCCTGGCCGTGGGCGACTTCGTCATCGCCCCCTGGGCCAATAGCTGTGGGGAATGCGCCGATTGCCTCAATGGAGTCCAGGTGGCGTGTGCGCACCGGGCCATCTGGGGTGCCACGGATGAACAAGGCCTCGAGGTCGACGGCGGCCAGGGGGAGGCCGTCAGGGTGCCCAACGCCGACGGGACGCTGGTCATCGTCCCCGGTGTCAGTGAACCCGATGAAGCGCTGCTCAAGTCGCTGCTGTCCCTCTCCGACGTCATGGGCACCGGCCACCATGCGGCGCTGGGGGCCCAAGTGGGGCCGGGGCACAGCGTGGTGGTCGTCGGTGACGGCGCCGTCGGGCTCAGCGGTGTCCTCGCCGCCCGCCGAATGGGCGCCACCCGCATCATCGCCATGTCCCGCCATGCCGACCGTGCGGAGGTCGCGCGCCAGCTGGGGGCCACCGATATCGTCGAGGAACGGGGCAAGGACGCCGCGGCGAAGGTCTCCGAACTCCTCGGAGGCGTTCTGGCCGATTCGGTCCTGGAATGCGTGGGAACCGCCGAATCAATGGACCAGGCGTTGCGCTGCACCCGGGCCGGCGGCGCCCTGGGGTTCGTGGGGGTTCCTGCCGGAGGCGCCGAACTGCCCATCGGGGTGCTCTTCTCCAAGAACATCACCGTTGCCGGCGGTGCCGCCTCCACCCGGAACTACATCCCCGAACTGCTCGAGGACGTCCTGGCCGGGACCATCAACCCCGGTCTGGTCTTCGACGCGGTGATGCCGTTGGAGGAGGCGGCCGAAGCCTACCGGGCCATGGACGAACGCCGGTCGATCAAGGTCATGCTCACCCCCTGACCCAACCTCCTTCCGCGCCCTGATCCCCTGGCCGCTGGTCTCGGATCAGGGCTGGGCGGCCGAAGGTGCCGCGTGGAGATGGAAGAAGGAACGGCCCGCCCGCTCATGGCCGCCGGGGACCAACAGCACCTTGAGTTGTTCGTTGAACTGGACCCCGGTTCGCTGGCCGTCCGTGATCGCTTCCCGCGGCGGTGAGAGGGCTTCCCTGAGGCTGGTGAAGTCGTCACTGAGGAGGAGGTAACCGCGATCCCGGGTGTCGATGCGCACCGTCCCGTTTCCGAGGACGACGACGGCGTCGACCCAGTCCCCGCTGAAACGCGGGGCAGCATGAGCGGGTGGGGCGGCGGGAGCGTGGGAATGATGGCGCAATAAGGTGGGCATGGTCTGCCTTTCGGATCGTCCTTGCCCCTGGCGGCTACCGGGGGCCGCTTCGTCATCCGAACCACCCGACGAACAATCCGTTCGCGGCATTCCTGCCGCTCACAGTGGGGTTGGTGCATGGCCAGTCGGAGCTGTCCGTCGACCGTCCCTGGGGGAGCGGCAGGCGGGGCCATGTCTCGTGAAGCTGATATCAGCCTAGTCGGGAGACCCGACACTTTGTAGGGATGACCCGTCGTCGTTCATCCGAGGCAACACGGAGCAACAAGAGCATCGGGACAGTCGACATCCTGGAGCATCGTTGGATCAGAGGAGCATTCGCTGCCGAACCTGACGGTCGTGCGCAGGTCGTTGGTGCGGTAGGACACGAACTGGCCGGAGGTGAGCTCGGCATTTATCGCGGACGCCTCGCGTTTGGTTTTGCCCGGGATGTAGCTGGTGATCTTCATCCCGTGGGCTTCCAGCACGGATTTCATGTGTTTGATCGCTGCCGGGCCGTCATCAGTGGGGCTCGAGATCACCATCAGCAGCAGTTGATGTGGACCGTCGTCGGCGCCGCAGGGTTTGGGCGAAAACGGGTCGCGGTCATCGGGGGAGAAGGGATCGCCATCGAGGTAGGTCCAGTCGCCTCCGGCTTCGTCGGTGATCTGGGTGATTTCGGTGTAGAAGTCTTCGCGGATGGATGAGGCATCCCGCTGGTCCGAGGCCACGGAGGATGCTGTGGCGTTGGTGGGGGACTCGTCCTGACCGGGTATGCAAGCGGTCAGGGCGAGTACGCACGCCAAGCCCAGGGCTACGGTGGCCGAGGTGGTTCGAAGGGAAGGCGTCATGGGCGAGGGGATCCTTCGCGGTGGGGTGCTGATCAGTTGAGGTCTTGGAGCATCGTTGGATGGGAGGAGCATTCGCTGCCGAATCTGATGCGTGTGCGCAGGTCGTTGGCGCGGTAGGACACGAACTGGCCGGAGGTGAGCTCGGCATTTATCGCGGACGCCTCGCGTTTGGTTTTGCCCGGGATGTAGCTGGTGATCTTCATCCCGTGGGCTTCCAGCACGGATTTCATGTGTTTGATCGCTGCCGGGCCGTCATCAGTGGGGCTCGAGATCACCATCAGCAGCAGTTGATGTGGACCGTCGTCGGCGCCGCAGGGTTTGGGCGAAAACGGGTCGCGGTCATCGGGGGAGAAGGGATCGCCATCGAGGTAGGTCCAGTCGCCTCCGGCTTCGTCGGTGATCTGGGTGATTTCGGTGTAGAAGTCTTCGCGGATGGATGAGGCATCCCGCTGGTCCGAGGCCACGGAGGATGCTGTGGCGTTGGTGGGGGACTCGTCCTGACCGGGTATGCAAGCGGTCAGGGCGAGTACGCACGCCAAGCCCAGGGCTACGGTGGCCGAGGTGGTTCGAAGGGAAGGCGTCATGGGCGAGGGGATCCTTCGCGGTGGGGTGCTGATCAGTTGAGGTCTTGGAGCATCGTTGGATGGGAGGAGCATTCGCTGCCGAATCTGATGCGTGTGCGCAGGTCGTTGGCGCGGTAGGACACGAACTGGCCGGAGGTGAGCTCGGCATTTATCGCGGACGCCTCGCGTTTGGTTTTGCCCGGGATGTAGCTGGTGATCTTCATCCCGTGGGCTTCCAGCACGGATTTCATGTGTTTGATCGCTGCCGGGCCGTCATCAGTGGGGCTCGAGATCACCATCAGCAGCAGTTGATGTGGACCGTCGTCGGCGCCGCAGGGTTTGGGCGAAAACGGGTCGCGGTCATCGGGGGAGAAGGGATCGCCATCGAGGTAGGTCCAGTCGCCTCCGGCTTCGTCGGTGATCTGGGTGATTTCGGTGTAGAAGTCTTCGCGGATGGATGAGGCATCCCGCTGGTCCGAGGCCACGGAGGATGCTGTGGCGTTGGTGGGGGACTCGTCCTGACCGGGTATGCAAGCGGTCAGGGCGAGTACGCACGCCAAGCCCAGGGCTACGGTGGCCGAGGTGGTTCGAAGGGAAGGCGTCATGGGCGAGGGGATCCTTCGCGGTGGGGTGCTGATCAGTTGAGGTCTTGGAGCATCGTTGGATGGGAGGAGCATTCGCTGCCGAATCTGATGCGTGTGCGCAGGTCGTTGGCGCGGTAGGACACGAACTGGCCGGAGGTGAGCTCGGCATTTATCGCGGACGCCTCGCGTTTGGTTTTGCCCGGGATGTAGCTGGTGATCTTCATCCCGTGGGCTTCCAGCACGGATTTCATGTGTTTGATCGCTGCCGGGCCGTCATCAGTGGGGCTCGAGATCACCATCAGCAGCAGTTGATGTGGACCGTCGTCGGCGCCGCAGGGTTTGGGCGAAAACGGGTCGCGGTCATCGGGGGAGAAGGGATCGCCATCGAGGTAGGTCCAGTCGCCTCCGGCTTCGTCGGTGATCTGGGTGATTTCGGTGTAGAAGTCTTCGCGGATGGATGAGGCATCCCGCTGGTCCGAGGCCACGGAGGATGCTGTGGCGTTGGTGGGGGACTCGTCCTGACCGGGTATGCAAGCGGTCAGGGCGAGTACGCACGCCAAGCCCAGGGCTACGGTGGCCGAGGTGGTTCGAAGGGAAGGCGTCATGGGCGAGGGGATCCTTCGCGGTGGGGTGCTGATCAGTTGAGGTCTTGGAGCATCGTTGGATCAGAGGAGCATTCGCTGCCGAACCTGACGGTCGTGCGCTGAGCATTGGTGCCATAGGAAACGTATTGCCCCGTGGTGCTTTCCGCGTCGACGGAGGACGTCTCACCATCGGTCGTGCCGGGGATATATCCGGTGACCTTCAGACCCCGGTCTTCGAGCACCGACTTGATGCGCTTGATCTCGGCCGGGCCTTCCTTGCTGGGCCCGGAGAGCAGGAGCAACAATAATTGCCGTGGTCCGTCGTCGTCGGCACCGGCGCAGGCCTTCGGAGAGAATGAGGCACGGTCCTCGGGGGAGAAGGAATCGCCGTCGAGATACGTCCACTTTCCACCGGCTTCTTCGGTAAACTGGGCAATCTCGACATAGAAGTCCTCGCGGATCGATAAGGCGTCGCGCTGGCCGGAGGGGGAGGAAGCTGCCGTAGTTGCATCCATGGGTTCTCCTAGGTTGGGGGTGCAGGCGGTCATGGCCAAGGCGCCGACAAGTCCGAGAGCCAAGATGCCGCCGGTGGTGCTGCGGAGGGTCATCCGATGCCTTTCTAACGGGTGGGTTGATCGCGGTGTGTTTCAGAGCGTTCCCGCATCAGGCCCTCTGCCGTCTGCTGGAGGTGTTCCCCTACCCGGCCAGCTGACTCCTGGGTTCCGTCCACGGCGCTGTTTCCCGCTTCCTGAATCCCATCGATGAAGTAGTTTTGCCAATTGCCGAAATCATCACTCACCGTTTTCCCAGTGCTCTGGATGCTATCGACTCCAAAATTGAACTCGAGGACCGTGCGCACGGCGGGAACATCGATTTTCCACGTCATGTTGCCCCCCTCCACCGCCCGAATGCTCCTTCTTCCGGATTCAGGCTAGAAGAAAGCGCGTTATGGGGCGATGGGGAGAACTACCCATGCGCGGGGTGGGGACTACTCGACCAGCAGGTCCCTGATGTCCTGGGCGGTCATGGCCGAGCCGAAGCCCTCGCCGGCATCCATGACCGAGGAGATCAGCTGCCGTTTGGCATCCTGCAAAGCCACGACCTTCTCTTCGATCGTGTCCTTGGCGACCATCCGGTAGACCATGACGTTGCGGGTCTGCCCGATGCGGTGCACCCGGTCGACGGCCTGGGATTCGGCGGCGGGGTTCCACCAGGGATCCAGCAGGAAGCAGTAGTCGGCCTCGGTGAGGTTCAGCCCGAAGCCACCGGCCTTCAGCGAGATCAAGAACACCGGGGCCCGGCCGGATTTGAATTCTTCGATGACCTCGGAACGCCGTCGGGTGGACCCGTCGAGATAGGCGTAGTCGACGCCTTCGTCGTCGAGCCGGGAGGCGGTCTTCTTCAGGAACGACGTGAACTGGCTGAACACCAGGGCACGGTGGCCCTCGGCGAGCACGTCGGCCAGCTGCTCGAAGAGCACATCGAGTTTGGCCGAGGGAACGCCTTCGTATTCGGGATCAACCAACGAGGCATCGAGCGAGAGCATGCGCAACAACGTCAGGGACTGGAAGATGGTGAACCGGTTCTTGTCCATGTCCTCGACCAGGCGCAGGATCTTCTGTCGTTCGCGCTGCAGGTGGGTGTCGTAGATCTTCCGGTGCTTCGGTGCCAACTCGACATTGAGGACCTGCTCCTGCTTGGGCGGCAGATCGGTGGCCACGGCGTCCTTGGTCCGCCGGAGCATGAACGGGCGGATGCGTCGGCGCAATCTGGCCAACGGCTCATCCAGCCCCTGCTTCTCGATGGGGCGCTGGTAGTTCTCCGCGAAGCGCAGTGCCGAAGGGAAGAGGCCGGGGGAGACGATCGCGAAGATCGACCACAGTTCCATCAGGTTGTTTTCCATCGGGGTACCGGTGATGGCCAGTTTGAAGGCGGCGTCGAGATCGCGGGCCGCGTGGTGGGCCTTGGTGGCCTTGTTCTTCACGAACTGGGCCTCATCCAGGATCAGACCGGACCACCTCTGTGACTGGTAGGCCTCGGAGTCGAGCCGGAAGAGCGTATAGGAGGTGACCACGACGTCGTTCTCCGCAGCGATGGCTGCCAGCGGACGGGCGGCCCGGCCCTGGGTGTCGGCGATGGCGGCCACCCGCAGGTCGGGGGCGAAGCGCGCCGCCTCATCCGACCAGTTGGCCACCACCGAGGTCGGGGCAACCACCAGAAACGGTCCGGGCACGGAGGTGGAGGACGAGGCCGGGGTCCCGGTGGCAGCGTCGGATCCGCCGGTGGCATCGGGGGCGGAATCCCACTGGTCCTTGGCATGGAGGATCAAGGCGAGGGCCTGCACGGTCTTTCCCAGGCCCATGTCATCGGCCAGGACGCCGCCGAGGTTGTTGCGCCACAGCATGGCCAGCCATTCGAAGCCCTGACGCTGGTACGGACGGAACGTTGCCTTCAGCCCGGCGGGCAATGCCGGCGGATCGGCCTCGGCGACATCCAACAGCGAATTCACTCCGGCGTACCAGGAATCGGGGCCCTCGGTGACGGTGGCGAGCTCCTCGAGCTCTTCCCAGAGGGAGGCCTGGTAGCGGGTGATCTGCAGGTCGGAGTTCTTGTCGTTCAGGGTCCCGGCCTCGGCCACGAGGTCACGCAGCCTGTCGAAGAGCTGGTGCTCGAGGGAGAAGTAGGTCTTATCGGGCATGAGCATGCGGCTCTGCCCGCGGGAGAGGGCCCGCAGGACGTCGGCGAAGGGGATGCGGTGCTCCCCGACGGCGACGACCAGGCCGAGGTCGAACCAGTCGCGTTTATCCGATTCAACGGTGGTGACCGTCAGCTCGGGGGACTCGGTCAGCTCACGGTAGGCCGGGGGCTGACCGGTGACCCGGACCTCGAGGCCTTCGACCTGTTCCAGCAGCGGCAGCGACCGGCGGATGAAGTCCACGGTGTCCAGCCCGCGCAGGGTGCGCGGGACCAGGGCGCGACCGGCCAAGGTGGGGGAGTCCTCGACGGCGTGCAGGGCGGCGTCCTCGAGGGCCGATTCGGCCTCGACATCGCGCAGGTCCGCATCCACGGGGCCATGCCCGTAATCGAAGTCCCAGGCCAGCTCGGCGGTGTCCCCGCCGGGGTAGGTGACCTCGAGGATGAGTTTGGGCGGCAGGATCCCCGGCAGCTCGACCGAATCGTCGGCGGCATTGATGGCCAGCCGGCGTCCCAACCGCGGGTAGACGGAGGACATGAAGTCACCGACTTCCTGGGCGGGAACGACGACGGTTTCGGGCTGGTGCAGCAGGGCCACCTCGGCGGCATCGAGCTTCCGTGCGGTGGGCGCCAAGACGATCAGCTCGGCATCCTCCCGGGCCGCGTAGACGCCGTGGTTGCCGATGGCCCCCACGGGGGTCTCGGGGGACAGCTCGAGTTCCTGCCCGTCGAGACTGAGCAGGGGAGTCAGCCCCAGGGCCCCGTCGTCATCCTCCGGATGCCCGGCCGTGAGGGAGACGGAGGCGGTGTCGGCCAGCCGGATGGTGGTGGCGGACCGGGGGCCGATGAGCCGGATGCCCAGGGATTCGGTTTCATCCAGCAACGACCAGAGCAGCGGGGAGGAGAATTCGTCCAGGTAGAGCCAGTCGTTGTCCTCACCGAAGTAGAGCTGCCCGTTGGCGCGGTAGAGCGGGACGAACTGGCAGAACCAGCGATGCTGTTCCTCATCCAGGTTCAGTCCGTAGGTCTTGAAGCTGATGGTGTTCCAGCGCAGGTTGCCCCGGACCCAGCGTCCGTTGCCGGACCGGACCATGGGGCGCACGCCCAGGCGCCAACGGTGTCCGGAATTGTTCTGGTGTCCGACCCCGGAACCGGGAGCCCACTGCCGGTGGGCGACCTGGGTGGTGTCCTGGAGTTCGAACTGCAAGGCCAGGGGCTGGAGCTGGTGGCGGTCCGAGCCGCCCCGGGACCGGGCCCCTGCCCGGGGCTGCGGTGATCCGCTGCGGCCGCCGGCGCTGATCAGCGAATTCAGTGTGTCCTGCCAGGCGGGGACCTTCACCGGGGCAGCGGTGTTCTCGAAGAAGACCCGTTGGGCACGCAGGTGCAGGGTGTTCGAATAGATCAGCAGCGCGGCCGCGTGCTTGCAATGGGTGCCGACCGGGCAACTGCACCAGGTTTCGCCGACCGTCCACTCCCCCTTGCGGTCCACGAGGGCCACCGAGGTGCTGTAGGGCTCCTCCTCGGTGCCGATGACCCGGGCGGTCAGCCGGGGGTCCCCGGCGCTGAATTCCAGGTCCAGGACGTGCTCCGCATTGGCATAGCCCTTCCCACGGGTGAACGCCGCACCACCGACCACACGGAGGATTTCGCGGGCGTCAACGAGGGGAAAATCGGATTCTGCCATCCTCCTATCGTTTCACGTCCCGGCCCCTGCCGACGAACCAGGATGCCGGGCCGCCCGCTGTCGCCGTAGGGTGTGCTCATGAACTCCTCGCCGGCGATGCAGACACCGCCCCGTGAGCTGGACATCGACACGGTCGACCAGTTCGATTCCCGCACGAAGACCAGCGGTGTCCCGATGGCCGGTTGGCATTGCCAATCATTGGATCTGCGTGATCGTGGACGGGCGTTGGAGCGGTCCGACGTCTCCGGTGCCGTCTTCCTCGGCTGTGATCTGCCGCCGGGTTCCATCCCCGGTCTACGTCGCCGCGGGGCCCTGGTCTTCCCCGATCTGCCCGGGCTGCCGTTCGATCCGTACCGCGGCGGGCTCTACACGGCACAGGACCTCTATGCGGGACTGGAGGACCACGCCTACGAGGACACCCCCGATGCGCGCATCTATGCCTGGAGCCGCCACCGGGGTGCCGGTCGGGGCGGACTGAACATGGCCCTGGCCACCACCTTGCACGACCATGCGGTCGGCGTGGCCCTGGAGCAGCTGCTGGCCGGTGCGCACGACGGCGATGCCCCGGGGCGGATCCCCGGCCGCGGGGTGGTCGGGGTGATGGGTGGACACGCGGCCGAACGCGGCACCGCAGGGTTTCGTGACGCCGCCTATCTGGGACGCAGCCTGGCCCGCGCCGGGTTCACGGTCGCCACCGGGGGCGGCCCCGGGGCCATGGAGGCCGCCAATCTCGGGGCCTACCTCGCGGCGGAGGAGGACGAGGTCCTGGAGGCGGCCATCACGCGGCTGGCCGCCGCCCCGTCGTTCCGTCCCTCGATCTCGCAGTGGGCGCGCGCCGCGCTCGCCGTGCAGGAAGACCATCCCCGGGGAACACCCACGGTGGGGATCCCCACCTGGTTCTACGGGCATGAGCCGCCGAATCTGTTTGCGACCCATATCGCCAAGTTCTTCGCCAACTCGATCCGTGAAGACGTGCTGCTCAAGGCCTGCACCGGAGGGCTGGTGGTGCTGCCCGGGGCCGCCGGAACCGTGCAGGAGATCTTCCAGGATGCCTGCGAGAACTATTACGGAACCGCCAGGACCCAGACCCCGATGATCCTGGTGGGCCGGCGGCATTGGACCCGTGAACTGCCGGCCTGGCCGCTCTTGGAATCCTTGGCCGAAGGCCGGGACATGGCAGCGGCCATCCATCTGGTGGAGACCCCCGAGGCGGCCGTGGACATCCTCGCCGGCGGGTGACCGGCCCGCCGGGGGGCCCGGGCCCGGGGCAGGAGCCCCGGAACCCGTCGGCGCAGCGCCCGGTGAGATCCAGAGGATCGGCAGCTGCGCTGGGTAGGCTGGCGCTATGGACTCGAATCCCTATCTCGTGACCCGGCAGCGCCTGGTCCAGGCGCCTCCCGGGGCCATTTTCGAACTACTCGTCGACCCGTCGAAGCATCCGCTCATCGACGGCTCCGGCACGGTGAAGAGCGCCCGGCAGGACGAACCCCAGCGGCTGGCACTGGGCTCCGAATTCGGGATGGACATGCGCCTGGGCGTGGGATATCGGATCCAGAACACGGTGGTGGAGTTCGAGGAGAACCGGCTGATCGCCTGGCGGCATTTCAACGGCCACCGCTGGCGCTACGAATTGATCCCCGCCCCGCGGGGCACGCTGGTGCGTGAGACCTGGGATGCCTCGCGGCTGAAACGTCAATGGCCGCTGAAGGTCATGGGGTTCACTCGCAGCACCCCGGTGAACATCGAACGCACGCTGGATCGGTTGGCCGACTATTTCGACCCCAATACGCCGCGCCCCCCGGAGCCGGAACCACCGCGTCCCTCCCCGCGGAAGCCCCGCGCCAAGTCATTGACCCCCGCCCAGGAGGCGAAGGAGGCCGCCCGGAAGCAGGCCCGCGCCCAGAAGGCGGCGCAGCAGGATGAGGAAGGCGTTGCGGCCCAGGCGGCCAAGGCCGAACGGTTGGTGCTGGCGGAGGAAGCCGAGACCGCCCGTCGGGCGGCCCGGAACGAACGCACCGCCGAGGCCCGCCGCGCCCGTGAACTGAAGGAAACGGAAAAGACCGAGCAGGCCGCCCTGGCCGAACGCGCCCAGGCCGAGAAGGTCGCGGAACAGGAGCGGGTCGAGGCCGAGAAGGCGGCAGAGGCCGCCCGCGAGGAGCAGGCCAAGGCGCAGAAGGCGGCGGAGCTCGAGCGGGCCCAGGCGGAACGGACCGCCGCCGCCGAACGGGTCAAGGAGGAGAGGGCGGCCCGGCAGGAACACGAACGCCGGACGAAGGCCGCGCGGGCCGAGGAGGCCGAGGCGGCGAAGACCCGGAAGAACGCCCCGCAGGTGCCCGTGGAGCCGTTGCCGCCGATCGGGGCGACCCCCCGGCCGTTGACGACGACCCCACGCCGGCCCGCACGCGAGATGATCGCCGCAGCCAAGGCCGGACGGCGGGATGCTCCGGCCCCCGGGCAGGGCACCGAACCGGCCGGCGAGCCGGACACGCAGGAGCCGACCCCGCCCCCGGCGGGGGACCGCCGCCCCGTGGCCGCAGCCCGCCGGATGCGCCGCGCCAGCTGAACGGAAGGGGCCGGGTTCTGCGGGTCCTAGCCGATGTTCCCGCCGAAGAGCAGGCCGAGAACGTAGGTGACCCCGGCGGCACCGAGGCCGATGGCCAGCTGCCGGAACCCGCGTTTGGCCGGGGAGGCGCCGGAGAGCAGTCCGACGATGCCCCCGGTCAGCATCAACGCGACCCCGACCAGGAGCAGGGCCACCAGCAGGGCTGGCAGCCCGCCCATACCGAAGAGGTAGGGCAGGATCGGGACCAAGGCCCCCGAGGAGAAGAAGCAGAAGCTGGAGGCGGCGGCGCCGAAGGCGGAGCCCAGGGCCTCGTGTTCGTCGCCGCCGGTTTCGGTTTCGGGCACCTCGGGTTGCAGGGACAATGAGGGGTCGCAGTCGCAGCTGAAGGTCCCCAGCCGTTCGGCGGCCCGGTGCTCGGCGGCCTCCCGGCTCATGCCGCGGGCCCGGTAGACCAGGACCAGTTCGTTGGCCTGCAGGTCCAGATCCGGGGCGGCGATGAGCGTGATCTGGGTCGGTTGGGAGGCGGTGAGCAGTTCGCGCTGCGAGCGGACGGAGACGTATTCCCCGGCGGCCATGGACAGGGCGCCGGCGAGCAGGCCGGCGACCCCGGCAAAGAGGACCAGCGCGCTGGACACCCCGGCGGCGCCGATGCCCATCACCAGGGCCAGGTTGGAGACCAGCCCGTCGTTGGCCCCGAAGACGGCGGCCCGGAAGTTGCCGGAGAGCCGGTTGCGGCCGCGGATCGCCAGCCCGCGTACGACTTCCTCATGCACCAGCTCATCGGCGGCCATCTGAGCGGTGGCGTCGGCGTCGCTGTCGTAGGGGGAGGCGCCCTCGGCCCGTTGGGCCAAGGCCAGGACGAAGACCGAACCGAAGTTGCGGGCCATGAACCGCAGCATGACGCGGCTGAGCGAGGGGCGTGCGGTCTTCCGGGCATGCTCGCCCAGAAGATTGGACCAATGCTCCTGGTGGCGGGCTTCCGCCCGGGCCAGACCCAACAGGATCTGGCGTTCCTCGCCCTCACGGCGTTTGGCCAGGGTGAGGTAGATGGAACCTTCGACGCGTTCGTCGGCCAGGTATTTGCGCCAGCGCCGGATCTCGGCGGGCGTGGGCTCCCTACGCGAGGCCTCCGCGGCTGGCGGATCGGCGTCGGGGGAGGGGGCATCCGGTGTCATTGGGCGTCCTTCAATCGGTTCGTATGTCCCCGCGGTGGTGCGGGACTGCCGGTCAAAGGTCGGTGGGTGGCCACGAGCCTCGGACCGCCAGTGGCGGGCCGAAGGTCTCGTTCGCCCGGCGTGGTGCCGGGTGGAATGCCGGACCGCCGGGAGGGCGGTCGGTATGTCGACAGGTCCTCGTCCACCCGTGCCGGATCAACGATCCAGCGCGGGTGGGGTGTGGAACTACTCCCCTTCAGCCGACCAGCATACCCGAGGGAGCCTCGGCGCGGTCGCGGACGGGCAGGCGTTCAAGGAAGAACACCTGTGCTTCCCCGTCGGGGCGGTGTGCCCGGGGAATACGCACGGTCAGTGCGCAGGAGTCGGATTCCCAGACCGGTCGGCCGGCCGTGTTGGCCAGCGCATGGTCGAGATCCTTGGGGTGGGGCGCGATGAAGCGCTCCCAGTGACCGTCCACGTTGAGGCAGACGGTGCCTAGCATCGAATCGAAAATTGGAAGGACGGAGACGCTTTGCGCCACGGATTTCCTCTCGTGCGTTCTTACCCAACACGTTGTCGTGCGGGCCGCTTCTTCATCCGAACCACCCACGAACCTGGGGTTGGTGCGCGGGTAGTCGGAGCTGTTGCCCGCGTCTCATGAAGCTTTTTGCCAGCCTAACGTGATTGCCGGGGCAACCCAAGCTGTGTTCCACGTCATTCCCGCTGCATCCCAGCGTTGGTGCGGCTAGATTCGTGTTCGACATCTGCTCCCCCGGGAGCACTGTCACCCGGGGGGAACGAGGACGACGCCGGGGCGGGTTCAGGCTTGCTGATCGGCGGAAACGCCCTCCATGTCGACCCGTCCGGCGACCCGATCCGACCAGTGCCGGGCCACTTCCGGGCGGGTCGGCGGGGAGAGCAGGCTGAACAGGACATAGACCACCAACGAGGCGCCCAGACCGTAGTAGATGGGCTCATTGGCGTAGACCCCGGAGAACTTCTCGGTGGACAGTGCCTCCAGGGTGATCATGGTCGTCAGGGTGACCAGGGTCCCTGCCGCCATGGACAGGGCGGCGCCGATGCCGTTCCCGCGCTTCCAGAGCAGCCCGCCCAGGATCGCGACCAGCAGCCCGCCGACCAGGATGTCGTAGGCGATGGTCAGGGCGGCGACGACGTCGTTGACGAGGATCGCCAGGATGATCGCCACGGCCCCGAGGCCCAGGACCCAGTACCGGTTGGCGGCGACGTCGTGCTCGGGGTTGCGCCCGGTGTTGACCTCGATCTCCTTGCCGAACCAGCTGGCGACGAAGGGGGTGACGTCGTTGCGGGCCACGGTGGCCGCGGCGATGAGTGCGCCGGAGGCGGTGGACATCATGGCCGCCACGGCGGCGGCCAGGACGATCCCGCCGACGGCCACCGGAAGCAGGGTCATGGCGACCTCCGCGTAGACGACGTCCTTGCCCAGGGCCTCGATGTCGATGCCGGGCAGGGCGACCCGGGCGGACATGCCGATGATCGCCCCGGCGATGCCGTAGATCACGCAGTAGATGCCGGCGGTGGCTCCGCCCCAGCGGGCCACCTTGGGGGTGCGGGCGGTGAACACCCGCTGCCAGATGTCCTGGCCGATCAACAGGCCCAGGGTGTAGACCACGAAGTAGGTGATGATCGTCTCGGCGCCCAGGCCGCCCCAACTGAAGAATTCATCGCGGGCCCGTTCGGGGATGCCGGCGGAGATTCCCTCGAAGCCGCCGGCCGCCGAGAGGGCGAAGGGCAGCATCAGGGCGAAGACACCGACGGTCTTGATGACGAACTGGACCTGGTCGGCCAGGGTGATGGACCACATGCCGCCGATGGTGGAGTACACGAGCACGATCGCCCCGCCGACGGCGATGGCGAGCCAGCGGTCCCAGTCGAAGAGCACGACGAAGATCGTGGCGTAGGCCCCGGTGGAGGTGGCACAGAGCATCAGCGTGTAGGCCAGCATGACCACCGCCGAGGCGTTGGTGGCGTGTTTGGAGCCGTAGCGCAGGGTGAGCATCTGGGAGACGGTGAAGATCTTCAGTCGTTGCAGCCGCGGGGCGAAGAACATGCTCAGCAGCAGCACCCCGATGCCGATGGCGATGACCAGCCAGGCGCCGGAGAGGCCGAATTCGTAGCCCAGGCCGACGCCGCCGACGGTGGAGGCGCCCCCGAGTACGACGGCGGCCATGGTTCCGGTGTAGAAGAAGGGGCCGAGTCGGCGCCCCGCGACCAGGTAGTCGCTGCTGTTCTTGGTGCGGGACTTGCCCCACCAGCCGAACGCGAGCATCGCGATCAGGTACGCGATGACGATCGCGATATTGATGATGTCCATGGGGAACCTCTGGTCGGAAAAGGGAGGATGATCAAAAAATGATGTTTACAGGTAAACATCTGTTGCCTACTAAGCTAAAGTGATCTGGCTAACAGGTCAATTGGCCTATGCTGTGTGACGTAATGCAGCACCTACATCCATTGTGAAGACCCGGAGTACACCGCCCATGAAGGCCTTGCCCGTCGAGCCCAGCAACGCCCCGATTGCCATCGGTTCGAAGATCCGGGCGGCGCGTCATGCCCAGCGTATGACGATTGAACAGGTGGCTGAATCGACCGGGCTGACCAAGGGCTTCCTCTCCCGGGTCGAACGCGACCTGACCTCGCCCTCGGTGGCCTCGCTGGTCACGTTGTGCCAGGTCCTCTCGGTGTCGGTGGGGGAGCTGTTTGCCCAGCCCGAGACCCATGTGGTCCGTTTCGATGATGCCCCGCGGATCTCGTTGGGCGGGCACGGCATCATCGAACGCCTGGTGACCAGTCGGTCGGAGAAGCGGCTGCAGGTCATCCGCGCCGTCATCGAACCCCATGGGCAGGGCGAGGACGAACTGTATTCGGTGGATTGCGAGGTCGAGGTCCTGCATGTGGTCTCCGGGCGCTTCATCATCATCTTCGCCAATGAACGCTTCGAGCTCGAGGGCGGCGATTCGGTCACCTTCCCGGGCCGCGAACCGCATTCGTGGATCAACCCCACGGAGGAGGAAGCGGTGGTCCTCTGGACGCTGGTCCCTGCCGCGTCGAGGTAGCCGGGTTCAGCCGACATGGACCCACGGGCGTCGCTGCAGATCCGGTTCGGCCTCACGGAGCACCTCACGGGTCAACGGGGCGATCTCCCCTTGCCCCAACAGCAGGAAACCCAGCAGGTTGCGCACCGGTGAGCCCTCGGTCCAGCGGAAGTACAGATGCGGCATGATGCCGTATTCGTCGCGGATGCCCAGGCAGATCGCCGCCAGTGCCGTGCGGACCGAGGGGGCGGTGGCCTCCAGGACCGCATACCCGTGCCGCAGCGTGCCGCGGACCAGCACGTCCTGGGCGAAATCCGAATAATCACCGATGCCGATTTCGATGAACACCGGCTTCGCCGTGACCGGCAGGTGGCTGGCCGTGCGGGCATGCTGGAGCTTATGGCGATAGCGTTCGGCGCTGAACCTGACCGGCTCGTGGGCGATCAGGTTGACCGAGGAGGCCTCGGCGGCGGCACTCAACAGCGTGTGGGCCGCGACGTCGAAGGAAACGGTCGTGGCCCGTAGTTCCGTGGAACGGCGGAAGCGGGAAATGAAGGAGACGAAGAGGATCGCGATGATGAACAGTGCCGCGATCCGCAGCCCGTCGGGACGTTCGATGACGTTGGCGACCGTCGTATAGGTGAACACGAGGACGACGAGCGAGAACAGGGCGCTGCGCAGGGGTTGGCCCCGACGGTGGGCGGAGATCGCCACGGCGACCGCCGCGGACGTCATCAGCACCAGGACCCCCGTGGCGTAGGCGGCGCCCTGGGCGTCGACGCTGGCGTCGAAGGCGAGGGTGACGGCGGCGGCGATCAAGGCCAGCACCAGCACCAGCGGGCGGTTGGCCCGGGCCCATTCGGGGGCCATGCCGAAGCGGGGTAGATAGCGGGGGATGAGGTTGAGCAGGCCGGCCAATGCCGAGGCGCCGGCGAACCAGAGGATGAGGATCGTCGACAGGTCGTAGAGGGTGCCGAAGCCCTGACCGAGCTGCTCATGGGCCAGATAGGCCAGGGCCCTGCCGTTGGCGGCCCCGCCGGGTTGCAGGGCGTCGGCGGGGACCAGCCAGGTGGTGACCACGCAGGAAACGACCAGCAGCACGCTCATGGTCACCGCGGCGGTCGTCAATAGTTTCTTCGCCCCGGCGATCCGCCCCTCGGGGGCCGCCTCGGTGTCGTCGGCGCGGCCACGGATCTGCGGCATGACGGCGACCCCGGTCTCGAAGCCGGAGAGGCCCAACGCCAGCTTGGGGAAGACCAGCAGGGCCATGGCGATCATGAGCCAGGGACTGGCATGGCTGCTGCTCAGTGTCGTCCACCAATCACCGACGGGTCCGGGGGAGGCCGCGACCCGGACCAGGCTGGAGGCCAGGACGACGACGCTCAAGGCCAGGTAGAGGCCCACCAGGAGGACGGACAACGAGATGACTTCGGTGAAACCGCGCAGGAACAGCAGGGTCAGCAGGGCCAGCAGCACCAGGGTGATGGCCACGTTCTGGCCGCCCAGAAATGCCGGGGCGAAGGGGTTCTCGATGATGTGGGCGGTGGCATCGGCCGCGGAAAGCGTCATGGTGATCATGAAGTCCGTGGCGGCGAACCCCAGCAGCACCAGGACCAGCACCTTGCCCTTCCAATGCGGCAGCAGTCGTTCCAGCATGGCGATCGAGCCCTGGCCGTGGGGGCTTTCGGAGGCGACCCGGCGATAGATGGGCAGCGCGGCACCGAGGGTGACCGCGACGAGGACCACGGTGGCCAGGGGAGCCAACACCCCGGCGGCCAGGACGGCGATGGCCGGCTGGTAACCCAGCGTGGAGAAGTAGTCGAGCCCCGACAGGCACATGACCTTCCACCAGGGCTGGCCGGCCACCCGGGAGGGGCGGTCCTGCCAGGGGGCCTCGGGGTGGGCGACCGCCGAATCCATGAGCCAGCCACCGAGGCGCCCGCCGGGCGCCGAAGCGCCCGCGCGGCCGCCCGCGCGTCGAGGGCCTGCTGCACTGCTCATGAACCCGAACACTACGCTTGCCGGGGGCCTGTGAGGGGTCCGGGATCATCACGGTCTGGACCTTTCGGGCGGAACCTCGCCGGGCGTCTTGACTGTGCCACACACCACAAATAGCATGGAAGGCAACGAAAGTATCTTATTAGGCAACCATGGGCGGGATCGTTCAGGGGGCCCGTCGAGAAGGAGCAGCATGGAAGAGATCCGCGTCGAGGCCAATGGAAAGATCGGCCCCATCGATTCATCGAAGATCCCGCGCTTTGCCGGACCGGCGACCTACGCCCGTCTGCCGCGACTGGACCAGGCCCCGGAGGCCGGCATCAAGGTCGTCGGGGTCCCCTTCGACGCCGGGGTCTCCTACCGGCCCGGGGCGCGGTTCGGTTCCAACCATGTCCGGGAGTCCTCCCGCCTGCTGCGGCCCTACAACCCCGCCATGGACCTCTCCCCGTTCGAAGAGGTCCAGGTCGCCGATGCCGGGGACATGGCCGTGAACCCCTTCAACATCAACGACGCCATCGAAACGATCCAGCAGAACGCATTGGACCTCACCGCCGACGGCTCGACGCTGATGACCATCGGCGGGGACCACACCATTGCCCTGCCGTTGCTGCGCGCCGCCTCCGAGCGGGCCGGGGAACCGGTGGCCATGCTCCACTTCGACGCCCACCTAGACACCTGGGACACCTACTTCGGGGCCGAATACACCCACGGCACCCCGTTCCGCCGGGCCGTCGAGGAAGGGATCCTGGATACCGAGGCGATCTCCCATGTGGGAACCCGTGGACCGCTGTACGGTAAGAAGGACCTCGAGGATGACAAGCGCTTCGGCTTCGGCATCGTGACCTCCTCGGACGTCTACTACCAGGGGGTGCGTGAAATCGTCGATAAGCTGCGCGACCGCATCGGCAACCGGCCGCTGTACATCTCCGTGGACATCGACGTGCTCGACCCGGCTCATGCCCCCGGCACCGGCACCCCCGAGGCCGGCGGCATCACCAGTCGCGAACTGCTGGAGATCCTGCGCGGGATGCGCGGGATGAACCTGGTCGGAGCCGACCTCGTCGAGGTGTCCCCGGCCTACGACCATGCCGAGATGACCGGCATCGCGGCCTCCCACGTCGCCTACGACCTCGTCTCGCTGATGGCGGATAAGCGAACCACCGAGCAGAAGGATTCCTAAGTGCCCGACACCCTGCAGAACACCCCGGAAACCTCCGGGAACACCGCACCGCGCAACGGCGGCGACCTGGCGATCGAGACCCTGAGCGGACTCGGGGCCCGCACGGTCTTCGGCATCCCGGGCCAACACGCCCTGGGCCTGTTCGATGCCCTGTCCCGGTCGGACCTGGACTTCGTCTCCTCCCGGGTGGAGAACAACTCGGCCTTCGCCGCCGACGGCTACTCCCGCGCGACCGGTGAGGTCGGCGTCCTGTTCCTGTCCACCGGCCCCGGGGCCCTGACCTCGCTGGCCGGTCTACAGGAGGCCTATGCGACGGGCGTGCCGATGGTCGTCATCGCCAGCCAGATCCCGTTGGACGGCCTCGGGGCCCGACGCAAGGGCATGCTCCACCAGCTCGACGACCAGAAGGCCTCCGCCGCGAACGTCACCAAATCCCAGCGCACCGTCCACCACGCCTCGGGGATCCCCTCGGCGATCCAGGACGCCTGGTCCGACGCCATCACCGTGCCGCAGGGGCCGGTCTGGGTCGAGGTCCCGCAGGACGTGCTGCTCTCCGAGGTCTTCGTCCCGCCGGTGGTCGACGCGCTCGCCGAAGCCTACGAGCACCCCCCGCGGGTGGAACTGATCGAGGAAGCGGTCCGCTGGCTCGGCCAGGCCCACCGTCCGGCGATCGTGGCCGGTGGCGGTGTCCGCCGGGCAGGGGCCCAGGCCGAGCTGCTGCGCGTGGCCGAACAGCTCCGCGCCCCGGTGATCTCCTCACCCGGGGGCAACGGTGCCTTCCCGTGGGAACACCCGCTGAGCCTGCAGTCGTGGATCGAGGACCGTCACACCACCGAGGTCCTCGAGGACGCCGACGTGCTGATCGTCATCGGCTCGGCGCTGGGCGAAGTCACCTCCAACTACTTCACCCTGGCCCCGCGCGGACGCATGATCCAGATCGACGCAGAACCCCGGGTGCTGGAATCCAACAGCCCGGCACTGGGCATTCGTGCCGACGCGAAAACCGCCCTGCGCTTCCTCTCGGACGCCCTGGAGGTCCAGCGCACCACGGGAGCCGGACGCGACGCGGAATCCGTCGACTGGCACGGAAAGACCCCCGAGCAGGTCGTGGCCGAGACCCTGGACCTGGTGAGAGCACGCCTGGACGCCCAGGATCTGGGCATGGAACGGCAGTTCATGGCGGACATCCGGGCCGCCGTCCCGGCTACGATGCAGACCTTCTGGGATATGACGATCGCCGCCTATTGGGGGTGGAGCTGCTGGGATGCCCGCGAGGGCGGGTTCCATTCGGCGCAGGGTGCCGGCGGCCTGGGATATGGGTATCCCGCGGCCATCGGTGGTGCCGTCGGTCTTGCGGTGGATGGGAAAACCGGGATCGATGGGCGCGTGTTGGCCGTCTCCGGCGACGGTTCGGCCATGTACTCGATCGCCGAGCTGGCCACCGCCAAACAGCACCACACGGCGGTGACCTGGCTGATCGTCGACGACGGGGGCTACGGCATCCTGCGCGAATACATGGAAGGGGCGTTCGGCAAGGCCACGGCCACCGAGCTGTCCCGGCCTGACTTCGTGGCCCTGGCGGAGTCCTTCGGTATCCCGGCGCGAGCCGTGGCCCCCGAAGACATCGCCCAGGCCCTGGAGGAATCCTTCGCGGCGGATGGCCCGAACGTCATCGTGGTCCAGACCCTGCTGAAGATGTTCGCCCCGACCCACCTGGACTAAGCGTCCGGGAAGGTCCCGGGGCGGCAATGACCGATGTCACTGCCGCCCCGAAGCCCCCCGGTAGTAGGGTCGTGAGCCGATCCCACGACGGAAGCAGGCCATGGAAGAACGCACGAGCACCCCGGACCAGGGCGCCGCCACGGCGCCGCCGCCCACCGGCACGACCCCGGTTCCCGGATATCGGCGGATGGGACATCCCCGGGTATCGGGTTCGGTGGTCGGCGCGGTGGGCGGCTGCGCTTTCATCGTCGTGAATACCCCGGCCCTGGACGGGCCGTGGGCCCTGGGCCTGCGGCTACTCGGGCTGGCCGCCCTCGGACTGTGGGTCTGGGCGGTGCTGCTGCGGCCCCGGCCGCTTCCGCCCCACCCCCGGCCGGACCGGACCGGTGGGATCGTCTATTTCGGCGGGTTGATCGCCATGTTCGCGATCATGTTCATCGGGATCCGCTGGCTCGAAGCCGCAGGGCGCGAGGGCCTGGAACCGGCGGTGGTCGCCCTGGCCGTGGGCGCACATTTCCTGCCCTATGCCCGGGCCTTCGCCGCCCCGATATTCCTCTGGCTCGGCTCGGTCATGGTGGCGCTGGGGATCGCCGGGCTGGCCCTGGGGCTGACCAGCACCGTGGTGGCCGCCCCGGCAGCGGCAGTCGCCGCCGGCTTCGTACTGCTCATCGGCAGCGCCGTCGACGCGCTGGGCGTCTGAACGGGGCGTGGATCAGTCGGGGATCTCGGTATCGGCCAGTGCTGGACCCCGCACCACCAGCACCGGGCAGAAGGACCGGGCGATGCAGGCCGAACTGACCGAGCCCATCAGCAGCCCGACGAATCCTCCGCGGCCCCGACGACCGACGATGAGCATATCGGCCTCCTTGCTGGCCTCGATCAGGGTCGGCCGGGCACTGCCCTGACGCAACCGGATGCTCACGTTCTCCGGGATCTGCGGTCCGTAGGCCTCCTTCAAGGCGGCCGCGACCGTGTGTTCGACGCGTTCGGAGAACCCCTCGATGCCCATGACTTCGTACCGTTCGGGCATCGGCGGGTAGTCCCAGCAGGCGGTCGCTTCGATCCGTGCGTTCAACCCGACGGCGACATGCCGGGCCTGACGCAGCGCCTCCACCGATGAGGCGGAACCATCGACTCCGACAATGACCAATCCCTGGCGTTCTTCTGCCATCACAACCTCCGATCCCTCCCCGTGCGGGGAGGCTCCTGGCCTTCCAGCTTATCGTCGACGGCTTGCTGTACAGCTAGCGCAGGACCACGGTCCTGTTCTCCAGCAGGAACACCCGGCCCTCACAATGCCACCGCACGGCGTTGGATAGCGCCCGGCATTCGGTATCTCGTCCGGCCGCGACCAGATCCGCGGGGGAGAAGGTGTGGTCCACGTCCTGGACCTGTTGGGAGATGATCGGCCCCTCGTCCAATTCGCTGTTCACGTAATGGGCGGTCGCCCCGACCGTCTTCACCCCGCGGGCATGGGCCTGGTGGTACGGCTTGGCCCCCTTGAAACTGGGTAGGAAGGAATGGTGGATGTTGATGGTGCGCCCGGTGAGTTGGCGGCTGAGCTCATCGGAGAGGATCTGCATGTAGCGTGCCAGGACCACCAGTTCGACGTCGTAGTCCTCCATCAGTTCCAGCAGCCGGGCCTCGGCCGCCGGCTTGGTGTTGGCGGTGACCGGAACGTGGTGGTAGTCGATGCCATGCCATTGAACCAGCGACTGGTGGTCGAGGTGGTTGGAGACGACGGCGACGATCTCCACCGGCAATTCGCCCATGCGTGAACGATAGAGCAGGTCGTTGAGGCAGTGCCCGAATTTGGAGACCATCACCAGCACCCGGCGCTTCTCGTTCAGCGGGCGTAGGCTCCACTGCATCCCGTACGTGGCGCCGAGTTCGGAGAAGGCCCCACGCAGGCGCTGGAGTTCGAGCTCCGGATCCAAGGCGACCAGCGGGGAATCCGGGCCCGGACGGCTGACGAAATGCACCCGCAGGAAGAACCTGCCCTCATGGAAGTCGTCGAATTGACGCAACTCATGGATGTCCCCGCCATGGTCGAGCAGGAACCCTGACACCGCATGGACGATGCCCGGTCGTTCGGCGCAATCGAGGCTCAGGACGAATTCGTGCATGGGGGAGTCGGAGGCCTGGACCATGGGTTCCTGCTTTCTGGAAAGGGAGGGCTGCTCAGCACTCGATGACGTTCACGGCGAGTCCGCCGCGCGAGGTTTCCTTGTACTTATCCTTCATGTCCGCCCCGGTCTGACGCATCGTTTCGATGGCCTGATCCAGGGTGACCCGGTGTTCGCCGTCACCGTGGCGGGCCAACCGGGCGGCGTTGATGGCCTTGACCGAGGCGATGGCATTGCGTTCGATGCACGGAATCTGCACCAGCCCGCCCACGGGATCGCAGGTCAGCCCCAAGTTATGCTCGATTCCGATTTCCGCCGCGTTCTCGACTTGTTCCGGGGTGCCGCCCAGCACCGCGCAGATGCCCGCCGCAGCCATCGAACAGGCCGACCCGACTTCGCCCTGGCAGCCGACCTCGGCGCCGGAGATCGACGCGTTCTGTTTGAACAGGATGCCGATGGCCGCGGCAGTGAGCAGGAACGTGACGATCCCGTCCTCGTCCGCGCCGTCGATGAACCGCGCATAGAAGTGCAGCACCGCCGGGATGATGCCGGCGGCCCCGTTGGTCGGCGCCGTGACGATGCGCCCACCCGAGGCATTCTCCTCGTTCACCGCCAGGGCGTAGAGGTTCACCCATTCCATCGCCCATAGCGGGTCGGCCGGTTCCAGCCCGTTGATGCGGCCTTCCGCCTCCTGCTGGCGCAGCTTCTCCCGCAACTCCGGGGCACGACGGCGGACCTTCAGCCCGCCGGGCAGCACCGGCTCGGTACGGGTGCAGCCGTTTTCCACGCATTCCTCCATCACCGACCAGATGTGCAGCAGGGCGGCCCGGGTTTCCGCCTCGGGCCGCCAGGAGTTCTCGTTGGCCATCATCACTTCTGCGATGGACAGTCCGGAGGTCTGGCAGGCGGCCAGCAGCTCGCCGCCGGTGTTGAACGGATGCGGCAACGGGGTCTCGTCGGAGACGAGCTGGTCGGCTTCAGCCGAGACGTCGTCGACCACGAACCCGCCGCCGATGGAGTAGTAGGTGCTCTGACGGATCGTCGCCCCGTCCGCCCCGAAGGCCTGGAAGACCATGCCGTTGGGGTGGGCGGGCAACGACTTGCGCCGGTGCAGGACCACGTCACGTTCATCGTTGAATCCGATATCGGCGCCACCGCCCAGCGGCAGCCTCCCCTCGCGGAGGCAGGAGGCCACCAGCTCCCCGGCGATGGCGGTATCGACCGTCGCCGGATCATGTCCGGCCAACCCGAGGATCACCGCCTGATCGGAATGGTGGCCGATGCCGGTGGCCCCCAGGGAGCCGAAGAGTTCGGCCTTGACCCGGGCCACCGAGGACAGCAGGGAGTCCGCGGCCAGCCCGGCGGTGAACCGCCGGGCCGCCCGCATGGGACCGACCGTATGGGAGGAGGAGGGACCGATTCCCACCGAGAACAGGTCCAGGGTGCTCAGTGCCATCAGGCCACCTCTGCCGCCGAGAACTCGAGCATGGCATCGAGCAGCCAATGCACCATGTAATCGGCGAAGGAGGCGCGCGGCATGATCCGGAACGTGTCCTCCTGCGTCTTCCACAAGATCACCGGCACGGGGCCGATGGTCGTGGTGACGGCTGAACCGGTGGCGAAGACCGAGGGGTGCATATCGAAGTGGCACCCCTTCTCCAGGACCGACCGGGCCGAGGGGCCCGAGAGTTCAAGCGTGGTGCGGTTCCCCGACAGGTCCACGACGGAGCCGGGCAGGGCGCCTTCGCCGTCGCCCAGCAGCTCGGCCAGGGGAGCGGCGTCCACGCTGTCCGGGGGCCCGACGAGCAGGAACTCATCAGGTCCCTGCCACAGGACCGCGCGGTCCTGGTCGCCGCCGACCTCGCCCACGCGCTGCGGCAGGGAGAGTCCCAGCGCCGACTCCATGACCCGGGCGGTGGCCGACCCCGGCACGACCCGCAGGCCGATCTGGGTCAGGAACGGCAGTTCACGCAGGGCGACGCCCCGTTCACCGGCGACGGAGCCGGCGGCCATGTTCCGGGCCAGATAGCCGACCGGGCTGGTGCGCAGCGCGGCGACCTCCTGGCTCACGGAGGGTGCTTCCAAGGTGTTCTCAGCCATCGCGACGGCTCCCTTCAGGGTCGTAGAGGATGGGGGATGCGATTTCGACGTCGACGAGTTCGCCGTCCAACAGGGACTGCACGACCTCGCCCATGCGGTTGCGGCCGTTCTTGACCAAGGCCAGACCGAAGGTTCGGCCCAGGGCCGGGCTGCGGTAGCTGGAGGTCACGTGGCCCTCCATGGGCACCGGACCCTGCTGGGGGGTGATGGGTGTTCCGGAGGTGACCAGCTGCGCCCCTTCGGGCAACAGCGTGGTCTTGTTCACCGGCAGCACCCCCACCAGATGGTGGCGGTCCTCGCGGGCCGTATCGGCACGGGCATAGGAGCGCTTGCCGATGAAGTCCTTGAGTTTGGAGACCACCCAGTCCATGCCGGCGTCCTGCGGGGTGACGGTCCCGTCGGTGTCCTGCCCGACGATGATGAACCCCTTTTCGGCGCGCAGCACGTGCATCGTCTCGGTGCCGTACGGGGTGATGTTGAATTCGGCGCCGGCCGCGGCGACGTCCTCCCACACCTTGAGTCCGTACCAGGACGAGACGTTGATTTCGAACGCCAGTTCACCGGAGAAGGAGATCCGGCAGATCCGTGCCGGGATCCCGCTGGCCAACGTGGTCTCGCGGAAGGCCATGAACTTGAAGTTCTCGTTGGTCAGGTCCAGATCGGGGGCCAGCTTGGCGATCACGGCGCGGGACTTGGGCCCGACGACGGCGACCGTGGAGTACTGCTCGGTCACCGAGGTGCACACCACATCCAGTTCCGGCCACTCGGTCTGCAGCCATTCCTCGAGCCAGTCCAGGATCTTCGCCGCCCCACCGGTGGTGGTGGTCATGAAGTAGCGGTCCTCTTCCAGCCGCAGGGTCACCCCGTCGTCATAGATCATCCCGTCGGGGGTGCACATCAGGCCGTAACGGCCCATCCCGTTCTTGAGCTTCTTGAACCCGTTGGTGTAGATCCGCCCGAGGAACTCCCCGGCGTCGCGGCCACGGATCTCGATCTTGCCCAGGGTGGTGGCGTCCTGGAAGCCCACGGATTCACGGGTGGCCGCGCATTCACGCTGCACCGCGGTATCCATGTCCTCGCCGTCCAGCGGGAAGTAGCGCGGACGCTTCCACTGGCCGACGTCCTCGAACACCGCCCCATGGGCCAGATGCCAGGGGTGGATGGACGTAAACCGGGCCGGGTCGAGCATTTGTCCGCGCTGGCGGCCGGCCAGGGCGGCGAAGGCGACCGGGGTGTAGGGCGCCCGGAACGTGGTGGTGCCGATCTCCCCGAGCTCCTCGATGCCCAGGACGGCGGCGATGACGCCGATGGCGGCCACGCCACTGGTTTTGCCCTGGTCGTTGGCGGTGCTGATCGAGGTGTAGCGCTTGATGTGTTCCACCGAGCGCATGCCGGCCCCGGTGGAGCGGACGACGTCGGCGACCGTCTGGTCGCGTTGCAGGTCCACGAAATGGGTGTCCCATTCGCCTTCGCTGCCTCCGGTGCCATGGACCAGCCACAAGGGCCGGGACGGGGCGATGTCGCAGGCCGCGGTCGAGGCGGCGGCGACGGAAGCCGAATGCCCGACGGCGGCGATGGCCTCGCCACCGGAGGCATGGCCCTCGGACAGGCAGGACGCCAGATCGTAGGAACCGTTCAAGGCGCCGGCCGTGTGCATGTTCTTCAGCGGCTTGCCCGGCACGAAGGCCGCGAGCTCCTGGTTCCAGGCGACCTTGCCCTGGCGCTGGCTGTAGAGGTGCACCACCGGGCTCCACCCGTTGGAGACCGCCAGCAGGTCCGCGTCGATCTCTTCGGCGGTGCCGGTGGCCTGACCGTCATGGTCCACCGCGGTGACGGTCACCGAGGCGACGCGGCCCGACCCGTCGGCGGCGGTGTCCACCACGGCGGAGCCCAGCAGCGAGCGGACGCCGGTGGCCGCCAGGACCTTCGAGGCTTCGGCCGAGGCCTCGGTGCGGGAGTCGACGACCGCGGCGACGACGACGCCGGCCGCATGCAGGTCGGCGACCGTGGCGTAGGCGGCGTCGTTGGTCGTGGCGACCACGACCCGGGAACCGGCGGCGACGCCGTAACGGTTCAGGTAGCTGCGCACCGCGGAGGAAAGCATGACGCCGGGGCGGTCGTTGTTGGCGAAGACCAGCGGACGCTCATGGGCGCCGGTGGCCAGCACGACCTGCTTGGCCCGGATATGCCAGATGCGTTCGCGGGAGACCCCGGCCCCCGGATCCTCGGCCAGGTGGTCGGTGCGCCGCTGGACGGCGATGATGTAGTTCTCGTCGTAGGCGCCGAAGGCCGTGGTGCGGTTCAGATAGGTGAACTCCTGGCCCCGGCCCAGTTCCTCGGCGGTGTCCGCGGCCCACCGGGCGGCGGGGGTGCCGTTGATCTCCTCGGTGCTGGAGGAGAGCAGCGATCCGCCCGGATCCGGCTGTTCGTCGATGAGGATCGTGCGCGCCCCCGAGTCCGACGCCTGGCGGGCGGCGGCCAGCCCGGCGGGGCCGGCGCCGACGACGAGCACGTCGGTGTGCACGTACTTGCGGTCGTAGTAGGCCTCGTCACGGCGTGGATCCATGACCCCCAGACCACTGAGGTAGTTGGCCTTCATCCCGTCGGTCACGTGGGTGACCGTGGCCGGGAGCATGGACTCGTCGACCTGCCCGGCGAAGCGGGAGGCGACGGTGATCAGGGCGTTGGGCTCCTCGACGCCGGCGGCCAGGATGCCGCGCGGGCGGTTCAGGTACAGCGAGTTGCCGCAGCCGATCCGGCCGGCGGCGAGGGCGGCCGAGGCCACCGTGTCACCGGGGTGGGCTTCGAGGGCCCGCCCGTCGAGGGTGAGGCTGATGGTCCGGGACCTGTCGATGCCGTGGCCCTGGACCTGGTCGGCGCCGAGGCGGCCTGCCAGCGGCGCTGCGGGCTGGGTGGGGCTCATCGTGTTCCTCCTTCGGGGGTGTTCTGCCGTGCGTGGATCAGCTCGGGGGAGGCGATATCGGGTCTCGGCTCGTTCAACTGGTAGATGGCTTGGATTTCATAGGTGGAGGTGTCCCGCAATGCGTTGAACCATTTGCGGCAGCCGGCGGCGTGGTTCCAGCGTTCGGCGAAGATGCCCTTGGGGTTCTTGCGGTAGAAGAGGTAGCGCGACCATTCGCTGTCGGTCAGCTCGTCCGGGTTCTCCGGATAGGCGACATGGGCCTGGCCGCCGTAGTGGTATTCGGTTTCATCGCGTGGCCCGCAGTTGGGGCATTCAATGAGCAGCATGGGAAGTCCTTCTGGAAGTGGGTGCTAGTGGGCGACGGCGGCAGCGCCGTGCTCGTCGATCAGCTGTCCGGTCTCGAAGCGGTCCAGCGCGTACGGGGCGTTCAGCGGGTGCGCTTCCCCGGTCGCGATGGTGTGGGCGAAGGTGTAGCCGGCCGCGGGGGTTCCCTTGAAGCCACCGGTGCCCCAGCCGCAGTTCACGTACATCCCCTCGATCGGTGTCGGGGACACGATGGGGGAGGCGTCCATGGTCACGTCGACGATGCCGCCCCAGGTGCGCAGCAGGTGCGCCCGGGAGAAGATCGGGAACAGTTCGACCGCGGCCGACATCTGCTCTTCGATGACATGGAAGGCACCGCGCTGGCCGTAGCCGTTATAGGGGTCCACGCCGGCACCCATGACCAGTTCGCCCTTATGTGCCTGCGAAACGTAGACGTGGACGTGGTTGGACATGACCACCGTGGGGTGGACCGGCTCGAAGAGCTCGGAGACCAGGGCCTGCAGCGGGTGGGACTGGATCGGCAGGTCGAAACCCGCCATTTCGGCCAGGACCGAGGAGTGTCCTGCCCCGCACAAGCCCACCTTGTCGGTGAGGATGCGTCCTTGGCTCGTCTCGACGCCGACCACGCGGTTGCCGTCCTTGACGAATCCGGTGACTTCGCAGTTCTGGATGATGTCCACGCCCATCTCGTCGCATTTGCGGGCGAAGGCCCAGGCGACGTGGTCGTGCTTGGCGATGCCGGCCCGCGGCTGGTAGGTCGCGCCCATGACCGGGTAGCGGATGTCGTCCCCGGTGTTGATGATCGGGCACAGCTCCTTGACCTGGTTCGGCTCCAACCATTCGGCGTCCACCCCGTTCAGGGCGTTGGCATTGACCCGGCGTTTGGAATCGCGCACTTCCTGCAGGGTGTGGGCGACGTTCATGACCCCGCGCTGGGAGAACAGGAAGTCGTAGTCCAGCTCCTCGGGCAGGCCCTCCCAGAGCTTGAGCGAGTGCTCGTACAGCGCCGCGCTCTCGTCCCAGAGGTAGTTCGAACGGATGATGGTGGTGTTCCGGGCCATGTTGCCGCCGGCCAGCCAGCCGCGTTCCAGGATGGCGATGTTCGTCATTCCATGGTTCTTCGCAAGATAGTAGGCGGTGGCCAGGCCGTGTCCGCCGCCGCCGACGATCACTGCGTCATAGGAGGGCTTGGGTTCGGCATTGCGCCACAGGAATTCAGGGTGCTCGGGCAGCAGATCGGCCATGATCAGGCTCCAATCGTGGAAGAGAGAAGGGGAAGTTCCGGGTAGAGCGGGTGGGCGGTGGCCAAGGCGGTGACCCTGGCCTTCAAGCCGTCAAGGACCGCCGCA
>NZ_JBQSWX010000023.1:0-56398 GCF_052377615.1 Arthrobacter sp. AOP36-A1-22
CCCCGCTCCGTCCGGGACGCCCACGAAATTGCCGATGACCTCGCCAGACGCGAAATCAAACTCAGCATCGGCGGTCCCGTCCATGACCCTACCGACCCAATGGGCAAACTCCTGTTCAACGTGTTGGCGATGATCTCCGAGTTCGAAGCTGACCTTATTCGGATGCGCACCCGCGAAGGAATGAAGGTTGCCAAGGCCAAGGGCAGGCTGCGGGGCAAGCAGCCCAAACTCTCAGCGAAGCAGGAAGAGCACCTCCTCGAACTGCACGCCGCTGGGGAACACAGCAAGGCGGAGCTACCTGAGCTGTTTAGCGTCGGTCGCTCCACTGTCTATCGAGCCATTGAACGCGGGCGGCTGCGCAACGCAAACCACGGAAGCCCCTGACATTACATGCGCTCGATTTCGAACAATTAGCTGCTCATAGTCGTCGGCAGGCAGAAGCCAAGCGGCCGGCCCCCGCAGTGCAGGGGCCGGCCATTGAGCAAAAGATTTAGCCGAAGATCGGAGTCCCGACGAACGGGTCGATCGCCAGCCCGACGAACAGGACCGTGAGGTAGCTGATGGAGATGTGGAAGACCTTCATCGCCTTGCGGTTCATGTCGCGTGGCAGGTGTTCTCGCTGTGCCTCGCGGTAGAGCACATGGGATTCGAAGATGAACCAGCCACCGGAAACCGCGGCCAGCACTGTGTAGACGATACCGGCGTCACCCATCGGAACCAGCAGCAAGGAGCAGGCGACGGTGGCCCAGGCGTACAGGACGACCTGCACGGACACGGTCCGGGCCCCGGCAATGGCCCCGAGCATCGGGACGTGGGCGTTGTTGTAGTCGTCGGCATACTTCATCGACAACGGCCAGTAGTGCGGTGGGGTCCAGAGGAAGATGATCAGGAACAGGATGATGGCCGGCCAAGCCAGGGTCCCGGTGACCGCTGCCCACCCGATGAGCACGGGCATGCAGCCGGCGATTCCGCCCCAGACGATGTTCTGCGAGGTGCGGCGCTTGAGGATCAGTGTGTAGAAGACCACATACAGCAGGATCGCGGTGAGTCCGAGGACAGCGGTGAAGAGGTTTGCACCGGCCCAGAGGATCCCGATCGAGGCCAAGCCGATCACGTACGAGAAGATCAGTGCTTCACGGGGCGTGGCTTCGCCGGTGACCAGCGGACGCTTCGAGGTCCGGTGCATGAGCCGGTCCATGTCCCGGTCGAAATAGCAGTTGAAGGCGCCGGCGCTTCCGGCGGCCAGGGCGCCACCCAGCAGGGTCGCCACGATCGTGATCAGGTCGGGGAAGCCGCGCTGCGCGAAGATCATGGTCGGCAGCGTGGTGACCAGAAGCAACTCGATGACTCGCGGCTTGGTCAGGGCCACATAGGCCCGGGCCTTGCGTCCGATGAAACCACCCAGGGATTCATCGGTTTGACGTGACGCACGAGGTGCGAGCTCTACGTCGGTCGGTACGGTCTTCACGGACATGCCACTCAGTTCTTCGCGGGAAATACACAGACAACCCCAATCATACCCTTTTACCGGCTGTAGAACTCAGGCATCTTTCCCCCAGCCGCGAACGCCCCGGAAATTATCGGAATAAACAGGCCACGGGCACCCCCAAAGAGATATGGTTGAAGCGATGTGCCGGAGCGCTGGAGCTCAGTATTCGTACGTGGGCGTGCAGCATCTGTGCTTCCCCCGACTCCACTCCTCGGCACCGACCGCCAATACAGGACCAGAGAGAGGGGCCGCCACGTGGCGCCACAGTCAGATGTTCGGGAATTGTCGTGGACGGAATCGGATCAGAAGGCCGTGGACAGCATCCGCGTCCTGGCAGCCGATGCGGTGGAGAAGGTCGGAAGCGGCCACCCCGGTACGGCGATGAGCCTGGCCCCCGCGGCCTATCTCCTGTTCCAGCAGCATCTGCGCCACGATCCGAGCGACCCGCATTGGATCGGCCGCGACCGGTTCGTCCTCTCCCCCGGGCACACCTCCCTGACGCTCTACCTCCAGCTCTTCCTCTCCGGCTACGGCCTGGAGATGAAGGACATCGAAGCGCTGCGCACCTGGGATTCACTCACCCCCGGACACCCGGAGGTCGGCCATACCAAGGGCGTGGAGATCACCACCGGCCCGCTGGGACAGGGCCTGGCCTCCGCCATCGGATTCGCCTACGCCCAGCGTCGCATGCGCGGCATGCTCGATCCGCAGGCGGCAGCAGGGACCAGCCCGTTCGACCACTCCGTCTTCGTGATCGCCTCCGACGGCGACCTACAGGAAGGCGTGACCTCCGAAGCCTCCTCCTTGGCCGGCCACCAGGAACTGGGCAACCTGGTCGTCATCTATGACGAAAACCACATTTCGATCGAAGACGACACCGACGTGTCCTTCACCGAGGACGTCCTCGGCCGGTACTCCGCCTACGGGTGGCACACCCAGCGCGTGGATTGGACCCGCACCGGCAACTACGTCGAAGACGTCGAGGCCCTGCACCTGGCCATCAACGAGGCCAAGGCCGAGACCAGCCGCCCGTCGATCATTTCGCTGCGCACCATCATCGGATGGCCCGCGCCGACTAAGCAGAACACCGGTGGCATCCACGGCTCGAAGCTGGGAACCGAGGAACTCGAGGCACTGAAGAAGGAACTGGGCTTCGACCCTGCCGCGCACTTCGCCCTCGATGACCAGGTCCTGGCCCATGCCCGCGAAGTCGCCGATCGCGGGGCCGCCGCCCACGCCGAATGGCAGAAGGGTTTCGACGCCTGGAAGGCAGCCAACCCGGAGAACGCCGCCCTGCTCGAGCGCATCCAGGCCGGAAGGCTCCCGGAGGGATGGGATGCCAACCTCCCCGAGTTCGAAGCGGGCAAGGATCTGGCCACCCGTGCCGCCTCGGGACAGGTCATCAATGCCATCGCCGATGTCCTGCCGGAACTCTGGGGCGGTTCGGCCGACCTGGCCGGCTCGAACAACACGACCATCAAATCGGCGCCGTCGTTCATCCCCGAAACCAAGCAGACGGACTCTTGGAAGGGCGACCCGTTCGGCCGGGTCCTGCACTTCGGCATCCGCGAGCACGCCGCAGCAGCCATCGTCAACGGGATCACCCTGGCGTCGCCGACCCGGGCGTTCTCCGGTACGTTCCTGATCTTCTCCGACTACCAGCGGCCGGCCATCCGGCTCTCGGCGTTGATGGGTGTGCCGTCCATCTATGTCTGGACCCACGATTCCATCGGTCTGGGCGAAGACGGTCCGACCCACCAGCCGGTCGAGCAGCTGGCCTCGCTACGTGCCATCCCGAACCTCGACGTCGTCCGCCCGGCGGACGCCAACGAGGTGTCCTGGGCCTGGAAGACGGTCCTGGAGAACACCTCCAACCCCGCGGGGCTCGTGCTCTCGCGTCAGGGACTGCCGGTCTACGACAGGAACCAGCCAGGATTCGGGCCGGCTTCCGGAGTCGCCGACGGTGGCTACGTGTTCGTCGATGCCATGCGTGACGGCCAGGTCGTGGACCCGGACGTGGTGCTCATGGGCACCGGTTCGGAAGTCCAGCTCGCCGTCGATGCCCGCGAGGCATTGGCCGCTGAAGGCATTGCCGCCCGGGTGGTCTCGCTGCCCTGCGTCGAGTGGTTCAACCGTGCGGAGCAGTCCTACCGCGACTCCGTCCTCCCGCCGTCGGTGAAGGCCCGGGTGAGCGTCGAGGCCGGCGTGGCCCAGGGCTGGCGCGAACTGGTCGGCGACGCCGGCCGCATGGTCTCGCTGGAGCACTTCGGTGCCTCGGCAGACTACAAGCGCCTCTACACCGAATTCGGCATCACGGCCGAGGCCGTGGCCCAGGCGGCGCGCGACTCGATCAACGCAGCGAAATAGCACGACGCCGGTCGGCCACTGGAATAGTGGCCGACCGGTTTCCGTTCCCGTGGCCCGAACCCGCAGGAACGGCGCAGACCTCATTTCCCTCCTGGAAGGATCCATCTCATGAGCAACCCCAACACCCAGGCCCTCTCCGATGCCGGCGTCTCCATCTGGCTCGATGACCTCTCCCGCTCCCGCCTGACCTCGGGTTCGCTGCAGAAGCTCATCGGCGAGCGGAACGTGGTCGGTGTGACCACCAACCCCTCGATCTTCGCCGCGGCCCTGTCCAAGGGCGACGCCGACTACACCGAGCAGGTGGGTGAACTCGCTGCCGCCGGCGCCGACGTCGAAGAAGCGGTCTTCCAGATCACCACCCAGGACGTCACCCGGGCCTGCGACCTCTTCGCCCCCGTGGCCACCGCCAGCCAAGGCATCGACGGGCGGGTCTCGATTGAGGTCGATCCCCGTTCGGCGCATGACGCAGCCGCCACCATCGCCGAGGCCAAGAAGCTCTCCGCCAAGGTCGACCGCGAGAACGTCTTCATCAAGATCCCGGCCACCGTCGAAGGGCTCGAAGCCATCACCGCGACGCTGGCGGCAGGCATCAGCGTCAACGTCACGCTCATCTTCTCGCTGGAGCGTTACCGCGCCGTGATCAACGCGTTCCTCTCGGGCATGGAGCAGGCCAAGGAAAACGGCCACGACCTGTCCAAACTGCACTCCGTTGCCTCCTTCTTCGTATCCCGCGTGGACACCGAGATCGACAAGCGTCTCGACGCCATCGGTACCGAAGAAGCCACCGCGCTCAAGGGCAAGGCCGGTCTGGCCAACGCCCGTCTGGCCTACCAGGTCTTCGAGGAGGACTACTCCTCCGAACGCTGGGGCGTCCTAGCCGCGTCCGGCGCCCGTCCGCAGCGTCCGCTCTGGGCGTCCACGGGGGTGAAGGATCCCGCGCTGCCCGACACCCTGTACGTCACCGGGCTCACTGCCCCACAGGTCGTGAACACGATGCCAGAGAAGACGCTGGATGCCACGGCCGACCACGCCGAGGTCACCGCCGACACGATCACCGGCACCTACGACGAATCGAACCGGGTCCTGGATTCGCTGGCCGCACTGGGCATCGACTACAACGAGGTCGTCCTGCTGCTGGAGAACGAAGGGGTGGAGAAGTTCGAGGCCGCCTGGACCGATCTGCTGGCCGATGTCCGCCAGGCACTGGAAGCAGCAGGAAAGGCGTCGGCATGAGTGCCCTGGGGTTCACGGCCACCGGAGCCGCACAAGCTGCCATCCAGGCGCATGTCCCTGCCCTGGTCGCCGAGAAGACGGCCTCGCGCATCGCGGCCAAGGACGACACCCTCTGGGGTCCCGAGGCCCAGGCCGAGGCCTCCAAGCGCCTCGGCTGGGTCGACTTGGCCGAGACCTCGCATCCCCTGGTCGAGCCCATCCTGGATCTGCGCCGGGAACTGCAGGCGGACGGCATCGACCGGATCGTCTTGGCCGGAATGGGCGGTTCCTCGCTGGCACCCGAGGTCATCACCGCCACCGCCGACGTCGAACTCGTCGTCCTGGACAGCACCGACCCCGAAATGGTCGGCAATGCCCTGACCGACCGGTTGGCCACCACGGCTCTGGTCGTCTCCTCGAAATCCGGGTCGACCGTGGAAACCGATTCCCAGCGACGGGTGTTCTCCCAGGCGTTCGAGGATGCGGGAATCGATGCGGCATCGCGCATCATCGTGGTCACCGACCCGGGGTCCCCCATGGATAAGGCCTCGCGCAAGGCCGGCTACCGGGCGGTCTTCAACGCCAACCCGGACGTCGGAGGACGGTATTCCGCCCTCACCGCCTTCGGGCTGGTGCCTTCCGGTCTGGCCGGTGTGGATATCGCCACCTTGCTGGACGAGGCGGAGGAAGCCGCGGAATTCCTGGCCGACGACGACGAGGACAACCTCGGACTCGCCTTGGGCGCGGCCCTGGCCGGGACCACGCCGTTGCGCAATAAGATCGTCTTCGTCGACGAGGGATCCGGCATCGTCGGATTCGCCGATTGGGCCGAACAGCTCATTGCCGAATCCACCGGCAAGCACGGCACCGGCCTGCTACCGGTCGTGGTGGAACCCGGGGCCGAGGAGACGGTCCACCAGGCCGACGACGTGCTCCTGGTCCACCTGGTCTCCGACGACGAGGACCCGGTCATCGCCACCCAGGGACACCATGTGTATGTCTCGGGATCGTTGGGCAGCCAGATGCTGTTGTGGGAGTACGCCACCGTCGTGGCCGGCAAGCTGCTGGGCATCGACCCCTTCGACCAGCCGGATGTCGAGGCGGCGAAGATCGCTGCCCGCGGGCTCCTCGATGCCACCCCCGAGCCGGAGACCGCCCAATTGGTCGACGGCGACATCGAGCTCCGGGCCACCGAAGGCCTGCTCGAGGGGGCGGCAGGCGTCACGGACGCCGTGGCCAACCTGCTCGGTGCCCTGCCGGCCGACGGCTACCTGAGCATCCAGGCGTATCTGGATCGCATCGGGCACGCCGATCTGGCGACCCTGCGCGAGGATCTGTCCGTGGCCTCGAACCGTCCGACGACGTTCGGGTGGGGCCCACGCTTCCTGCACTCCACCGGGCAATTCCACAAGGGTGGACCCCGCATCGGGGTCTACCTGCAGATCACCGCCGACTCCGATACGGACATCAGCATCCCCGACCGTCCATTCACGTTCGGTGAATTGATCTCCGCCCAGGCCACCGGTGACGCCCAGGTGCTCGCCGACAACGGCCGCCCGGTCCTGCGCCTGCATTTGGGCTCCCGGGACGAAGGAATCCGCCAGCTGCGTGCCGCGATCAGCGCACTGCCCGGAATTCACCAGTAACATCGGGGGCGGGCGGCCCCGGTGGCCGCCCGCTCCCCCCGTTGTTTCACCACAGAAAGCACCCCATGGCAGATACCACCGCGCACAACCCCCTGCGCGATCGTCGGGACCGCCGCCTGAACCGGATTGCCGGGCCATCTGCCCTGGTGTTCTTCGGCGTCACCGGCGACCTGGCCCGCAAGAAACTCATCCCCGCGGTCTACGACCTCGCCAACCGCGGGCTCCTCCCGCCCAGCTTCGCCGTCGTCGGCTTCGGTCGCCGCGATTGGTCGCCCGAGGACTTCGTCGCCCAGGCCAGGGAATGGGTCCTGGCCAGCGCCCGGACCCCCTTCAACGAAACCGTCTGGGCCCAACTAGCCGGCGGCTTCCGCTTCGTCACCGGCGGGTTCGGCGATGAAGAAGCCTACGAACGTCTCGGCGAGACCCTGGATGAGCTCAAGATCTCCCGCGGCACCCGCGGAAACCACGTCTTCTACCTCTCCATCCCCCCGAACTCCTTCGAGCAGGTCTGTGAGCAGCTTTCCCGCCACGGGCTGGCCCAGGACGAGCAGATCCACGCCGACGCCTCCGCGGAGCCGCAGGAGCCGGCCCCCTGGCGCCGGGTGGTCATCGAGAAGCCCTTCGGCCACGATCTGGAATCGGCCCGCGAACTGAACACCATCGTGGAATCCGTTTTTCCCCCCGACGCGGTCTTCCGCATCGACCACTACCTGGGCAAGGAAACCGTCCAGAACCTGCTGGCCCTGCGTTTCGCCAACCAGCTGTTCGAGCCGCTGTGGAACGCCAACTACGTGGACCATGTGCAGATCACCATGGCCGAGGACATCGGCATCGGTGGCCGGGCGGGATACTACGACGGCGTCGGGGCCGCCCGCGACGTCATCCAGAACCACTTGCTCCAGCTGCTGGCCCTGACCGCGATGGAGGAACCGATTTCCTTCAACGCCGATCACCTGCGCGCCGAAAAGGAAAAGGTCCTCGCCGCGGTCAAACTCCCCGAGGACCTCTCCCGGCACTCGGCCCGCGGTCAATACACCGGGGGCTGGCAGGGAGGCGAGGAGGTCACCGGTTTCCTCGACGAGGAAGGGTTCAACCCGGAATCGCAAACCGAGACCTATGCCGCCATCCGCGTGGACATCAACACGCGCAGATGGTCCGGGGTGCCCTTCTATCTGCGCGCCGGCAAGCGGTTGGGGCGTCGGGTGACCGAGATCGCCGTCGTCTTCAAACGGGCGCCCAACCTGCTCTTCCGCGACAACGCCTCCGAGGAGTTCGGCCAGAATGCGGTGGTCATCCGCGTTCAGCCCGACGAAGGCGCCACCATCCGTTTCGGTTCCAAGGTCCCGGGCACGCAAATGGAGGTCAGGGACGTGACCATGGACTTCGGGTACGGCCACTCCTTCACCGAGTCCAGCCCCGAAGCCTATGAGCGGCTCATCCTGGACGTCCTGCTCGGCGAACCCCCCCTGTTCCCCCGGCATCAGGAGGTGGAGCTGTCCTGGAAGATCCTCGACCCGTTCGAGGACTATTGGGCGTCCCTGGACGAACAGCCCGAACCGTATGCCCCCGGAAGCTGGGGCCCGAGTTCGGCTGATGAACTGCTGGCCCGAGATGGAAGGACGTGGCGGCGACCATGATCGTAGACCTGCCGAACACCACCACCTCGAAGGTGGCCAAGAAGGTCATGAACCTCCGCGAGACCGGCGGTGTCGTCGCCCTGAGCCGCGTGCTGACGCTTGTGGTGGTCACGCAGTCCGGGTTCGAGGAGGAGGCCATCGCCGCGGCGAACCTGGCCAGCCGGGAGCACCCGTGCCGCATCATCGTCGTGGTCGAAGGGGCCACCGACGCCCCGACGAGCCTCGGGGCACAGATCAGGGTCGGCGGTGATGCCGGGGCCTCGGAAGTCATCGTCCTCCATGCCGACGGGGACCTGGCCACGGCCAACGAATCACTGGTCAACGCGCTCCTGCTCCCCGATGCCCCCATCGTCGCCTGGTGGCCCCATGGGATGCCCGAATGTGCCTCCGAAACGGCCATCGGCAGGATCGCGCACCGCCGGATCACCGATAGCCGGACCGCCGATGAGCCGCAAAAGGCGCTCTTCGCCCTGGCGAAGAGCCATGTGGCCGGGGACACCGACCTGGCGTGGACGCGGTTGACCCTCTGGCGGGCCCAATTGGCCGCCGTCCTAGACCAGCTCGATGCCTCCTGCCTGACGGCCGCCACCGTGAAGGGTTCGTCCTCGAGCCCCAGCGTGCTGCTGCTGGCTGCCTGGTTGACGCTCCGGCTGGACATCCCGGTCACGATCGCCTCCTCCTCCAACGGGACCGGGGTGCGCAGCGTGAGGTTCTCCCGCGAGGACGGCGACGTGGTGCTGACCCGCCCCCATGACGACGTGGCCGAGTTGTACCAGCCGGGACAGCCCGTCCAACGGGTGTCGTTGCCGCGGCGCAACACCTCGGTCTGTCTTGCGGAGGAACTGCGCCGGCTGGACCCCGACGAGGTCCTCGGCGAGGTCCTGCGGGAGGGTCTGGCCCAGACCAACCTGCGCTCCGTGACCGCTTCCGAACGCTGAGCCTGCGGGCACCACGAAACGCCAAAGAGGCGGCTTCCCCCGTGGGGGAAGCCGCCTCTTCATGGTTCTACGGCGGTGGGCGCGCCGGGCCTGGGCCCGGGATGCCCCCGCGGGGATTGCGGGGTCCTAGATCTCCGAGCTCAAGCGCATGATGATGCCCAGCGCCACGATGATCGCGCCCCAGGACACCCCGAGCACGACGGTGATCCGGTTGAGGTTCTTTTCGGCAACACCTGAGGACCCGAGACTGGTGGTCATGCCGCCGCCGAACATGTCCGACATGCCGCCTCCACGTCCCTTGTGGAGCAGGATCAGCATGACCAGCAACAGGCTCACGAGTCCCAGCACCACCTGCAGGACAATCTTGAGTGTGTCCACTACTACCTTTCGGTCGAGAACGGCCGCAGCCGGTTAGTCCGTCACCAGATGATGCTCGAACCTAATAATGTTAGCAAATTCCGCGGCGTCCAGGCTGGCACCCCCGACGAGCAGCCCGTCGACATCGCTGCCACGCATGATGGCGGCGGCGTTGGCGGCCTTGACCGAACCGCCATAAAGCAGCCGGATTCCTGCTGCCGTGTCGGCTCCGTAGAGACTCACGAGCTCGGCGCGGAGCGCCGCGGCCATCTCCTGGGCGTCCTCGGGTCCGGCGACTTCCCCGGTGCCGATGGCCCAGACGGGCTCGTAGGCCACCACGAGATCGGCGGCCTGGGCCGCATCCAATCCCGCCAGCGAGCCACGCAACTGCTCGAGCGTGTGCTCGACATGGCGCCCGGCCTGCCGGACCTCCAGGCCCTCGCCCACGCAGAGCACCGGCACCATTGAATGCCTGTAGGCTGCTGCGACCTTGCGGGAAAGCAACTCATCGGTTTCGCCGTGGATGGCCCGGCGTTCGCTATGCCCGACCAGGACATACCGTGAGCCGAGCTTGGAGAGGAAGGCCCCGGAGATGTCCCCGGTGAAGGCGCCGGAATCCTCCGGTGAGAGGTCCTGGCCCCCGTAGACGACCGGCAGGTCATCGCCGGCGACCAGCGTCTGGACGCCGCGCAGATCGGTGAACGGCGGGAAGACGGCGACCTCGACCCGGTTGAAGTCGTGTTTGGCATCCTCGAGGGTCCACGCCAGCTTCTGCAGCAGCGTGATGCCCTGGACATGGTCCATGTTCATCTTCCAGTTGCCGGCAATCAGCGGCTTCCGGTCGAATTGACCGTTCGTGGAGGTGGTCATAGGTGGCTAGTTCCCTTCGAGCGCGGTGAGTCCGGGCAATTCCTTGCCCTCCAGGTATTCGAGGCTGGCCCCGCCTCCGGTGGAGATATGGCCGAAATCGTCCTCGCTGAAACCCAGGGTGCGGACGGCTGCGGCGGAGTCCCCGCCCCCGACGACGGAAAACGCCTCGGAGTCCGCCAGGGCCTGGGCCACGGCCCGGGTTCCCCCGGAGAAGGCCTCGATCTCGAAGACCCCCATGGGGCCGTTCCAGAACACGGTGTTGGCGGAGCGGATGTAACTGACGAAGGCCTCTCCCGAGGCCGGTCCGATGTCGAGGCCCAGTCCGGTATCGCCGAACCGACCGTTTTCGATCCCGTCGACGGGGCGCACCTCGTGTTCGGCGTCGGCCCCGAACTTGGAGGCCACCACGACGTCGGTGGGCAGGATGATGTCGCAGCCGGTTTCCTTGGACCGGGCCAGGTATCCGCGGACGGTTTCGAGCTGGTCTTCCTCCAGCAATGATTTCCCGACCGGGTGTCCCTGGGCGGCCAGGAAGGTGAAGGCCATGCCACCGCCGATCAGCAGGTGGTCGGCGCGGCCGAGGAGCGTGTCGATCACCGCGAGCTTATCGGAGACCTTGGACCCGCCCAGGACGACGACGTAGGGCCGCTGGGGGCCCTCGGTGAGCTGACGCAACACCTCCATCTCGGTCCTGACCAGATCGCCCTGGTAGGAGGGCAGCAGTGCGGCGATGTCGACCACTGATGCGTGCTTGCGGTGCACGGCACCGAAGGCATCATCCACGTAGGCACCGTTGCTGCCGGTCAGGTCGGCCAGCTCACGGGCGAACGAGGCCCGTTCGTCGTCGTCCTTGCTGGTCTCGCGCGGATCGAAGCGGACGTTTTCCAGGACCAGCACGGAGCCGTCCTGGAGTTTCGAGGCCAGTTCGCGGGCGCTGCTGCCCACGACGTCCTGGGCCACCTCGACCGGGAAATCGGCGAGCTCGTCCAGCCGGTCGGCGGCGGGACGAATGGAGTACTTCGGCTCCGGGGCCCCCTTCGGGCGGCCCAGATGGGCCATCACCAGGACCCGGGCACCGGCCTCGGAGAGTTTCGCGAGGACGGGAAGGGACGCGCGGACACGTCCGTCGTCGGTGACGGTGGAGCCATCGAGCGGCACGTTCAGGTCGCTACGGACCAGAACGTGCCGCCCACGGACACCATCGGCGAGCAGATCGTCGAGAGTGTTGGAAGTCATGACTTCAGGCTATCGGATCGCCGCGACTACGCCAGCTTCGAGCCGACGTATTCGGTCAGGTCGACCAGGCGGCTGGAATAGCCGAATTCGTTGTCGTACCAGCCGATGACCTTCACGGTACTGCCGATGACCTTGGTCAGCGGCGCGTCGAAGATCGTCGAGTGCGGATCGGTGACGATGTCGCTGGAGACGATCGGGTCCTCGTTGTACTTCAGGTACGGGGCCAGCTGGCCCTCCTCGGCGGCCGCGCGGAATGCCGCGTTGACTTCCTCGACGGTCGTTTCGCGGGCCAGGGTCACGGTCAGGTCGGTGGAGGAGCCGGTCGGGACCGGAACGCGCATTGCATAGCCGTCGAGCTTGCCCTTGAGCTCGGGCAGGACCCGGCCGATCGCCTTGGCGGCACCGGTGGAGGTGGGAATCATGTTCAGCGCGGCGGCCCGGGCACGACGCGGATCCTTATGCGGGCCGTCCTGCAGGTTCTGGTCGGCGGTGTAGGCGTGGATGGTGGTCATCAACCCGTCGACGATGCCGAACTGGTCGTTGAGGACCTTGACCATGGGGCCGAGGCAGTTGGTGGTGCAGGAGGCGTTGGAGATGATGTCGTGGTTCTCCGGGTCGTACAGGTTGTCGTTGACCCCCATCACGATGGTGATGTCCTCGCCCTTGGCGGGGGCGGAGATGATGACCTTCTTGGCGCCGGCTTCCAGGTGCTTGCGGGCGCCTTCGGCCTTGGTGAAACGGCCGGTGGATTCGATGACGACGTCGGCACCGAGTGCGCCCCAGCCCAGATCGGCCGGATCCTTCTCGGCGAGGATGCGGATGCGGCGTTCGCCAACGACCAGATCCTGCCCATCGACGGACACTTCCTCGGAGAGCCGGCCGAGGACCGAATCGTATTTGAGGAGCATGGCCAGGCTGTCGATGTCAGCCAGGTCGTTGATGGCGACGATCTCGACGTCTGCCTGGTTCATGAGCGCGGCGCGCAGGTAGTTACGTCCAATGCGTCCGAAGCCATTGATGCCAACACGGGTAGTCACGTGAATATTCTCCTTGCCGGAAGGTAGCCACCACCGTGCTCCGGGTAGGGAGATATGGACGCGGGGATGGCAATGGAAATTTTGTGACACCCCGTTGTGTCCTTGGCCTGTGGGCCGACCGGTTCAGCGGGCTCCCGATCCGGGGAAAACCGGATGCGGGGCCCACTGAAGCCGTTGATAACATCTTACGCCATAAGGCCTTTGATGTGTGAGCAAAATTACCTGCTCTTTTCCCCGGGTCCGAGGACCCGGGGGCGCGGGCTACTTGCCCGGAACGATCAGCGACTTCGCGCCGGAGCGCGCCGCCTCGAAGCGGGCCGACACGTCGGCCCAGTTCACGATGTTCCAGAACGCCTTGACGTAATCCGCCTTGACGTTGACGTAGTCCAGGTAGAAGGCGTGCTCCCACATGTCCAACATCAGCAGCGGGGTGGTGCCCACCGGCACGTTGCCCTGCTGGTCGTAGAGCTGCTCGATGACCAGGTTTTCACCCAGGCCCTCGAAGGCCAGCAGCGCCCAGCCCGAGCCCTGCAGGCTCAGTGCGGCGTTGGTGAAGTGGTTGCGGAAGGCATCGAACGAGCCGAAGGCGTCATCGATGGCCGCAGCGAGCTCACCCTCGGGCTTGTCCCCGCCTTCGGGGGAAAGGTTCTGCCAAAAGATCGAGTGGTTGGTATGCCCACCGAGGTGGAACGCCAGATCCTTGGACAGCTTCGGGATGTTGCCGTACTCGCCCTTTTCGCGGGCCTCTGCCAGCTTGTCCAGCGCGGTGTTGGCGCCGGCGACATACGACGCGTGGTGCTTGCTGTGGTGCAGCTCCATGATGCGCGCGGAAATGTTCGGCTCCAGCGCCGCGTAGTCGTACGGCAGGTCAGGAAGTTCGTACTTCGCCATGATCTCCTCCATTTGTCTCTCACACGCCCGCTCTACGGGCATGCTGGTGGGTAGTGCTTCCCGTGCCTCGCGGCGACGGAAATCCAGCGGCTTGATCAGCCGTCGAGCATATCTGCGGTAACGCTGGCCTCGGTCCCGGGTATTCCCAGTTCAGCGGCCCGGCGGTCCGCCATCGCCAACAGGCGACGGATCCTTCCGGCGATGGCGTCCTTCGTCATCGGGGGGTCGGCCAGGTGGCCCAGTTCATCCAGGCTGGCCTGTTTATGCGCCACGCGGAGGGCCCCGGCATATTGCAGATGGTCCGGGACGTCGTCTCCCAGGATCTCCAGGGCCCGTTCCACCCGGGCACCCGCCGCCACGGCGGCCTGGGCCGAGCGGCGCAGGTTGGCGTCATCGAAGTTCGCCAGCCGGTTGGCCGTCGCCCTGACCTCCTTGCGCATGCGCCGTTCCTCCCACACCAACAACGTGTCGTGGGCGCCCATGCGGGTCAGCAATGCGGCGATGCTGTCGCCGTCGCGGATGACGACGCGGTCAACCCCCCGCACTTCGCGGGCCTTGGCGACGATATCGAGCCGCCGGGCGGCCCCGACCAGGGCCAGGGCCGCTTCGGGGCCCGGGCACGTGACCTCCAGTGCCGACGAGCGGCCGGGTTCGGTCAGCGAGCCATGGGCGAGGAAGGCTCCGCGCCAGACGGCTTCGGCGTCGGCGGTGGAACCGTTGACGATGACCGAGGGCAGTCCCCGGACCGGGCGGCCCCGGCCATCGAGCAGACCCGTCTGGCGGGCCAACGATTCGCCGTCCCTGACCACCCGGACGACATAGCGGCTGCCCCGGCGCAGGCCCCCCGCGGAGACGACGATGATCTCGGCGATGTGTCCGTAGACCTCGGAGATGGCCTGACGCAGCCGCCGGGCGGTGGCGGCAAGATCGACTTCCGCCTCGATGACGATGCGACCTGAAATGATGTGCAGTCCCCCGGCGAAGCGCAGGGTCGCCGACACTTCGGCTTTACGCACGGAGGACTTCTTGACGTCCAGCCGGGACAGCTCGTCCTTGACCGAAGCGGTCAGTGCCATGGCTACTCTTCCTCACGTCGCGTTGTATTCCGGGCAAACGCCTCAAAGACATCCTGATACTCCGCCGCAAGCCGCAGGGGCTCGTGGACGGCACGGTCATGCCCAGTAGCCACCTTACCGAAAAAGCACTCGGCGCCGAGCCGGCCGGCTGCCGCACGGAAGGCCTGCTCGTCATCGACGGACGATGGATCGGCCAGAACGGCGTCGATTCTCAGGTCCGGGGCGTAGCGGGCAATCACGTCAAGATGTGCTGCGGCGGTCATTCCCGAGGTCTCCTGGGTATCGGTGACCAGGTTCATCGTCAGCAGGCGACGGGCCGGGGTGTTCTGCAGTGCCTCACGCATTTCCGGGAGGAGCAGATGCGGCAAAACCGAGGTGTACCAGGAGCCGGGGCCCAGGATGACCCAGTCGGCCAGTTCGATGGCGTCCAACGCCTCGGGGCAGGCCGGGGCATCGGTGGGGGCCAACGTCACATTGCTGACCAGGGTGTCGTTTCCGGCTTCGGCCAGAGCCGCCTGCCCATGGATCCGTCGTCGGACTAGGCTTCCGTCCCCGGCGGTGGCCAGGACCTCCCCGGAGATGTATAGCGGCACGGTACTCATCGGCAGCACGGCGCCGCGGGCCCCGAGCAGGGCACCGGCCCAGCGCAGCCCGGCCACGGCATTTCCCAGCAGCTCCCATAGGGTGATGATCAGCAGGTTGCCCACCGCGTGGTTCTCCAGCGAGGTTTCTACCCCTTCGGAGCCGACGAAACGATGCTGCATGACGTCGCGCCAGGTCCGTCCCCAGTCCGATTCGTCACAAAGGGCGGCCAAGGCCATGCGTAGGTCACCGGGCGGCAGGACGCCCAATTCGCGGCGCAATCGTCCGGAGGATCCGCCGTCGTCGGCGACCGTGACGATGGCCGTGATGTCATTCGTGAGCCGCCGGAGCGCCGAGAGGGAGGCCGAAAGGCCATGTCCGCCGCCGAGTGCTGCGACCCGGGTGGTGGTCATCTCATCGCCGCTGCCCGCCGGACGTGGGGGAAGCATCGGCATCTGTCCGGTCAGGAACGTCATGGACTTACTCCCGGCCCAGATCGCGGTGGTTGACCATGACCGTGACGTTGGGGATCTGCCTGAGTCGGCGCGCCATCTCCTCGCTCACGGCCACCGACCGGTGCTTGCCACCGGTGCACCCGATGGCGATGGTCGCGTAGTGCTTGTTCTCGCGGCGATACCCCTCCAGGACCGGTTCGAGCGCTTCAAGATAGTGGAAGATGAAGTCGGCCGTCCCGTCGGCTTCCAGGACGTAGTCGCTGACGACCTTCTCCTGGCCGGTATGCGGGCGGAGCGCGGGTACCCAGTGCGGGTTCGGGATGAACCGGACATCGGCCAGGAAGTTCGCATCGGTGGGCAAGCCGTATTTGAAACCGAAACTCATCACGTTCAGCCGCAGGACCACCGGTCCCGAATCGGAGAACAGTTCGATGATCGACCGGCCTAGGGCATGGACGTTCAAGGGGGTGGTGTCGATGACGATCTCTGCGTGGTCCTTGATTTCCTTCAGGACCTCGCGTTCGGCGGTGATGCCGTCGGAGATCCGCCCCTCCCCCTGCAGCGGGTGGGGACGCCGGCCCTGTTCGAAACGGCGGATGAGCAGTTCGTCGCTGGCGTCGAGGAACAACACCCGGTATTCGATCCCGGCGGCCCTGAGCTGGCCCAGGTTCTCGCGCAGTTCGGCGAACAGCGCCCGGCTCCGGACGTCCATGACCACGGCCAGCTTGGGGATGGACCCGGGGGTGCGGGCGACCAGATCGGTCAGGGTGCCCAGCAGCTGCGGGGGCAGGTTCTCCACCACGTACCAGCCCAGGTCCTCCAGGGCGTGGGCGGCGGTGGTGCGGCCGGCACCGGACATGCCGGTCACGACCAGCATTTCTGATGCTTCGGGCTTGACGGGGCTCAGCTCGATACTCATGGTTTCAGTCTAGTCGTGTTCCGACACGGCCGTTCTCAGTCGAGCAGCTCCCCGGTGGTGGTGTTGACCGCCGGGGTGGCACCGTCGTCGTCCTCTGCGGTGTCGTCGGGCTCCTGCGGCAGGGCCAGCGCCTCGACCAGGTGTCCGGCCAGGACGGTTCCGACCCCCTTGACCCGGGTGAAGTCCTCGGCGGTCGCCGCCCGCATGCGCTTGAGCGAACCGAAGTGCTTGATGACCGCCTGGCGTTTGGCCGGCCCCAGCCCGGGAACCTGGTCAAGCAGCGAGGAAACCATCGACGAACTACGTTTCTGCCGGTGGAAGGTGATGGCGAACCGGTGCGCCTCGTCACGGATGCGCTGGAGCAGGTACAACCCGTGGGACGCCCGCGGCAGAACCACGGGGAACGGATCCTCGGGCAGCCAGAGTTCCTCCAGTCGCTTGGCCAGCCCGGCGACGTAGACGTCGTCGATCCCCAGGTCCTCCAACGCCCGGACTGCCGCGGCGACCTGCGGCGGACCGCCGTCGACCACGACCAGGGAGGGCGGGTAGGCAAATTTCTTCGGCGGGGCCTTCTCACCCTGTTCCTCAATGCTGATCTCTCCGGAAATCACCGGCGCCATGGCCGCCTGGTCCTCGAGGTAGTGGCGGAATCTGCGGGTGATGACGTCGTACATGGAGGCCGTGTCATCCCGGGCCGCTTCACCGCTGATGGAGAACTTGCGGTATTCGGACTTCTTGGGCATGCCGTCCTCGACCACCACCATGGAGGCCACGACATTGGTACCCGAGACATGGGAGATGTCATAGCATTCGATGCGCATCAGCGGTATCGGCAGCGCGAGTGCCTCCTGGAGTTCCTGCAGAGCGGCACTGCGCGTGGTGATATCGGCGGCGCGGCGTGATTTATGCAGGCGCAGGGACTGCTCGGCGTTCTCCTTCACGGTGCCCATCAAGGTGGCCTTCTCCCCGCGTTGGGGCACCCGCAGGTTCACCGCGCTGCCGCGCAGCCCGCGCAGCCATATCGCCAGTTCCTGCCGGTTCTCCGGTTCAACCGGCACCAGGACCTCCCGGGGGATCCGGTCCCCACCGGTGTTCTCCCCGTAGACCTGCTGCAGCAGGTGTTCGATGAACTTCGGTCCGTCGGTGTCCTCCACCTTCTCCACGACCCAGCCCCGCTGCCCGCGGATCCGGCCGTTGCGGACGTGGAAGACCTGCACCGAGGCCTCGAGGTCGTCTTCGGCGACGGCGAAGATATCCGCCTCGGTGTCCTCGGAGAGCACGACGGCGTTGCGTTCGAACACCCGGCGCAGGGCTGCGATGTCGTCACGCAGCCGGGCTGCTTGTTCGTAATCCAGTTCGGCGACCGCGGCCTTCATCCGGCCTTCCAGATCCCGGATGAACCGGGTGCCTTCGCCTCCCATGAACTGGCAGAGTTCCTCGGCCAGTTTCCGGTGGTCTTCGGGGCTGATCCGGCCCACGCACGGCGCCGAACATTTGCCGATGTCCGCCAGCAGGCAGGGACGTCCGGTCAATTGGGCCCGGCGGAAGACCCCGGGGCTACAGGTGCGTACCGGGAAGACCCGCAACAACGTGTCGAGGGTTTCGCGGATCGCCTTGGCCGGATAGAACGGACCGAAGTACTTCACGTCCTTGCGGCGGTCTCCCCGCATGACTTGGGCGCGAGGGAACTTGTCCCCCATCGTCACCGCCAGGTACGGGTAGGACTTGTCGTCGCGGAACATGATGTTGAACCGCGGGGCGTACTCCTTGATCCACGTGTACTCGAGCTGCAACGCCTCGAGTTCGCTGCCCACCACGGTCCACTCGACACTGGCCGCGGTATGGACCATGGCGTGGGTCTTGGGGGCCAGCGTCGTCGGATTGGCGAAATAGGAATTCAGTCGCGACCGGAGGTTCTTGGCCTTGCCTACATAGATGACCCGTGTCGCGGGGTCGCGGAAGCGGTAGACGCCGGGAGACGTGGGTATCTCGCCGGTCCGCGGACGGTAACTGCTGGGATCGGCCATACCCCCAACGCTACTCTGCCGAGGGCGACTGGTTGTAGTTGCCTGACCGTTCCTGCCCGCTGAGCCCGGCGATGGCATCGACGATCTGATCGGTGGCCTGGCGTCGTTGCGGCAGCGGGTGCTTACGCCCGACATGCTCGAACTGCAGGGGCTCCCCCACCGAGAGCGTGAACCGATGCGGGACGATCCTGTTGCTCCCGGCCGGTTGCAGGCGTTCGGTGCCGATCAACCCCACGGGAACCACCGGCGCCCCGGTGGACAGGGCCAGCCAGCCCACCCCCGTCCTCCCCCGGTAGAGCCGCCCGTCCCGCGACCGGGTCCCCTCCGGGTAGATCCCGACGCCTTGGCCCGATTCGAGCAGGTCCACCAACGAGTCCAGCGCGGCAACGCTGGCGGCCTGTTCCCCGCGTTCGACGGGGATGGACCCCACGGACTCGAAAAAGGCCTTCATCGCCCGTCCCTTGACCCCCGGGGTGGTGAAGTACTCGGCCTTCGCGAAGAAGGCGACAGGACGCGGACAGATCGCCTGGATGATGATGCTGTCCAGGAAGGACAGGTGGTTGGAGGCGACGATGAACGGACCATCGGTCGGTACGTTCTCCAGCCCGATGATCTCCGGGCGGCAGAGCGTACGGATGGTTCCGCGGAAACCGGCGCGGACTCCTTCGAACATCCCCATCTAGGCGGAAGCCCCCCGGTGCGCTTGTGTACCGGCAGTGGCCGGGCCCAGCAGGCGCCCCAGTTCCTCGGCGGAGTGCACGACGGCGGCCGCGCCTGCCGCTTCCAACTCGCCGTCGGCGGCGAAGCCCCAGGACACGCCGAGGGCGGTCAGTGAGTTCGCCCGGGCTCCTTCGATGTCGTAGAGCCGGTCCCCGACCATGACGGTGTCTCCGGTCCCGCCGCCGGTGGCGTGGAGTGCGGCGGCCACGATATGGGCTTTCCCGGCGGTTGCCGGGGCTGTGGAGGCCTCTTCCGGGGCCGATCCGTGGATGGAATCGAAGAAGGCATCCAGGTCCTTGGCGGCCAGCAGCCGGCGGGCCAGCGGTTCGGGCTTGGAGGTCGCGACCGCCAGACGGCATCCTGCCTCACGCAGCTGGCCCAGCAGTGCGGGGATGCCGGAATAGACCCGGCTGGCGTCCAGGCCGTGGCGGTCATATTCGGTCCGGTAGTCGGCGATGACCCGAGGCAGGAGTTCCTCTGTCATGCCCGGGAGGCCCAGCAATCCGATGGCCAGCGGGGGCCCGATCAACAGGTTCAGGGCGTCGTCGCCCGGGTGGTCCAGCCCATTGCGTTCCAAAGCATGCAGGATGCCTCCGGTGATGCCTCCGGCGGGGTCCACGAGGGTGCCGTCGAGGTCAAAAAGCACGGTGCGGGCAGGAATCATCACCGGGATATTGTCGCACGGACCACCCGGGCTCCACGGCAGGCATGCCCGCCACGGCATACTCACGCGGCGCCTACGCCGCGCCGGGACGCCGGCCGGGACCCTAGCCGAGGACCTCGGCCAGGAACCTGCCGGTGTGGCTGGCCTCGACCTTGGCGACTTGTTCGGGGGTGCCCTGGGCGACGACCTGTCCCCCGCCGTGGCCGCCTTCGGGTCCGAGGTCGATGACCCAGTCGGTGCTCTTGATGACGTCGAGGTTGTGTTCGATCGTGATGACCGTGTTGCCCTTGTCGACCAGCCCCTGCAGGACCAGCAGCAGTTTGCGGATGTCCTCGAAGTGCAGACCCGTGGTCGGTTCATCGAGCACGTAGATGCTGCGCCCGTTCGAACGCTTCTGCAGTTCCGACGCGAGCTTCACCCGCTGGGCCTCGCCGCCGGACAGGGTCGTGGCGGGCTGGCCGAGCCGGACGTATCCCAGCCCCACGTCCACCAACGTCTTCAGATGGCGGGCGATCGGGGTGAAGGCCGCGAAGAACTCCGCCGCCTCCTCGATCGGCATGTTCAGCACATCGGAGATGGATTTGCCCTTGTACTGGACCTCGAGTGTTTCGCGGTTGTACCGGGCCCCGTGGCAGACCTCGCAGGGGACGTACACATCGGGCAGGAAGTTCATTTCGATCTTCAGCGTGCCGTCGCCGGAACAGGATTCGCAGCGCCCGCCCTTGACGTTGAAGGAGAAGCGCCCGGGCAGGTAGCCACGGACCTTGGCCTCGTTGGTCTCGGCGAAGAGCTTGCGGACATGGTCGAAGACCCCGGTGTAGGTCGCCGGGTTGGAACGCGGGGTCCGGCCGATCGGACTCTGGTCCACGTGGACCACCTTGTCGAGCTGGTCGAGGCCTTCGACGCGGGTATGCCGTCCGGCCACCTGCTTGGCGCCGTTGAGCTTATTGGCCATCACCTTATAGAGGATGTCGTTGACCAGCGTGGACTTCCCGGAGCCGCTGACCCCGGTGATGCCGGTCAGCACCCCGAGCGGGAACTTCACCGTGACGTCCTGCAGGTTGTTCTCCCGGGCGCCGACGACGGTGACCTGGCGTTTGCGATCGACCTTGCGGCGCTTGGCCGGCAATTCGATCCTGCGGCGGCCCGCGAGGTAGTCGCCCGTCATCGAATCGGTATTGGCCATCAGCCCTTCCAACGACCCCGAGTGCACGACGGTGCCCCCGTGTTCGCCGGCCCCCGGGCCGACATCGACGATCCAGTCGGCCTGATGGATGGTGTCCTCGTCATGCTCGACGATGATGAGCGTGTTCCCGAGGTCGCGCAGGCGGTTCAGGGTCTCGATCAGGCGTCGGTTATCGCGCTGATGCAGGCCGATGGAGGGTTCGTCCAGGACGTAGAGCACGCCGACCAGCCCCGAACCGATCTGGGTGGCCAGGCGGATGCGCTGGGCCTCCCCACCGGAGAGCGTTCCGGCGGCTCGTTCGAGGTTCAGGTACTCGAGTCCGACGTCGAGCAGGAAGCGCAGCCGGGCCTGGATCTCGATGAGCACCTGGTGGGCGATCTGCTTTTCGCGTCCCGACAGGACCAGGGCATTGAGGAAGTCGGCGCATTCGCGCATCGGCATGGCGGAGACTTCGGCAATGGACTTGCCGTTGATCAGCACCGACAGGGAGGCGGGGTTCAGCCGGGCGCCGTTGCACACGGGGCAGGGAATCTGCCGCATGTATTCCTCGTACCGGTCCCGGGCGTGATCGGATTCGGTTTCCAGGTGTTTGCGGTGGATGTACTGGATGACACCTTCGAACCCGGTGCTGTATTTGCGCTCCCGTCCGAAACGGTTGCGGTACTGGACCACGACCTTATGGTCCTTGCCGTTGAGGATCGCATCGCGCTGGACGTCGGTGAACTTGCGCCAGGGGGTATCCAGATCGAATTTCAGGTCGTCGCCCAGGCCCTGCAGCAGCCGGTTCCAGTATTGGGTGGTGGCCACGCCCAGCGACCAGGGCGCGATGGCCCCTTCGGCCAATGTCTTGCCCGGATCGGGCACGACGAGTTCCTCGTCGACCTCCAACCGGGTCCCGATGCCGGTGCACGCGGGGCAGGCACCGAAGGGGTTGTTGAAGGAGAACGAGCGCGGCTCGACCTCGTCGATCGCCAACGGGTGTTCGTTGGGGCAGGCCAGATGTTCCGAGAAGGCCCGGACCCGCGCGTCGTCCTGGGCGGGCAGGTCGACGAAGTCAGCGAGCACGCGGCCGTCGGCCAGGCCCAGGGCCGTCTCGATCGAATCCGTCAGCCGTTGCCGGATGCCGTCCTTGGCGACCAACCGGTCGATGACGACCTCGATGGTGTGTTTGTACTGCTTGCCCAGCTTCGGGGGGTCGCTGAGTTGGATGGTGTCCCCGTCGACCCGGGCACGGGCATAGCCCTTGGCAGCCAGCTCCTTGAAAAGGTCGACGAACTCGCCCTTGCGTGAGCGGACCACCGGAGCGAGGATCTGGAAACGCATCCCCTCCTCGAGCTCGAGCAGCTGGTCCACGATCGCCTGCGGGGTCTGCCGGGTGACCGGTTCATGGCACACCGGGCAGTGCGGGTGGCCGACACGGGCCCACAACAGGCGCATGTAGTCGTAGATCTCGGTGATCGTCCCGACCGTGGAACGCGGGTTCTTCGACGTCGACTTCTGATCGATCGAGACCGCCGGGGACAGTCCTTCGATGAAGTCCACGTCCGGCTTGTCGACCTGGCCGAGGAACTGGCGGGCATAGGCGGAGAGCGATTCGACATAGCGGCGCTGGCCCTCGGCGAAGATCGTGTCGAAAGCCAGGGAGGACTTGCCCGATCCGGACAAGCCCGTGAAGACGATCATCGCGTCCCGCGGGAGATCCAGATCCACATTGCGCAGGTTGTGCTCCCGGGCGCCCTTCACGAGAAGTCGCGACCGGTCGTGGGCACGCTCGATGGATTCCATGGAAACGCTGGGAACGGATTGCAATTCGCTGGAGGAAATAGCCACGGGTCCAGAGTAGTCGAATTCGGCCTCGAACACACGTTCGAAGACTCATGTTTTTGCGGGTTTCAGCGGGTTTGGACCGCCGGTGTTCACTGCACGCGGAAGGCGGCCCGCAGAAATTCAACGGCGCGGTCCTCCCCCACGCCCCAGGTCCTGGCCTGCGAGGCCAGTTCCTGGGCCGCGGACGCGAGTCTGCGGTCGCCCTCGGAGCCCGTGGCCAGGACGACGGTCCCGTGACGCCCTCGGGTCTGGACTGCTCCTGCCTGTTCGAGTTCCCGGTAGGACCGGGCCACCGTGTTCACGGCGACCCCCAGTCGTCCGGCGAGCGCCCGGACCGAAGTCAGCCGGGTTCCCGGAACCAGCTTCCCCGAACCGATGGCCTCCAGGATCTGTTGGCGGATCTGGTCATACGGGTTCTCAGGCACGTCCTTGCTGATGGCGACAAAATCCAAGACGTCGTCGTTCACTGGGTCTCCTCGGGGATCCGGGCCGGTCATCGCTGGCCGTGGCTTCGGGTGCCCCCCACAGTACCCGCCGGCGCTTTTCCCCCGCTCCGGCGAGCGCCTAGGCTGGCGGCATGAGCCCAGAGAATTCGCTGTTGCATGACCTGGCGGAGGTCACCATCCGCCGCGTGTCCGTTTCGTCGATGGACAACAACGCCTACCTCATCACCCATAAGCAGACCGGCGCGCAGGTGCTGATCGATGCCGCCGCCGACGCACCGGCACTGCGCGGTCTGATCAGTGAGGCCGCCGAGGACGCGGCGGTGACCCCGCACCTTGAGCTGATCGCCACCACCCACCAGCATTGGGACCACGTCCGGGCGCTGCGCGAGCTGGCCGATGAGACCGGCGTGCGGACGGCCTGCGGGGCCGACGACGTGGAAGGGATCCGGGCGGCCACGGGAGTCGAACCCGCTGTGGTCCTGGGCCAGGACGATATCGGGAACTTCGACGGCTTCGATCTGCGGGCCGTGCACCTGCGTGGACACACCCCCGGCTCCATCGCCTACGTGTATGAGGACCCCTCGGGCCCGACGCATATCTTCAGCGGTGACAGCCTCTTCCCCGGAGGCTTGGGGAACACCGATGGCGACCCCTCCCGGTTTGCCTCCCTGCATGAGGACGTCTCTGAGCGTCTCTTCGGGCAGTACCCGGATGACGCATTCGTCCATCCCGGTCACGGGAAGGGCACCACCCTGGGCGCGGAACGCCCGCAACTGGCTGAATGGAAACAGCGCGGCTGGTAGACGGCTGGCTGGCGCCCCCTACTCGTTATGCAGTTCCCGGACCTCTCCGAACGGGACCGTCTCCGACACCAGGGCCTGGACGCCAGATCCGAGGAATCTCACGAGGACCCCGTATTCGCCTTCGGCCACGGATTCCTGCATGACGGGTCGGACGGTATCGAGGAAGGCTGGTTCGGCCCCCTCCAGATAGCTCTGGTAGGCGCGGGGTAGTGGGTTTTCCATGGCCGGTTCCTCCTGTGCGGTGTTCCGTCGCTGCTGACCCCAGCTCTACCACCCCGGACACGGCACGGGAAGGTTTGACTGCGCGGAGGCCTCCCGGTCGGGCCACGGTTCCCGACCATGGAACTGTAGCTGGACGGGACGTCCCACGGCTCCCCATTCCGGGGGTTTCGAAGCCTCGGTGATACTTCAAGTTCCCGAGGGCAGCACCCCAGGGCAGGCGCCGTCCATACGCAGACACTTCCGTGCGGCAACAGATACCCCCGGCGTCGGGCCCCCCAGATTCCGCAGCCACTCCTCCCACCATCGGTCACCACGTGGTCCGCTGACTAAAGGCCGCGCCCTTCACCAGCCCCCGTAGAACGGGATCCCTTGAACACTGGTCCTAGCCGGCAGAACGCTCTAAGCTAAGTCAACTTTCGCGCTGTCCACCAAGATTGCCCGGGCGGCTCCGACGACAAGGAGAGTGAGCCGACGTGAAGCCCCGGACCGGAAAAACGTATCAGTTGATCGCGTTGGGAACCATCATCGGAACTGCCATCACCGGCTGCAGTGCCTTATCAGGCGGCGGAGCGGCCCTGACTGCTTCACCCCAAGCCGATGTGCCAAGACCTGCGGCCCCCTCGTCACCAGCGACCTCCTCCGCACCGGAACCGAAAACTCCATCCCCACCACCAAGCTCCCCACCCACTACACCAGCCGCCTCGAGTGAGTCGGTCGCGACGTGGCCCGAGACGGCACAGGACGTCACCAGCGGCCTGGCAAAAATCCAGGTCGTCACCTGTGACGGTGGAGGGACCGGCTCGGGTTTCCTGGTCGCGGATGACTTGCTCGTGACGGCAGCCCATGTCGTACAGGGGGCAACTTCAGTCACGACCCAGATCGACGGCGATCTCTCCGGGGCTCAAGTCATGGGAGTGAACAACAACGCTGATCTCGCCTTGTTGCGCCTGAACAACACCGCCCCGGGCCATGTATTTACCTTGCGGCAGGAGGATCCACCCGTCGGGACCGAGGTGGCGGCGCTGGGTTTCCCCTTTGGCGACGACCTTTCCTTCTCCAAGGGAACGGTCAGCGGGCTGAAACGAGGCGCGCCCGAATCCGAAGTGGACTCCGGCAACTTCGTCCTGACAGACACACCGGTCAACCCCGGGAACAGCGGTGGCCCTCTCATCACCCGGGACGGCTCGGTTGCAGGGGTCATGAGCATGCGTCCGGACCGCCGCAGTGAGAGATCCGTCGCTGGCATGGCCTATGCCGTCTCCGGACCCCGTACGGCACAAGCAGTCGAGGCATGGCAGCAACGGAACGTCCCGGTGCGGCCTGCCGAGTGCGAAGATGCCCTGGCCCGGAGCGTCGAGGTCGAGGTCTCCATCGACTCAGAGCACGATCAGGCCATGAACATTGCCCAGAGCCTGCAGATCCACGGTCAGGGCATCAACGATGGCGCCTACGAGGCGGCATTCGATTTTTTCACTCCTGAAATGCAGGAGGGCATGGGCGGACTGGGCACATGGCAGGCAGGTCTGGCCTCGTCGTACTGGCTCGGATTCAACGTCGTTGATGTCAGCGGACACGGCGACGACCTGGTGGCCCTCGTCCAGCTACAAACGGTGCAGGACACTGAAGACAGCAAGGACGGCCAGCAGGACTGTTCAGACTGGGCGATCGAGTACAAAATGCATTGGGACGGACTCAACTGGCTGATCAACGGTGCACGTAGCCCCTACGGGGATCCGCAGCAGTGCAACGAATCCGGCGGCTAGGCCGGTGCCAAGACCGCGGCCCTATCGGCCTCATGCGGGCCTCCATGCCTACCGCCGGTCCTCCTTGCGCCCGACCATGAAGATGCGCCGGAAGGGGAAGACCGTCAGTTCCCCGCCATCCGGGCCGGTGAAGGGAGGGTAGGCCTCACGGACCAGCGCGGCGTACTCCGCCTCGAACTCCGCGGCGTCGGCATCCTCCAGCACCGAGAGGATCGGGCGTAGTGCCGTACCGCGGACCCAGTCGAGCACCGGGTCGGGACCGTGCAGGATCTGCTCGTACGTGGTCTCCCACACGTCTGCTTCGAAACCATGGTCGAACATCAGGCGCAGGTACGTCTCCGGTTCGGCGACCGCGTCCTTGCGCAGCACCAATCCCTGCAAGCGGTCCGCCCACTGCGCTTCCGCGGCAAGTCCTCGCATCAACGCATGCGAGGGGGCCTCGAAGTTGCCCGGTACCTGGGCCGCGAACCACGCGCCCGGCTTGAGGGCATCGAGCCATCCCGCCATGAGCTCCCCGTGCCCGGGAATCCACTGCATCATCGCATTGCTGATGAGGACGTCGGTTTCCGCTTCGGGAGTCCAGGTTGCGGCGTCGGCTTCGGCGAAGTCCACACGGGGCCGCTGATGATCCGCGGTGGCCTTCCCGATCATTTCGGGTGAGGCATCCAGCCCGGTGATCCGGGCGTCGGGCCACCGATCGGCCAGTGCGGCGGTCAGCGGACCCGGACCGCAACCCAGGTCGACGACCCGCCTCGGGGCGTCTTCTTCGATCCGGGCGATCAGCTCGAAGAAGGGGCGGTCGCGGTGGGTGGCGAATTGGACGTACTTGGCGGGGTTCCATTTCATGGCCCCACCCTATTCCGGCCTCGACGGGTTCGACGCGTGCACACCGACGCCGGGGTCGCTGGACGATAGGCTGGAGGGACCATGAATCTTACTGACCTGCTGCCTGATTCCCCGCCGCGTGGGGCCACCGCCGAATCGACCTATGCCGCTTTCCTGACCTGGGCGGAGGATCGCGGGATTTCCCTGTATCCGGCGCAGGACGAGGCGGTGATGGAACTGGTCGAGGGCAACAACGTCATCCTGGCGACCCCGACCGGCTCCGGGAAATCCCTGGTGGCCGTCGCCGCCCACTTCCATGCGTTGGCCCGCGGGGACCGCAGCTATTACACGGCGCCGATCAAGGCGCTGGTCTCGGAGAAGTTCTTCGCCCTCTGTGAGATCTTCGGAGCCGAGAACGTCGGGATGGTCACCGGGGATTCCTCGGTGAACCAGGACGCTCCGATCATCTGTTGCACCGCGGAGATCCTCGCCAACATCGCCTTGCGCGAAGGGGGCGACGCCGATCTGGGCCCTGTGGTGATGGACGAGTTCCACTTCTACTCCGACCCGCAACGCGGTTGGGCCTGGCAGGTCCCGCTGCTGGAGTTGCCCCAGGCGCAGTTCCTGCTCATGTCCGCGACCCTGGGCGACGTCACCCGCTTCGAGGACGAACTCACCCAGCGCACGGGTCGGCACACCACGACGGTGGCCAACGCCGAGCGCCCCATCCCCCTGCATTACTACTATTCCGAGGAGCCGGTCCAGGAAGCCATGGAGGAACTGTTGTCCACCCAGCAGGCTCCCGTCTATGTGGTGCACTTCAGCCAGCTCGAAGCCATCGAACGCGCCCAGTCCCTGATGAGCATCAACGTGTGCACCCGGGAGGAGAAGGACCGGATCTCCGAACTGATCGCCGGGTTCCGTTTCGCCACGGGCTTCGGCAAGACACTGAACCGCCTGGTCCGTCACGGGATCGGGGTCCACCACGCCGGCATGCTGCCCAAATACCGCCGACTGGTCGAACAGCTGGCCCAGGCCGGCCTGCTCAAGGTCATCTGCGGCACCGACACCCTCGGGGTGGGCATCAATGTCCCCATCCGCACGGTGATGCTGACCGCACTCTCCAAATACGACGGCATCCGCACCCGGCCGCTGAATGCCCGCGAGTTCCACCAGATCGCCGGCCGGGCCGGACGAGCCGGCTACGACACGGCGGGAACCGTCGTCGTCCAGGCCCCGGAATTCGCCATCGAAAACAAGAAGTCGATGACCAAGGCCGTCGCGAAGTTCGGCGATGACTCGAAGAAGCTACGCCAGGTGGTCAAGAAGAAGCCGCCGCAGGGTTTCGTCTCCTGGTCCGAGAAGACCTTCGACAAGATGGTGGCCTCCACCCCCGAGCCCCTGACCTCGTCGTTCAAGGTCACCCACTCGATGTTGCTCAATCTGCTGGAGCGCCCCGGGAACTCCTTTGTCGCGGCCCGCAAGCTGCTGACCGAAAACCATGAGCCGCCGGCTCGACAGAGTGCCCTGCTGCGTCGGGCCCTGGGAATCCTGCGCGAGCTCCTGGCCACCGGGGTGGTCGAACGTCTGGAAGAGCCCGACGAACACGGGAACATGCTGCGCCTGACCGTTGAATTGCAGGAGAACTTCGCGCTGAACCAGCCGCTTTCCCCGTTCGCGATGGCCAGCCTGGAGATCCTGGACCGGGATTCACCCAGCTACGCCCTCGACGTGGTCTCGGTCATCGAAGCAACCCTGGAGAAGCCACGCCAGGTACTGAACGCCCAGGAAAAGAAGGCCCGCGGCGAAGCCGTGGCCGCGATGAAGGCCGAGGGGATGGAATACGAGGCGCGGATGAACGCGCTCGACGAAGTCACCTATGCGCAACCGTTGGCCGAACTGTTGGGCGAGGCCTTCGAGACCTACCGCAGCGGGGCCCCCTGGCTCGGTGATTTCGAGCTCGCCCCCAAATCCGTGGTCCGCGACATGTATGAACGGGCCATGTCGTTCGGGGAGTACATCGCCTTCTATTCGTTGGCGCGCTCGGAGGGCATCCTGCTGCGCTACCTGACCGATGCCTTCAAGGCGTTGCGCCAGACGGTGCCCCGCGATGCCTTGCGTGAGGATCTCGAGGACCTCATCGAGTGGCTGGGCGAACTGGTCCGCCAGACCGACTCCTCGCTGCTGGACGAATGGGAGAAGCTCTCCAGCGGGGAGATGCCCCAGGACCCCTCGGCGCAGATCACCCCGCCGAAGCCCGAACGCCTGACCTCGAACGAGCGGGCCTTCCGGGTGATGGTCCGCAACGAGATGTTCCGTCGTGTCCAGCTCTTCGCCGATGAGCAGGAACAAACCCTGGGCCAGCTCGACGGGCACCACGGCTTCGACGCCGATGCCTGGGCGGACGCCATGGACGACTACTTCGACGAACACGACGACATCGATGACGGGCCGGCCGCCCGCGGCCCCCAACTGTTGATCATCACCCCGTCCCCCACCGAATGGAAGGTCAGGCAGATCTTCAAGGATCCTGCCGGGAACAACGACTGGGGCATTGACGCCGTGATCAATCTGGCGGACTCCGACGAGGCGGGGACCGCCGTGGTGACCGTCACTGGTGTGGGCCGGCTCGACTAGGGCCCGGGCCCCGGCGCCGTCGCCCCGGGGTGGTGTCTCAGGGAAGGAACGCGGCATACAACGGCTGGGATCTGGCCGCGGCGATGCCCAGGACGGGCGCCATGATCCCCAGGAATGCGTAGAGCGAGACCGGTACGCAGAGCAACCATTCGCGCCAGGACCCGGCCACACCCAGGACCGGGACGGCCAGCCTGCCGCTGGGACGCCAGATCTGGCGCAGCAACGGGAGTCTGCGCAGCTTACTTGGCGCGCGTAGTCGAAGCGGCCACAGCAGGTTGCAGCCACCGACGGTCAGCAGGTCCCCCAGGACATGGGTCGCCGTTCCGAGCAGCACGGCCAACACGAACCAGTACTGCTCCTCGGGGGCGAAGAGGGCCACGAAGGCCCCGGCGGGAATGGACACCACCCACGGCAGTTTGCGCATGGCATCCGGGATGAACTTCAACGCCTTCAGGGCAAAGGCGATCAGCAGTACCGCCGACAGTCCCGCCCCGGGAAAGACCGTTCCCCACCGGGGGGAATGGACCTCCCAGAGGCCCAATGCATGGGCGATCAGGGTGAAGAGGGCGATCCCGAGCAGGGAATGGGTGCCGTTGCGATGTCCCCCGGCCACCCGGCCGATCCCGGCGCACATCAGGTTCGACACCGGCGGCAGCGACTGGGCGATGCTGGCGTGTCGGTGGTCGGCGTCGGGCAGCAGGGCCGCCCCGGCGCAGACCAGCGCCCCGGCGAGCACCCCGGCGTCAGAGACCTCCAGCAGGCCGAAACCCAACGGGATGCGGGCAGGGAGGAAGGAGAGCCACTCCGCCACCGGACCCAAGCCCAGTACCGGCTGGGTGGTGACGGCGATCCAGACCGCTGCACCACTGGCAGCATGGTGGCCTCCCATCATGGGCTTGGCTCTCTTTCATCCGATGGAAGACGGGTTGGTGCTTCGGCCTCCGACCGGCGGCCACGGCGGGTCCCAGCCTAGGGGCCCCCGGTGTCGATTGGACGTCGGGGGCCGGCGCCGGGGCCGGTAGTGTTGATCACATGACCGCCCTGATGCACCGTGTGTCCGCCACCCACGAGTTCCGCGGCCTCCGCGCCACCGAACACTACTTCACCGTCCCGCTCGACCATGGCCGGCCCGATGGTGAGACCATCACCGTCTTCGCCCGGGAGGTCTCCTCCCTGGAGCACGAGGACCCCGGCCAGCTGCCGTGGCTGCTCTATCTGCAAGGCGGGCCGGGAGCTGCCAGCCCCCGGGTCTCCTCGCTGACGGGATGGATGGCCGAGGCAGCGAAGACCTTCAGGATCCTGTTGCTGGACCAGCGCGGGACCGGGCTGAGCACCCCCGCCAACCGGCAATCATTGCCACTGCGGGGTGATGCCGCGGCGCAGGCCTCCTATCTGACGCACTTCCGTGCCGATTCGATCGTGCGTGATGCCGAGGCCATCCGTGCCGAACTGGGCATCGATTCGTGGAGCACCTTCGGGCAGAGCTTCGGGGGATTCTGTACCCTGACCTACCTGTCGCTGGCCCCCGGATCGCTGGACCGTTGTCTGGTCACCGGGGGCCTGGGGCCGGTCGACGGCGACCCCGAAGAGGTCTACCGGGCCACGTATGCGCGCATGGCCGCGCGCAACACCGAGTACTTCGCCCGGTATCCCGAGGACCGCCTGGTCCTGAACCGGATCATGCGCCACGTCGAGCAGGAACATGAGCAACTCCCCGACGGACGGGGCGTCACGGGTGGCCTCGTCCAGATCCTGGGCCAGTTCCTGGGCGGAAACACCCGGATGGACCAGCTCCACTTCGTCTTCGAATCGGCGTTCATCCCCACCCCCGACGGCCCCCGGCTGTCGGATGCCTTCACGGGGGTGCTGTTCCAGCAGGCCAGCCGGGGCCCGAATCCGCTCTACGCCCTACTGCACGAATCGATCTACGCGCACGGGCGGGCCACCCGCTGGGCCGCCGAACGCGTCGCCGCCGAGTTCCCCGAGTTCGATCCGGCCTCCGCCGAGCCCCTGCTTACCGGGGAGATGGTCTACAGCTGGTACTTCCGGGAGGATCCCCTCCTCCGACCGTTGGAGGACGTGGCCCGGATCCTCGCGGATCATGAGCAGTGGCCGGCCCTGTACGACGCCGAACAGCTCGCCGCCACCACGGTGCCTGTGGCGGCCGCCGTGTACTCCGATGACGTGTACGTGGACCGGGACATCAGCCGCGCCACGGCAGAAAAGGTCCGTGGCCTACGCGTCTGGGAGACCGCCGACTTCCACCATGACGGAATCGCCGACGACGGGGCGGGCATCTTCGCCCGGCTGCTGGGCATGACGTCCCCTTCCGACGCGGAATCGGCGGAGCCGGCCATCAGTCGGCCTGACTGAGGGTTCCCGGCGGCTCAGCCGGCGACGGCGTCGTCGTACCCGACCTCGAGGATCGTCCTACGGTGCCGACGCAGTTCGGCGACTCCCCCGAGCCCGACCAGCACCACCAGCACCAGGCAGGCCACGTTCAGCCCGCTGAAGCCCCAGAAGGCGAGCACCAGGCCCGAGCCGGCGGCGCCGATGGCCCCGGCGGCCCCCATGAGGGCGTCGGACAGTCCCTGGACGGGGACCCGGTGGCCGAGCTCAACGCTTTCGGAGACGAACGCGGAGCCGGCCACCGTCGCCAACGACCAGCCCACCCCCAAAAAGACCAGCCCCACGGTGACGGCCAGCTGACTTGCCGCCCCCACCGCGCAGCAGACCAGCGAGGAGGCCAACACCGCCTGTGCGGCCAGCATCGTCTGCCGGCGCCCCCATCGATCGGCCAGGATCCCGATGAACGGCGAGAGGGCATACATTCCGGCGATATGCAGTGAAATCGTGAACCCGATGAGCACCAGGACATCCAGGCTCGCATGGTGCCCTGCCATGGCTCCCCCGCTCGCCCCCGCGGCGATGGCGTCCAGGTCCTTGAAGTGCACCGGGGTCATGGACATCACGGCGACCATCACCAGATGGGAGATCACGATGGTGATGACCCCGAGCCGGGCCGCCGGATTATGCCGCAGCACCGACAGGCCGCCGCCCAGCGAGAGCCGTACCGGTGCCGGGGTGCCCGGTTCCCGGGAGCTGCCCAGCGGATCGGGCCGCAGCCCGATATTGAGGATCAGGACGGCGATCAGCATTCCTGCCATGGAGAAGATGAAGGGTCCGCTTTCATCGGGCAGGCCCAGGGACCGGCCCATGGCGGCGCCGGGGCCGATCAGGTTCGGTCCGGTGACGGCGCCGATGGTGATGGCCCAGACCACCAGCCCGAGGTCCCGACCCCGCGTGGCCGGTTCGGCGAGGTCGGTCGCGGCGAAGCGGGCCTGCAGGTTGGCGGCATTTCCGACCCCCAACAGCGCGGCCGAAACCAGGAGCAGCGGGAAACTCTCAAGGATCGGGGTCAGGAGCATTCCCAGGGCACCCAGCGCGGCGACGAGCATGCCGGCGGAGAGCGCCACCCGTCGTCCGCGCCGGATGGCCAATCCGGCCAGCGGAAGGGCGGTCAGGGCGCCGGCGACGGAGATCGCCATCGTGGTGGCGCCGGCGTAGGCATTGCTCCCGGTCAGATCCACTGCCATGAGCGATCCCAGGGCCAACCCCGAACCGTTTCCGAGGCCGCTGAAGAGCTGGCCGAGGGACAGCGAGAGGACCACCCGGCGTTGGTGGTTTCCGGGGATTGACTGCACCGGAACGGCGCCCTGGTTCTCGCTCACCGCTGTAGCCTACCAACGCCGGGGTGCCGCGGCGGCCCCGGGACGGGGGCTAGATGTCGTCCTCGTCGTGTTTGTCGGCATTGCTCCTGGCCTGCGCCTCGGCAGCCGCGCGCTTGCCTGCCGGACTGAGCAGGCTGGCGACGGTGGCGATCACGAGGGTGGCGACGATGACGATCAGAGACAGACCGGTGCTGATGTCCGGGATCCAGTCGATGCCCTGGCCCCCGTTGATGAACGGCAGCTCGTTCTCGTGCATGGCATGGAAGATGAGCTTGACCCCGATGAACGCCAGAATGATCGACAGGGCGTGTTTGAGGAAGATCAGTCGTTCCATCAACCCGCCGAGCAGGAAGTAGAGCTGGCGCAATCCCATCAGGGCGAAGATATTGGCCGTGAAGACGATGAAGGGGCTCTGGGTCAGGCCGAAGATGGCGGGGATCGAGTCGACGGCGAAGAGCAGGTCGGTCATGCCGATCGTGACGAAGACCAGCACCATCGGGGTGAACATGCGTTTTCCACCCACGGTGGTGCGCAGTTTGTTTCCGTCATACTTCTTGGCGACGGGGAGCTTGGCGGTCACCTTGGCGACCAGGCTGCTTTCGCCTTCACCTTCGTCGTCGTCGCTGTCGGTGGCCTGCTTCCAGGCGGTCCAGAGCAGGAAGGCGCCGAAGATGTAGAAGATCCAGGTCAGGTGCTCGATCAATGTCGCCCCGACCAGGATGAACCCGCCGCGCAGGATCAGCGCGATGATGATGCCGAACATCAGCACTTCCTGCTGGTAGTTCCGCGGGACGGCGAAGCGGGCCATGATGATGATGAAGACGAAGAGGTTGTCCACGCTCAGGCTGTATTCGGTGATCCAGCCGGCGACGAACTCCTGGCCGTAGTCGGGGCCCGCCTGCCAGAAGAGCACCCCGGCGAAGACGAGCGCGAGGGTGACGTAGAAACCGACCCACAGGCCGGCTTCCTTCATCGAAGGCTCATGGGGACGCTTGACCACATAGAGCAGGTCGAACAGCAGGATCAGGCCCAGGGCGGCCAGGGAAATGACTTCGAATTGGGTGGTCAGATGGTCCGACACGGTAACCTCTCGGGGCGCAGGAAGCGCCGGCAGGGGACAGGGGGCATTGCCGCAAGTCTCTCCGCCGCCCGGGATCGGGATCGGCCACTGTGCCCGGCCCGGCGGCATTGCCGGGCGTGTTGACGTCCACAGTGTTCGGGATACTCCCCTACGCCGGGCACAAGCCTACCCCACTGCGCTTGGGGCCTGTCGCGGATCAGGCGTGGCCGGCCTGCTGCATCTGACGCAGTTCCTTCTTCAGGTCCCCGACCTCGTCGCGGAGTCGCGCCGCCAATTCGAACTTCAGTTCCGCGGCGGCCCCGTGCATCTGCTCGGTCAGATCGGTGATCAGCCCCACCAGGTCCTCGGCCGGCGCCGCCGCCAACCCGTCCTGTCGGACCTGGGATTCGGCCTTGTCGGTGGTGGATTTGGAGCGGCGGGCCCCCTTGGCCAACCGCTGATTATTCAGCAGCTCCTGGGTATCGGCATCCTCGCGGGCCAATTGGTCGGTGATGTCCGCGATCTTCTTGCGCAACGGCATCGGGTCGACACCGCGCTCCTGGTTGTAGGCGTCCTGGATCTCGCGGCGCCGGTTGGTTTCGGAGATCGCGTGGGACATGGAGTCGGTGATCCGGTCGGCATACATGTGCACCTGGCCGGAGACGTTGCGTGCGGCACGGCCGATGGTCTGGATCAGCGAGGTCCCCGAACGCAGGAAACCTTCCTTATCCGCGTCGAGGATCGCCACGAGGGAGACCTCCGGCAGGTCCAGCCCCTCACGCAACAGGTTGATGCCGACCAGCACGTCGAAGACCCCCATCCGCAGTTCACGCAGCAATTCGACCCGGCGCAGGGTATCGACGTCGGAGTGCAGGTACTCCACCTTGACGCCGTGTTCGCTGAGGTAGCCGGTGAGGTCCTCGGCCATCCGCTTGGTCAGCGTGGTCACCAGGATTCGCTCGTTGTTCGCGGTCCGGGTCCGGATCTCCTCGAGGAGGTCATCGATCTGGCCCTTGGTGGGTTTGACGATGATCTCCGGGTCCAGCAGTCCGGTGGGTCGGATGATCTGCTGGACGAATCCGTCGGATTTGCCGAGTTCGTATTTGCCCGGGGTCGCCGAGAGATAGAGGGTCTGTCCGATCCGCTCCAGGAATTCATCCCATTTCAGCGGACGGTTGTCCATGGCCGAGGGCAGCCGGAAACCGTGCTCCACCAGGGTGCGCTTCCGCGACATGTCGCCCTCGTACATGGCGCCGATCTGCGGGATCGTCACGTGTGATTCGTCGACGACCAGAAGGAAGTCGTCGGGGAAGTAGTCCAGCAGGCAGTGCGGGGCGGTGCCGGGGCCACGACCGTCGATATGCCGCGAATAGTTCTCGATGCCGTTGCAGAACCCCATCTGCTGCATCATTTCCAGATCGTAGGTGGTGCGCATGCGCAGGCGTTGGGCCTCCACCAGCTTGTTCTGCCCCTCGAGTTCCTCCAGCCGCACCTGCAGCTCGTCCTCGATGTCCTTGATGGCCCGGTTCATCCGTTCCGGCCCGGCGACATAGTGGCTGGCGGGGAAGATGTACATCTCCTCCTCCTCGCGGATCACGTCACCGGTGAGGGGGTGCAAGGTGTGGATCTGCTCGATCTCGTCACCGAAGAACTCGATGCGCAGCGCCTGCTCCTCGTACATCGGGATGATCTCCACGGTGTCCCCGCGCACCCTGAAGGTCCCGCGGTGGAAATCCATGTCATTGCGGGCGTACTGCATCGACACGAATTTGCGCAGCAGTTCGTCCCGGTTCATTTCCATGCCCTTGCGCAGGGTGACCATGCCGGCGACGTATTCCTCCGGCGTCCCCAGACCGTAGATGCAGGAGACGGTGGCGACCACGACCACGTCCCGGCGGGTCAGCAGCGTGTTGGTGGCCGAGTGGCGCAGCCGTTCGACCTCCTCGTTGATGGAGGAGTCCTTTTCGATGAACGTATCGGTCTGCGGGACGTAGGCCTCGGGCTGGTAGTAGTCGTAGTAGGAGACGAAGTATTCGACGGCGTTGTTCGGCAGCAGTTCCCGGAACTCGTTGACCAGCTGGGCCGCCAGGGTCTTGTTCTGGACCAGGATCAGGGTCGGACGCTGGACCTGCTCCACCAGCCAGGCAGTCGTGGCGCTCTTGCCGGTACCCGTGGCCCCCAGCAGGACGACGTCCTTCTCCCCGCCGTTGATCCGTTCGGCAAGCTCGGCGATGGCCTGCGGCTGGTCTCCTGCCGGTTCGAAATCGCTGATGACCTCGAACGGGGCGACGACGCGGTTGATCTCCTGGGCAAGACTCATGGGTCCAAGGCTACGCTCTGCGTCGAGGGCTGTGCACGGCTACGGCTCAGGGCTTAAACCCGCAGGGCACGGACCGGGATGGACCCGCAGTCGCACCGGGCTTCAGGCCGGTGGGCGCTGGCGTTTGCCCGACCGTCCAGGAGGGTCCAATAAGCCGTCGTGTTCGAACCTGCCGAGGATGGCAACGAACATCTGCTGCGCGAAGACCACGCATCCCCCCAGGGCCAGCACGATCCCCGCCAACGTCATCCAGGCCGGCACCAGCACCTGCCAGCTCCACGGCGCCGACCCGGTCGTGAATTCAACGCGGCCACCGGCCACGAGCCACAGCACGATCGCCGCCACCCAGAGCACCCCGGTGGCCATGAACAGCCACGTCACCCATTTCATCCCGTACCCGAACCGGTAGGTCGCGGCCGGACCCTTGCGCCTCATCCCGGATCCCCGTCGCGTGGGCCCGGGCGTCCGGCCAGCCGCTGCAAAGTCCCGGTCCAGAGGTCATCCACCGCCGACTGCAGCTCCTGCAGGGTCCCGGAATTCTCCAACACCACATCACTGACGGCGGCCCGCTGTTCATCGGTGGCCTGGGCAGCCATCCGGGCCACGGCGTCGTCCTCGCCCATCCCCCGGTCCTGGACCATCCGGCGGACCCGTTCGGCACGGGGTGCTTGGACGGTGACGACGACGTCGAAGGAGGCGGCCTGCCCGGTCTCGACCAGCAGTGGGATGTCCTGGACCACGACCACGGGCCGGTCCGCCGTTTCCCGGTCGGCGGCTTCACCACGGATCCGGGCTGCTTCGGCGCGGACCCGTGGATGGACGATCCCGTTCAGTGTCTCGCGGGCCTGCGGATCGGCGAACACGATGCCGCCCAGCCGGGCACGGTCCAGTTCACCATCGGCGTCGACCAGGTCCGGGCCGAAAGCCTCCACGACCGCGGCCAGCCCCTCGGTGCCGGGTTCGAGCACCCGGCGGGCAATGGCATCGGCATCGATCAGCACCGCACCGCGTTCGGCCAGGCGCGTGGCCACCGCGGATTTTCCCGAGGCGATCCCGCCCGTCAGTCCAACATCAAGCATGGCTCCAGCTTATGGCACCGCGTCCACAGGCGGGTCCGGAAACAGGTCACGCGAGCAGTTTGCGCAGGCCCACCGCATAGGCGGTCTTCGCGACCAGCGCGGCAGCCGGTCTGAGCGGGCGGGGAAGCCAGGAAGGTCGCAGGCTTTGGCGCCACACGACCTCCACGTCGGAGCCCTGCTGTTCGACAGTGGCCTCGACCTCACCGGCCACGGGTCCGAATTTCGACACGGCCAACCTGCCGCGACGATTCCCCGTGGGTGCCTCGGCGCGGCGCACCAGCATCCGGTCCGACAGGGCGAAAGGGCCCAGCCGGGTCAGCCCGACGAATGCCAGGCCCTCACTCATCCGGGCACCCCGCGGGGTCACGTTAGTGAACGGGATGGCAGCACTGTGGGTGTCCAGATCCGTGAGTCTTGCCCACAGGGTGGCAGCATCACCGGGACGCCGCAGCCGCACTTCAAAGGTACCGGGGGTCTTCGACGCAGCAGGGCTGCCTGGCCCTCCACTGCCGAGTGTTGCGGCAGCCGCCGCCCCGCTGGCCAGCGCACCCTGGATGGAAGCCTCGCTCTGATCACCGGCTAGCACGACGCCGTCCAACGCACTGGTCGGTGGGGCATGCCCCGGGGAAATGACGGGCAGGGCGTCCCTGATGTCATGGCGAACGAGCAGCTGCCAGTCGGGGGTCTGGACACCGAGGATGGCTGCGGCCTGATTCAGCGCCGATTCGTCGTCCAGACCATGTGCTCCCACAGCGGTCGCCTGAACCAGGTGCCGACCCACCGGAGCGTAGGAAGGACAGACATTGGAGACGACCGACGTGTGGGCGAGCCGGACACCGGCGCGCGGATCAAGATGCAGGAACGGCAGTCGGCTGGGCTGGTGTTCGGTCGAAAACCACCACGTCGTCAGGGAGTGCATCGGCGGGGCCGTCTCGCCCAGCAGACGAGCGCTCGCCGTCGGACCGGCAGCGACCACGACCCGGTCGGCGGTGAAGCGTTCTCCCGCACCACAGCTGACGGTCCAGCGACCTGTCTGGCGGGTCAGGCTCTCCGCCACGTGCCCATACCGGATACGCCCCGCCAGTGGCGTGGCCAGCTGATGCGCGATCGCCGCCATTCCCTGCCCCGGCAAGGCGGGGGTTCCCACCGCGAAGTATCCGGCGAGCCGACGGGCGAAGCGGGCGGAAACCTCAAGATCAGGATCCCCGAGGACTCCTGCGAAGAACAGGCCCATGATCCCTCGCAACGGTGTCGAGAATGCCGCTCCGTCCAGGGATTCGTGGAGCGATAGCGAGTCATCGCCGGCCTTTCGTACCCACCGCAGGGCAGCCGGCAGATCCCTGGGCGCCAGCAAACCGCTGACCAGCCCTCGGAGCCGGGAGGGATGGCGGAGCGGATCAGCGAGGACGCGGAGCCCCTCGTCGCCGCGCACTGCGACTCCGCGTCCCCAGGCCTGCAGACCAAGAGCCTGCAGATCCAACGCGCGACGCGCCTCGGGGTAGCGCGGGTTCAGGAGTTGGAATCCGCGGTCGCACCGGAAACCATCAATGACCTCGGTATCGACCCGTCCACCGACCCGACTGGTGGCCTCCAGCACCGTGACCTCATGTCCTTGGGCGGCTGCCAGTCCGGCGGCGTGCAGGCCCGCCAGGCCCGCGCCAATGACCACTACGTCCACGACTTCCCCGTTTCCTCCGAGCTGTCCGGAGTCAGGACGACACAGTCGCCATCCCTCCAGGCCCACGCCCCATGATGCGCGGGCCGGACGGACCACCCGGTGGTGGAGAGTCTACGGGCGATGTGACCATCCGGTAGTCCGACGGGCCGTGCTCCGCAGCCCTGGTCCCGTGAACTCGCATTAGACTGGACCGATGGGCGAAACGGGGAGTGCGGTGGTTCAATACACCACGGTGGCCGGCGATCACCAGCATGAGCTCGAGGTGAAACGGTCCCGGTTCATCACCTACCTGCGACGCACCACCACCGAAGCCGAAGCCCGGGATTTCATCGCCGAACTGCGCCGCAGGCATTTCGATGCGCGCCACCACTGCTCGGCGTTCCTGCTGGGCCCCGACCGGATGGTACAACGCAGTAGTGACGACGGCGAGCCCTCGGGGACCGCTGGTCTGCCGATGCTCGAGGCCCTGGCCAAACGCGAAATGCCTTCCGGACAATGCGATGTCAGTGACATCACCGCCGTCGTCGTCCGGTATTTCGGCGGTGTGCTCCTGGGCGCGGGGGGTCTGGTGCGCGCCTACTCCCAGTCCGTCTCCGGAGCCATGGACAGCGCCGATCTTCTCGTGAGAAAACGCCTGGCAGTATTTGCCATCGACGCGCCCCATGCCGAGTCCGGACGGTGGGACAACGAATTGCGTCAGGACGGCACCACGATTCTAGGTACCGACTACGGACCCTCGTCGGCCACGTTGCGGGTGGCTGTCCCCGACGGACCCACTGCGGCGACGGACTTCGCGGAACGGCTGGCCACCCTGACGGCGGGAGCCGGAACAGCCGTAGCGCAGGGTACCGAATGGACGGATATTGCCGTGACGGGACAACGATGAACACCCCGATTCCCGAAGGTCTCCGGCGCTGGCCCGATGTGGAGTCCCCCGAACTGCAGGCGTACGACGGCGCCGATCTCCTCCTGCTCGATACCGCGGCCGGGTACGGGCTCGGCACCTCGGAGGGGACGACGACGGTGGTCAACGACCACTATGGGGCCCTGGCCCTGGGCTCCGTGGCCGCCGGGGCCCGCGGGGTGCGGGTCCACCAGGACGCGCTATCGGGTGAACAAGCCATCGAAGCCAATGCCGAGAGGACCGGGGTCGGCTCCCCCGGCCAGGGGGAATCCAGCCTCACTCTGATGCCGTTGGGCGCCGGACTCTTCGCCGGGGCCCGGCTGGTCATCCTGCAACTGCCCCGGTCCTTGGCGGCGCTGGAGGAGATCGCGGCCTGGGCGGCAGCGCACGCGGACCCCGACGTGGCTCTCTTGGCCGGGGGGCGGACCAAACACATGTCCCGGGCGATGAACGACGTCCTCGAACGCCATTTCAGCCACGTCAGCGCCGGCCTGGGGGCCCGGAAATCACGCGTGCTGACCGCCAGGGCGCCCCGCCAGGACGGTGATCGACCCGTGCCACGTTTCCCGCTGGCTTCCGCCCACGACGTCGGGCTTGCCCAGCCGCTTGAACTGCGGGCCTTCGGCGCCACCTTCGGGGGCGCAAAACTTGATCCGGGCACGCGTTTCCTGCTGCCGCATCTGGCCGAAGCCCGGGACGCGGAGGAAGCGGTCGATCTGGGCTGCGGCAACGGCACCATTGCCGCCTACCTGGCCCTCACCCGCCCGGGACAAAGAGTGCTCGCCTGCGACCAGTCGGCCGCCGCAGTCGCCTCCACCCACGCCACCGCCGAAGCCAACGATGTGGCCCATCAGATCCTGGCGGTCAGAGATGATGCCCTGTCGGGTCTGGCCGATGGCTCGCGGGAGCTGGTCGTACTGAATCCGCCCTTCCATGTCGGCAACGCCATCCATGCGGGCATCGCCCTGAAGCTGATCGCCGCTGCCGGCCGCGTCCTGGCCCCCGGCGGGGAATTATGGTGCGTCTGGAACACCCCGTTGGGCTATCGTCAGCACCTGGCCAGGCTGGTGGGCCCCACCCGTCAGGTGGCCCGCAACCCGAAGTTCACGGTCACCGTCTCCAACCGGAGCTAGGCTGCCGCCTATTAAAAAAGGCGGGGCCCGCACACCATGGTGTGCGGGCCCCGCCCTGGCTGGTTCAGCCCGGTGGCTGAAGCCTAGGCTCCGGTGAGCTTCTCGCGCAGTGCGGCGAGGGCCTCGTCGGAAGCCAGCGTGCCGGCGTCCTCCGCCGGGGCCTCCGAGGAGTAGCTGGTGGAAGCGGACTCGCCCGCTCCACCGCCGCCGGCCTCGGGTGCCGTGGTGTCCTGGACCAGGTGTGCGGCCACCTGCTCCTTGTGGGCTTCCCAACGGGCCTGGGCGTCGGCGTACTGCTGCTCCCAGACGGCGCGCTGCGTCTCGTAGCCTTCGAGCCACTCGTTGGTCTCCGAGTCGAAGCCCTCCGGGTACTTGTAGTTGCCCTCTTCGTCGTACTCGGCGGCCATGCCGTACAGCGCCGGGTCGAACTCGGTGCCTTCGGGGTCGACCCCTTCGTTGGCCTGCTTCAGCGACAGCGAGATACGGCGGCGTTCCAGGTCGATGTCGATGACCTTGACGAAGAGCTCGTCACCCACGGAGACGACCTGCTCGGCCAGCTCGACGTGGCGCACGGCCAGCTCCGAGATGTGCACGAGGCCCTCGATGCCGTCTTCGACGCGAACGAATGCACCGAAGGGAACCAGCTTGGTGACCTTGCCGGGGACGACCTGGCCCAAGGCGTGGGTGCGGGCGAAGGTCTGCCACGGATCTTCCTGGGTCGCCTTCAGCGACAGGGAGACGCGCTCGCGGTCCAGATCGACCTCGAGGACCTCGACGGTGACTTCCTGGCCCACCTCGACAACCTCGTTCGGGTGGTCGATGTGCTTCCAGGACAGCTCGGAGACGTGCACCAGGCCGTCGACGCCACCCAGGTCCACGAAGGCACCGAAGTTGACGATGGAGGACACGACGCCCGGACGGACCTGGCCCTTTTCGAGCTTGTTGAGGAACGTGGAGCGGACCTCGGACTGGGTCTGTTCGAGCCAGGCACGGCGGGACAGGACCACGTTGTTGCGGTTCTTGTCCAGCTCGATGATCTTGGCTTCGATCTCCTGGCCGATGTACGGAGCCAGATCGCGCACACGGCGCATTTCGACCAGCGATGCCGGCAGGAAGCCGCGCAGGCCGATGTCCAGGATGAGCCCACCCTTGACCACCTCGATGACGGTGCCGGTGACGACGCCGTCCTCTTCCTTGATCTTTTCGATGTCGCCCCAAGCACGCTCGTACTGTGCGCGCTTCTTGGAGAGGATCAGGCGGCCTTCCTTGTCCTCCTTGGTGAGGACGAGGGCCTCGACGTTGTCGCCGACGGCGACGACGTCGCCCGGATCAACATCGTGCTTGATGGAAAGCTCGCGGGACGGAATGACACCCTCGGTCTTGTAACCGATGTCGAGCAGGACTTCGTCGCGGTCGACCTTGACGACGGTGCCTTCGACGAGGTCGCCATCGTTGAAGTACTTGATGGTGGCGTCGACAGCTGCGAGGAAGTCTTCAGCGGTACCGATGTCGTTGATCGCGACCTGCGGGGTACCGGTCTTCTCGTTGGAGGTGATGGTCATGTAGTAGGGGCTCCGATGTGGATAGAAACGTCAGTCGGAAGGCCGGAAGTCCCGGCATATTCCGAAGATGGAACTGAAATTGTTGCGAGACAGGGCATGAAACACCCCGGCAGTCGCCTTATTAGTTTAGTCCCCGGCCCACGAGCGGTCAAAACGTCGGGCGCGTCGCCATGGCGCCGATCGCACCGTGGCTTCGCGGCCGGATCCAGGCCCGGAAACCGGGTCTAGAAACCGTTGATCGCGTAGGGGGCCCGCCCCAGGTCCAGCAACCGGGCTGCGCGATCCACCGCGTCCTCGTTCCTGGCCAGCACCCGCCCGGCAGCTGCCAATGTCCGGACGCCGGTTCCGCCCAGGTACAGCGAGCCCAGCAAGCCGATATCCAGTTCCAGATCCGACGGCTCATCGGGGTCGGTTTCGACCCGGACGGATCCGATTCCCCCCTCCACGACCAGCTGGTAGCTTCCCGTCGTATATCCCTGCGGGTCGGTGATCCGCAGCCGCAGGGCCCCGTCCGCCGCGTATTCCCGGGCGGCCAGTGCCGCGGGGACATCCAGGATGCGCAGCCACAACAGGTCCTCGGTCTCCGTGACGGCGACCTTGCGCGGATCGTCCAGGGACCACGGCAACGGGTCATCCGGGGCTGCAGAGTCATAGACGACCCGCTCGATGAGGTCATGGGCCCCAAGGTAGCGCCAGAGTTCACGCCGGGCGGCCGCGGTCGTCGCCACCAGATCGCGGACCTCCATGGTCAGCGGCGTGGTCTCCCAACCGGCGAAGGCATACGTCAGGAAACCCCGGGCGACCCCCTCGGCATCCAGATACACCGCCGCCCGCAGGGCAGGATCATCCTTGGCCTCCTCGGGGGCCAGCCGGGCGGTGGCGCGCAGGGTGTAGGCCTCCTGGCGTCCGATCGACCCGCGGTGTGTGGCGTGGAACTCCTCGAACAGGGAGGGGGCCAGCTCGAGCAGGGAGGAAGGATCCACGGTGAGGACCGTGCCTTCGGGCGGAGCCACCACGTTCAACCCGCCCTTCACGTCGACCTTGACCGTGTCCAGGGTGGTGGCCGGCCCGAAACCGAACCGGCCGTAAATGGTGCCCTCCGTCGCGGTCAGTGCCGCCATGGGCAGACCCGCAGCACGGGCGCGGTCCAGCGAATCGGTCATCATCGTCCGCAGGATGCCCCTGCGGCGATGGCTGGGCCGGACGGTGACCACGGTGATGAGGTGGCTGTCGATCATCCGCCCCGCGCCGGTGTTCAGCGTCTTGGTGAATTCGGCGAAGGTGGCCACCGGGATGGCCGGGTCCAGCGACGGCGCCGGGGCATCGTCGTCGTACACCCCCAACAGCCGACGCCCATCGACCCGGTAGGTGGCGGCGATGCGTGCCGCCTCGGCGGTGGTGTAGGGCTGGGCGTGGAAGCCGGTACGGACCGCGCGGAACCAGTTGGCGGTACGCGTGTCAGGGGCCGGCTCGACTTCGCCGGCGGCGGGGAGGATCCCCGCGTCGAAGATCTCATGGCGCAAGCCGTTGGTATGGGGGGTCGAATCATTCATCAGTGTGCTGCCTCCTGCCAGCTGTGCCCGGTGCCGATCTGGACATCGAGTGGGACCGAGAGCTCGGCCGCGGAGCCCATGTGGTCCTGGACCAGGGCGGTGACTGCCTCGAGTTCGCCGGGGGCGATTTCCAGGACGAGTTCGTCATGGACCTGCAGGAGCATGCGTGAACCCAGCTTCTGTTCGCGCAGCCCGCCGTCGACCCCGAGCATGGCGCGTTTGATGATATCCGCCGCCGACCCCTGGATGGGCGCGTTCAACGCAGCGCGTTCGGCCATGTCCCGCAGCTGGCGGTTGTCGCTGGCCAGATCCGGCAGGTAGCGGCGGCGTCCCTCGATGGTGGAGGTGTAGCCGTCCCGGCGGGCCTGGTCGACGACCGAGCGCAGGTAGTCGCGGACGGATCCGAAGCGGGTGAAGTAGTCCTTCATCAGCCCACGGGCCTCGTCCACGGGGACGTTGAGCTGTTTGGACAGGCCGAAGGAGCTGAGCCCGTAGGCCAGACCATAGGACATGGCCTTGACCTTGGCGCGCATTTCCCCGCTGACCTCCGCCGGTTCGACACCGAAGACATGTGAACCGACGAACCGGTGCAGGTCCTCCCCGTCCTTGAACGCCTGGATCAGTGCCTCGTCTCCGGAGAGGTGGGCCATGATGCGCATTTCGATCTGTGAATAGTCGGCGGTCAGCAGGGTCTCGTACCCGTCGCCGACCACGAAGACCTCACGGATGCGCCGTCCGGCCTCGCTGCGTACCGGGATGTTCTGCAGGTTCGGGTTCAGCGAAGACAGCCGCCCGGTGGCCGCAACGGTTTGGGCGTACGTCGTGTGGATCCGTCCGTCCTCGGCGAGGGACTTCTTCAGCCCCTCGACCGTCTGCCGCAGTTTGGTGGCATCGCGGTAGGCCATCAGCGAGGCCAGGAACGGGTGCCGGGTCTTGGCCAGCAGGTCGGCCAGTGAATCGGCGTCGGTGGTGTATCCGGTTTTGATCTTCTTGGTCTTGGGCAGTTCGAGTTCCTCGAACAGCACGACCTGCAGCTGTTTGGGCGACGAGAGGTTCACTTCATGACCGATCGCCGCATAGGCCTCGGCCGTTGCCGCATCGATGGTGGTGGTGAAATCGGCCAGCAGGTCATCGAGCTGTCGGGCGTCGATGGCGATTCCGGTGCGTTCCATCTCGGCCAGCACCACCGACAACGGCAATTCCATCTCCGCCAGCAATCCGGTCGCTCCACGTTCGAGGACCTGCCCGGCCAGGTACAGGCTCAGTTCCCGCACTATGTAGGCGGCCCGCACGGCCGCAGCGGCCTGGCCCGACCCCTCGAGTTCCAGTGCCAGCTGTCCTTCCTGCGCCTGTTCCTCGGCCTTGAGGGTCAGTCGCAGATGGTGCTGGGCGATATCTGCCAGTTCGTGGCTGCGCCGATCCGGCTGGATGAGATAGGCGGAGATCATCGTATCGTCCACGACCCCGCGCAGTTCGATCCCGCGATCGGCCAGCAGTTTGTAGCCGGTCTTGAAGTCATGCAGGGCCAGTGGGTAGTGACCGCTGGCCAGGATGGTGCCCAGGGCCCCGTCGGCTGCCTCGTCGAGTTCCTCCAACCCGATGTAGGCGGTCGCCGCGTCGGCGGCCAGCGCGATACCCACCGCATCGTCCCCGCCGCCGGCGGAGCGCACCGTATCCAGCTGCAGGGCGATCAGGTGTCCCCCGTGGGCGCGGAACCACCCGGTCAATGCCTCGGCGTCGTCCAGCTCGGTCGGGGCCGGGACCTGCATCTCCGGCTCCGGTTCGGACTCGTCGGCTCCGAAGAGGTCGAACAGGCGCTTGCGCAGCGTGTTGAACTGCAGTGCGTCGAAGAGTTCCTCGATGGCGTCCTGGTTCGGGTGTTCCAGTTCCAGGGCCCCGAGCTCGACCGGCAGATCCAGGTCGGTGAGCAACCGGTTCAACCGCCGGTTGCGGCGGACGTCGTCCAGATGCGCCCGGAGGGATTCGCCGACCTTGCCCTTGATGGAATCGACCTGGTCCAAGATGGCTTCGAGTCCGCCGTATAGGTTGATCCACTTCGCGGCGGTCTTGGGTCCGACCCCGGGTACCCCGGGCAGGTTGTCCGCGGATTCCCCGACCAGTGCCGCCAGGTCCGGGTATTGCCCCGGCTGGACGAAGTACTTCGCTTCCACGGCCGCGGCGTCCATCGGCGGGATGTCGGAGATGCCCTTCTTCGGGTACAGGACAGTGGTCTTTTCGGTAATGAGCTGGAAGGCGTCCCGGTCCCCCGAGACCACCAGCACGTCCCAGCCTTCATCTTCGCCGACCCGGGCGAGGGTGGCGATGATGTCGTCGGCCTCGAAGCCGTCCATGGTGATCGAGGGGATGTTCATCGCCTCCATGACCTTCTGGATCAGATCGATCTGGCCGTGGAACTCCTCCGGGGTCTTGCTCCGGCCTGCCTTGTACTCGCTGTACTCCTCGGAACGGAAGGTGGGGGTGTCCAGATCGAAGGCCACCGCCACGTGGGTGGGTTTGCGCTGTTCGATCATTTTGATGAGCATCGAGACAAAACCGTAGACCGCGTTGGTGTGCTGTCCGGTGTCGGTGGCGAAGTTTTCCGCGGGCAGCGCGTAGAAGGCACGAAAGGCCATCGAGTGGCCGTCGATGACGAGCAGACGGGAAAGGTCATTGGCAGCGGTTTTGGTTGATTGACTCACAGGTGCCAGCCTAGTTCCCATGACGGACAAAGACACACGCGGCCCGGCCGCCAACGCAGGGCATGACGCCGGATCGAACCCCTTCGAGGAGCAGCTCGCACGGCATCAGGTGCCGGAACGGATGTGGCCCATGCTCAGCGGGCACGGAGTCGGGCCCCTGGTGGAGAAGCTGGGCATCATGTTCGAGGGCATCACCGCCGAACGGGTGGTGGCCACGATGCCGGTGGAGGGGAACCAGCAGGTGGCGGGGATCCTGCACGGCGGGGCGAGCGTCGCGCTCGCCGAAACGCTGGGTTCCTTCGCCGCAGCGGTGCATGCCGGCCCCGGAGGCCGCCCGGTGGGAGTGGACATCAATGCGACCCACCATCGCGCCGGGATCTCGGGGCTCGTCACCGGGGTGTGCACGCCCATCCATCTGGGCCGCAGCACCACGACCCACGAAATCATCATTTCCGATGAGGAAGGCCGACGGGTCTGCACCGCCCGGATCACGAACATGATCCTGGGCCCCTCGTGACCGATGGCCGGGACGCACCGGCCGCCACCACATCCGACGCCCCGAGCCGGGTCCTCATCCCCGCAGCATCCGTCGGGTGGTTACCGAAGAACCGGTCTGCAACGGCAACACGGAGACCTGGAAGCAGTTGTTCTCGAACGACTCGATCCTGCTGTGGCACGGGCGTTCCTTCGCGCCCAAGCGCGCGCACGTCAAGGCGTTCCTCGCCGCCGACGGCCCGATGAAGACAGTGCGTTTCGGGAGTCGACGCCGCACCCGCCGCTGGCTGCGACTGGTGGCAGAAAACGGCCGCATCCCCACGGGTCCTCCGGGGGATGCGGCCAACTGAGGCTGGTGGGTCCTAGGTGGTCTTGCGCTTCTTCTTCCGCGCCGAATCGAGGATGAGGGCCAGCCCGATGCCGAGCATCCAGAAGTCCTTGGCGATGACCGTGCCCTCCTGGGTGGGGCGCAGCCCGTCATCGCGGGTCATCCCCGGGGTCTTGAAGTACATCGTCGCCATGGAGGCCGAGAAGGCAGTCAGTCCGAGGCCGGCCAGGCGGCTCGGTACGAACGGCAGCAGCAGGGAGGACCCCAGGACGATCTCCGTCGTGCTGAGCACCTTGCCGAATTGCTCCGGGTCGAGGTCGGCCAGCTGGGGAAAGGCGGAGGCACCCATCTTCTGCAGTCCGGCCGCCGCTTCGGGCTCCAACTGCAACTTGCCCACCCCTGAGTTGAGAATGAAGGCGCCGGTGGTCAGACGCAATGGCAGGTGGCTGAGTTTCATGGGTCGTGTCCTTTCGCTGCATACGGAGGTAGTGATCGAGCCTAGGACCGCTGGCGGCGTCGCGCCAATCGGTGGTTAGGAGCCGGTGTGGGGCACGGAGGGAGGCTTGCCGACGTCGTACCGGGTTTCACGCACTCCCCTGCCGAATTCACGACTGCCGGTGGGACTCAGTCCCATCGGGGCGCGCAGGCTCGCCAAAGGCCGTCCGCCGCCCAGCAGGAGGGGAATGGTGAACAGGATCAGCTCGTCGAGATGACCGGAGTCCACCAGTTGTCCGGCCAGCCCGCCGCCCCCGAGTACCCAGACGTCCTGGTCTCCGGCGTCCGCGGCGATATCGCCGGCCCATTCCCCGACGTCACCGCGGATGAAGGTCAGATCGGCGCCGGGCACGGCCGCCAGTTCCCGGTGGGTGAAGACCCAGCACGGGGTGTTCTCATACGGCCACGGGGCTCCGGTGTCGTCCATATGGGTGCTCAGCCAACGGTAGGTGTCGGCCCCCATGACCACGGCGCCGATCTCTTCGAGGAAGGCAGCTGCCGGATCGCGGAACCCCACATGGTAGTCGTCGTAGGTGGTCAGCCATTCCAGCGAGTCGTGCTCGTCGGCGATGTATCCGTCGACGCTGGCGGCTACGAAATAGCGGAAGCGGGTCATGGCCCCATGGTGCCATACCGGTTCCGTCGCCCCGCCGGGCGTGCGTCAGTGACCGCCCGAGCCCCCGAGCTGCGGCACGATCAGGTAGATGCCCAGCAGCACCAGGCAGCCGCACAGCACGAAGCAGACGACGGCCCCGGATTTCGCCAGACCGGCACCCCGGACTTCGTCTTCGGCGATCGCCTTGAGCCGGACGGCAAAGGAGTAGAGCGCCACGAGCGAGAGGGAGCCGATCAGGGTCACGAGCGTGACGGTCAGGAAGGAGAGCCATTCGATGTTCATCGCTTTTCCTCCGTTCCGCGTGCTTCGCGCTTCGGCGCCGAAGCTTCCTGTGCCCGGGACTTCGATCCCGACGCCGTGGGGACCTTCGTCTTGCCGTTGGCTTCCTTCTTCTTGTTCTTCTGAGCCTTCTTGAGTTCGCGGGCCATGCGCTCGGCCTCGGCCCGCTCGGCTTCACGTTGGCGTTTACGCATCTTGCGACGCTGCTTCTTCGTGGGGATGCTGATGGCACCACCTGCTTCATCGACATCGGAAACCCCGTTATGCGGGCCGATGATGTCCTTGCGGGAGAGCCACCAGATCAACAGGACGACGCCGAAACCGATGACGGCCACCAGAACCAAACCGACGTTCCCAAAGTAGGTCAGGGTAGCGGCCAAGGCGCCGACGACGGCAGCTGCCGGCAGCGTGAAGAGCCACCCGGTGGCGATCTTCCCGGCGGTACGCCACTGGACGGAGGCCCCCTTGCGTCCCAGACCCGAACCGATCACGGAACCGGAGGCCACCTGGGTGGTCGACAGGGCGAAGCCCAGGTGCGAGGAGGCTAGGATGGCCGCGGCGGTCGAGGCCTCGGCGGAGAAGCCCTGGGCCGGCTTGACCTCGGTGAGGCCGGTGCCCATGGTGGCGATAATGCGCCAGCCGCCCACGTAGGTGCCCAGAGCGATGGCCAAGGCGCAGGCGGCGATGACCCAGAAGTGGACGTGGCTTCCCGATTCCTGCAGCCCCGAGGCGACCAGGGCCAGGGTGATGACGCCCATCGTCTTCTGTGCATCGTTGGTGCCGTGGGCCAGGGCCACCAACGAGGAGGAGAAGACCTGACCGACACGGAAACCTCCGCGCTTGGGCGAGGAGAGGCCCGAAGGGCGCTTGGTCACCCAATAGGCCAATTTGGTACATAGGTAGGCAGCCAGGCCGGCGATCAACGGAGCCAGCAAGGCCGGAAGCAGCACCTTGGAGATCACGGTTCCGTAGTTGACGACGGAGAAACCGGCACCGGCGATCGCGGCACCGATGAGTCCGCCGAAGAGGGCGTGGGATGAGCTGGAGGGCAGACCGAGCAACCAGGTCAGCATGTTCCAGACGACGGCGCCCATGAGGCCGGCAAAGATGATTTCGGGTCCGATGGAGAACCCGTTGTCCCCTTCGTTGATCAGTCCGCCTGAAATCGTGGTGGCGACCTCGGTGGAGAGGAAGGCACCCACCAGGTTCAGGACCGCGGCGAGGGCTACTGCCGTCTTGGGCTTGATGGCGCCGGTGGCGATCGGGGTTGCCATGGCGTTGGCCGTGTCGTGGAACCCGTTCGTGAAATCAAAGAACAGAGCCAGGGCAATCACCAGGACAACGATGAGTGTGAGATCCATCTAGGAACCAATCTTGAGATGGCAAAAGAGCGCGGTCGTACCGCAGGGAGTAGTTCGACCCGGAAGTCATACCATGGTCACACATTCGTCACCCGCGGCGCACATTCATCTTAGGGCCGGCGGGGCGCCAGTCAACTCCGCGGTCCGTACGGCGGGGCGTCGCGTGCAAGTTCCGCCTGCGGGTCGTAGTCTCCTGTCATGGCTAGATTCTTCGACGTCCACCCTCAGGATCCGCAACCCCGTGCCCTCGGACAGGTCGTTGACCTGCTGCAGGACGGTGCGCTGATCGCCTACCCCACCGATTCCTGCTACGCGTTCGGCGCCCAATTGGGCAACCGGAAGGCCTTGGATCGGATCCGCACCATCCGACAGCTTGATGACAAACACCACTTCACCCTGATGTGTAGCAACTTCGCCCAGATGGGACGTTTCGTGGAGATGGGCAACGCGGTCTTCCGAAGTCTGAAGGCGGCCACGCCGGGGAGCTACACCTTCATCCTCAAGGCCACCTCCGAGGTGCCCAAGCGCCTGCTGCACCCGAAGAAGAAAACCGTCGGGGTCCGCATACCGGACCACCGGGTGGTTCAGGCCCTGCTGGCGGAGCTGGGCGAGCCCCTGCTGTCCACCACGTTGCTGTTGCCCGACGAGGAGAAACCCCTCACCCAGGGCTGGGAGATCAAGGAACGCCTGGACCACCAGGTCGACGCCGTCATCGACTCCGGTGAATGCGGCACAGAACCGACGACCGTGGTGGATTTCTCCAGCGGGGTGCCCGAGATCGTCCGGGTCGGCATGGGAGACCCCTCGCCCTTCGAATAGCTGGTCGGGCCCCGAACCAGTCGCGGGGCCCACCGCCGGTCCTCATCTGAAGGCCGGGATGCCGGTGATGTGGTTGCCCAGGATCAAGGTGTGGACCTCGTCGGTCCCCTCGTAGGTGCGCACCGATTCGAGGTTGTTCGCATGGCGCATCGGCGCATGGTCCAAGGTGATCCCGTTACCGCCCAGGACCGTCCGCGCCTCCCGACAGATCCAGATCGCCTCCCGGCAGTTGTTCAGCTTTCCGACCGAGATCTGCACCGGCTCCAGGGTTCCTGCATCCTTGAGCCGTCCGGTATGGATGGCCAGCAGCGTGCCCTTCTGGATCTCCAGAAGCATATCCACCAGCTTGACCTGGGTGATCTGGTACCCGGCCAGCGGCTGATCGAACTGCATCCGCTCCTTGGAATACTCCAGGGCGGATTCGTAGGAATCCCTGGCAGCTCCCATCGCGCCCCAGATGATCCCGTAGCGGGCCTCGTTCAGGCAGGAGAACGGGCCGCGCAGCCCCTTCGCACCGGGGAGCAACGCCGAATCCGGCAACCGCACGTCCTCGAAGGTCAGATCGCATTGGATGGAGGCGCGCATCGACAGCTTCGGTTCGATCACGGTGGCCGTGAAGCCTGCGACGTCGGTGGGCACCAGGAAACCGCGGACCCCCTCGTCGGTCATGGCCCAGATCACGGCGATCTGGGCGATGGTAGCCAACCCGATCCACCGTTTGGCGCCGTTGAGGACCCATCCATCGCCGTCGTGCACCGCGGTGGTGGCCATCGCCGACGGGTCCGATCCGGCGGTGGGCTCGGTGAGTCCGAAACAGCCGATGACCTCTCCGGCGGCCATCGACGGCAGATACTTGTTCTTCTGCTCCTCGGTACCGAACCGGTGGATCGCCGACATGGCCAAGGACCCCTGGACCGAGACGAAGGTCCGCAGACCCGAATCACCGGCCTCCAGTTCCATCGCCGCGATCCCGTATTCGACGGCACTGCGGCCCGGACAGCCATACCCCTCCAAGTGCATGCCCAGCAAGCCCAGGCTGCCGAGTTCACGGGCCAGTTCCACGGGGAAACGGGCCTCCTCGTACCAGGTGGCGATGTTCGGTCGGATCCGTGAGTCCACGAAGGCGCGGACCGTGGAGCGCAGTTCGAGCTCGGGGGCGCTCAACAGACCATCGAGGTCCAGGACATCGGAAGCGGTGGCGGGCGGAATCCGTGCTGACATCATTCTCCTTTGAACGTTTACAGGGCGATCATACGGTGCCGGGCACGGAGTCCGGGGTCCCACCGGGGGGACGGTGCCTGCCGATCAGGATTTGACGCCCACATAGAGTTCCGGGGCGTTTTCGCCGGGTTCGCCGAACTCGTCGACGATGCGATTGGCCAGTGGTTGCAGCAGCTGCCGCCCGAGCTGGCGGACGATCGTGGTGACCGTCTGCTCGGTGACACTGCGATCAGTCGACACCACTCCGGCGTCCCGCAGGACGCGGGTCTGCTCGGCCGTCAACGCGGCCAGCCGGCTCAGGATGTCGGCGGGGCGTCCCGGTCCGTGCAGGAGGGACCGCCGCAGATAGTCGACGATCGTCGGATTGGCGTGCAGCATCCCGGCCACGGCCTCGTCCCGCAAGCCGAGGACCCGGCGAGGGCCCCCCTCGTTCGGCAAGGCTGCGAGGGTATCGGCGAAGAGCTCGACGACGAGGGTGTCCACGGCCTCCCGCAACCCGTCCTTGGTCCCATAGTGATGGGTGACCAGCCCGACGGTCACCCCGGCTGCCGTGGCGATCGCCCGCATGGAAGTGCCGTCCTCCCCCTGCTGCGCAAACAGGGTGAGCGCCGCATTGCGGATCCGGGCCTTGGAGGTCAGGTCGTTGGAGGACCATGCCGTCGACAGGCCTGCCGGGTTTGATGCCTTCGTTCTATCCACAAGGCTATGCTAGACCACAAACCATTGAACGATCGAACTGCATGCTGCACAACTGTACAAAGAGTAATTCAGGTCACAGTCATTAGGAGAGTTCATGTCCCACCCGCTGTCAGGCATTGTCGTGGTCTCGGTTGCCATCAACCTCCCGGGGCCGTTGGCCGCATCCCGGCTGACCGAGCTCGGAGCAACCGTCATCAAGGTCGAACCACCGCAGGGCGACCCGCTCCGGAGCGTCGCCCCCCACTGGTATGAGGAACTCGTCACGGGGCAGGACGTCGTCCCCCTGGACTTGAAGGACCCGGCCAGCAGGTCGGAGTTCGAAGAACTTCTCACCGATGCCGACGTCCTGCTGACGTCGATGCGCCCCTCGGCCCTCGCCCGGCTTGATCTCGGCGAGATACTGAAGACCCGCGGCATCGCCCTGGTGGAAATCGTCGGGCACGACGGCGCCCGGGCCGAGCAGCCAGGTCACGACCTCACCTACCAGGCCGAGCATGGAACACTGCTTCCCCCGGCCCTGCCGCTGGTACCGGTCGCCGACATCCTGGGTTCCGAACGCGCAGTGGTCGCCACCCTTTCGGCGTTGCGTCAGCGCGACCAGGGCCTTCAGGGCGTCCACGAGAAGGTGGTCCTCGAAGAGGCGGCGCACGCCGCAGCCGCCGGCACCCGGCACGGACTCACCTCTCCCGGTGCCGTCCTCGGCGGTGCGATACCTGCGTATGGAGTGTACGCAACAGCCGACGGATTCGTTGCCGTCGCGGCGATCGAACCACACTTCGCCGAACGACTCACCCGCCTCGTCGGTGGCACCCGCGAAGAACTGACTCGTTCCTTTGCCACCCGCCCCACAGCCTATTGGACGGCGTGGGGCCAAGAGCAGGACCTCCCCCTCGTCGCCGTCGCATCCCCCGGGGCGCTCCCGACTACGGAGCCGGTTTCCGCCGCTGCCGCCCCCCGGGAGCCTCCAGGCCCCCTCCGACCAGCGTCGGCCAGCATGCCCCGCCACAGGACTCCAGGAACAAGACCATGATCCTGGACGACTGACGCTCCCCTGGCTCGCCGAGGTACCCGCCGTCCGGTTCAGAACTGCAGGGCGTCAGCACCCAGCCCAAACGCCGGGGGCGGAGAAAGACGTCTCGACGGTTCCGCGATGTTCAAACACCACCACCAGCCATGGCGATCGGGTGATCATGGTGGCGCGCCCACACGAGCAGAAGGGCGGCAAAGTCTTGGTCCAACTCATGCAGCAGCTCCCCCCGGGGCACTTGTCCATCACCGATACCGCGCCGGCCGTATGCGGTCAGTGAGACGCGGGACCGCTGCCCACTCCCATGACCGCGAGGCATCCGCCCAGAACCTGCCGGCCTTCCAGCGCCTCGCTGGGTTCGTGCATGCCGCGTGCGTCGCCGGCCCTGTGCTGCTGCACCGACCGGCAGACAAGGTCACGCAGCGGTGTCTGAAGATCGCCACTTCCAGCGCCCCGGAGACCCGGAAAGGCCAGGGGCTCCGCCCACGAAAAAGACCCCGATCCCCGGTCATCCGGGGGTCGGGGCCGATCGGTGCCCGAGGTGGGACTCGAACCCACACATCTCTCGATATCGCATTTTGAGTGCGACGCGTCTGCCATTCCGCCACTCGGGCCCAACTCGCCCCGCGGACTTGTCAAACCGCCCGAATCAAACGGGCAGAACATCACAGTCACGCGGTGCGCTAAACAACTCTACATGCCGATAGGCTTGTTACTGAATCCGAGAACCCACCGCCCCGATTTCCCGGGGCAGCCAGGAGAATCACCATGACAGAAGACACAGCCGAGGCAACTCCCTCGCCGGCCCGCCGGGTAGTTGTCGCCGAGGACGAGACCCTCATCCGGCTGGATATCGTCGAGATCCTCACGGGTGAGGGGTTCGAGGTCGTCGCCGAAGCAGATAACGGTGAGAAGGCGGTGGACCTGGTCCGTGAGCACCGCCCCGATCTTGTCCTGATGGACGTGAAGATGCCCGTGATGGACGGGATCTCTGCCGCGGAGATCATCGTCAAGGAGCGGATCGCCCCCGTCGTCCTGCTCACCGCCTTCAGCCAGAAGGAACTCGTCGAGCGGGCCCGCGAAGCCGGTGCCATGGCCTACGTCGTGAAGCCGTTCAGCCCGAACGACTTGATCCCGGCCATTGAAATCGCCCTGTCCCGCCACGAGGAGGTCATCGCCCTCGAACGCGAGGTCGATGACCTGCAGGAGCAGTTCGCCACCCGCAAGCTGGTCGAGCGCGCCAAATCCGTCTTGACTACCAAAATGGGGTTGACCGAACCCGAGGCCTTCCGGTGGATCCAGAAGACGTCGATGGACCGGCGACTGAGCATGCGCGAGGTCGCCGAGACCATCATCGCCCAGGTGAAGTAGCCGACCGGCAGCTTCTTCCTGAAAAGGTGCAAGTTGCCTGGCACCAACGAAGTCCCAACGGGGGGGGGGGCCCCGCGGGGGGGGCCCCGGGCGCCCCCCCCCGGCCCCACCACTGTCACTACCGTCGAAGCCTAGC